>CAYLGY010000010.1:0-41012 GCA_964383325.1 uncultured Rhizobiaceae bacterium
GACGAGGTTCTGGCCCATATCGACGCCCTCGCCTGGGAGGCGTGCGAAGGCGCGCGCTGACCTGTCAGGCTCACGGATCTGCCATGCAATGGACGCATGGCAGGAATGCGGGTGATGGACTTGCATTCTGCGCCGCTAATTAACATATGAAGCACGTCGATGTTGTGTTCCTCCTCCCATTAACGGCATCGACATACGGGAATCGCCCCCCGGTTCCCGAACTAAAGGCCGGATGAGCACGCATCCGGCCTTTCTCTTTCTTCACATGTAGAGCGGCTCGTTTTCGAGGCCTGCATAGAGGTCGGCGACGAACTCGCCATAGCCATTGAAAATCTGCGTCGGTACGGTCTCGCGCGTGTGCAGGATCTGCTCGGTCGCCTGGCTCCAGCGCGGATGCGGCACTTGCGGATTCACATTTGCCCAGAAGCCATATTCCGAAGGCGCGATTTCCTCCCAGAAACTGCGCGGCCGATCTTCGGTAAAGCTGATTCGCCGGATGGACTTGATGGACTTGAATCCATATTTCCATGGCAAGGACAGGCGGATCGGCGCGCCGAACTGGTGCGCCAGAGGCTTTCCATAAGCGCCGGTCACGAGGAAGGCGAGTTCATTGGCCGCTTCGTCAAGGGTCACGCCCTCGACATAGGGCCATGGATACCAGCCCTGTTTCTGCCCGCTGGCCACCGATGGATCGAGGAAGGTTTCGAAGCGGACATATTTCGCCGCGGAGAGCGGCCGCGCCAGTTCGACCAGTCGCGACAACGGAAAGCCTGTATAGGGAATGGTCATTGCCCAGGCCTCCACGCAACGGATGCGATAGACCCGTTCCTCAAGCTCCACCTGTCGCAGGAGATCGTCGATGGCGATCGTCTGCGATTGTTCCACCAAGCCGTCAATGGCGATTTCCCAGGGCCGGAGAGGCAGTTTGCGGGCTGCCGGCGCGATGCCCTTGTGCGAGCCGAACTCGTAGAAATTGTTGAAGCGGCTGTTGATTTCTTCCGGCGTCAGCGTGCCGTCGATCCGGTATCGTTCATTGCGCGGCGCAGGATAGAGCCCTTCCGACGGGTCCAGTTCTTGCGCAGCGGCCCGCCTTGGCAATGCGAGCGTTGCCGCCGCCGCGCCGAGAAATGCGCGGCGATCGAAATAGACTGCTTCCGGCGTGGCTTCCCGCTCTTCGATCGCCCAGCCGGGCTTGCGATGGATGCTGACCATGTCCAGTACCTCCTGAGAGTGGTCGGTCTCGCCGGGCGAGTGTCATGCTGCCTTGCCGTTGCGCTGCATGACCTCGTCGGCGAGCCGTCCGGTGAGCTCGGCCATGTGGTCGTAGCTTGCCTTGTAGGTCGCGACCCCTGCCGTCGCCGAGCGCAGTTCGATGATCAGGTCGCGCATTTCGGCCTGCGGCATCAGCGCTTCGACCACGTCCCAGCCTTCCCAACCCGGCCGGGCATCGAAACCGAGGATCTGGCCGCGCCGCTGCGGGATGATGGCCGTGACCCTGGCGGTCGCCTCGGAAGGCGTTGCGATCTCGACCTTCATTATCGGTTCGAGCAGGATCGGCTTGCACGCTGCGACGCCCTCCTTCATCGCCAGCCTGGCGGCCTGCTGAAAGGCCATGTCGGAGGAGTCGACGCTGTGATAGGATCCATCCGACAGGTTGACGGCGAGGTCGACCATCGGAAATCCGAGCGGGCCGCATTTCATGAACTCGCGCACGCCCTGTTCGACCGAAGGGATATATTGCTTTGGCACCACGCCGCCGGTGATCGTGTCGGTGAATTCAAAGCCGGCGCCGCGCGGCAGGGGCCGGATTTCGAGCACGACATCGCCGAACTGGCCGTGCCCGCCGGACTGCTTGCGGTGGCGGCCGCGCTGCGTGGCGCTGCGGGTGATCGTTTCGCGATAGGGGATCTCCGCCGGGCTGGACTCGACGCCGATCTGGTATTTGCCTTCCAGCCGCTTCAGCGTCACCCGCAGATGCATCTCCCCATGGCCGGACAGGATGGTCTCGCCGGAATCCTGCACGAATTCGAGTTTCAGCGACGGATCCTCCTCGGCCAGGCGCACCAGCGCCGAGGACAGCTTTACCTCGTCCTTGCGTTCCCTTGGCCGCAGCGCCATCGAGAAAACCGTATTGGGAATCTCCAGCTCGGCGAGCGGCACGACCTGTCCCTTTGCCGGGCCCAGCGTATCTCCGGTCCTGGCCTGGTCGAGCTTGCCGAGCGCGACGGTCTCGCCTTCCTCTGCCTCCGACAGCCGGGTCTGTTCCTTGCCCAGCATGCGGTAGAGGCCGGAGACCTTGTCGAGCCGGCCGTCTGCCGTCTGCAGTTCCATCCCGTCGGAGACCTTGCCTGCCAGCACTCGCGCAATCGAGAGCTTGCCGCCATGCGGCGTGTGACAGGTCTTGGCGATCTGGATCACCGGGGAGGCCAGCCTGTCCGCGCCGAGGCGCCGGGCCGTATCGGAATAGTCCGGCGCATCGTGCCGGATCGCCTTGAGAAGACGAAGGATGCCGTTCCCCCGTTCCGCCGAACCGATCAGGACCGGCGTGACGGCGCCTTCGCGCAGGTCCGCGGCCAGATCGTCGAACACCTCCTCTTCCCGCGGCTCGACTTCCTCGAGCAGCTGTTCGAGGAGCGCGTCGTCATGATCGGCAAGCCGCTCCAGCATCTGGTAGCGGGCTTCCAGTTCGCGCGCCTTCTCTTCATCCGGGATTGGGGCAACCTCGGCGGTCGCATGCTCGCGCCAGATATAGGCTCGCTCCAGCGCCAGATCGATCGAGCCAATGACGATGCCATCCTTGCGCAGCGGGATTTGCCGGAGCAGAAGCGGATGGACGCTCGCCGGCTGCAGAAGCTTGAGTGCGTCGCGCACGCCAAGCTCCGCCTTGTCGATCTTGTTGAGGAACAGCATGCGCGGAATGCCCTGCTGTTCGAGTTTGCGCATGATGAGCTGCAGCGCCGGGATCTTCTTCTCGTCGGCTTCGGCCACGACGATGGCGAGATCGCAGCAAGCCAGCACCGGCTCCGCCTCGAATGCGAATTCGATCGAGCCTGGACAGTCGATGAAGGTCAGGCTCTCGCCCATGAAGCTGGTCGAGGCCACGCTTGCCTCGACGCTCATCTGGTGCGCCCGGGCCTCGGGCGAATGGTCTCCGACCGTATTGCCGGAGGCAACCGCGTTCTGCTTGGGAATGGCGCCGGTGCGCGCGAGTATGGCTTCGAGCAACGTCGTCTTGCCACTGGAGAATGGCCCGACGAGCGCAATGCATTTCGGTCCCTTGCGTCGTTCTCCTGCGCGATTTCCCATGATTGCGTTCTCCTCCTTGTGCGACATGGCCGGTCACGGCCGGTGCTCCTGCAAGTGGAGTCGCTTTGCGATGGTTCCGCCTGACAGTACAAGGCTGCGGCCGCAATCCTCGCCGCCGGCCCTCTCCTGCTTCACCGGCAGCTACCTATCGAACCACGGCTGCCGTCGCCCGGCAAGTCTTTCTCGAACTTGCCGGCCGCTTCGTATTGCGCAATCCCTAGCGCAATTCGGCGCAGAAACGCTGGATCCGCTTGCAGGCTTCCTCGAGCAAATCCTCGGAAGTCGCGTAGGAGATTCGGAAATTCGGCCCCAATCCGAAGGCCGATCCATGCACTACGGCAACGCCCTCTGCCTCAAGCAGGCCGGTCACGAAATCCTCATCCGTCTCGATCACCTTTCCGGAAGGCAACTTCTTGCCGAGCAGGTCCGCGCAGGACGGGTACACGTAGAACGCGCCTTCGGGCACCGGGCATTCGATGCCGCGAGCCTGGTTCAGCATGGAGACGACCAGGTCGCGCCGGCCCTGGAAGATCTTCTTGTTGCGGACGACGAAATCCTGCGGCCCGTTCAGCGCTTCCAGGGCCGCCCATTGCGAAACGGTGCAGGCGCCCGAAGTCTGTTGGCCCTGGATCATGTCCATTGCCTTGATGAGCTGCAAAGGCCCGGCTGCATAGCCGATCCGCCAGCCGGTCATCGCATAGGCCTTGGAGACGCCATTCATCGTCAGGGTACGGGCCTTCAGTTCCGGCGTGACCTCTGCCATGGAGTGGAACGAGAAGTCGCCATAGGTGAGATGTTCGTACATGTCGTCCGCGAGGACCCAGACCTGAGGGTGACGCAGGAGCACCTCGCCCAGCGCCTGGAGCTCGTCGCGCGTATAGGCTGCACCCGACGGGTTGGAAGGCGAATTGAAGACCAGCCATTTCGTTTTCGGCGTGATGGCCTGCTCCAGCCCTTCCGGCGTCAGCTTGAATGCGCTTTGCAGGGTGGTCGGCGCAAAGACAGGCGTGCCGCCGCACAGGATCACCATGTCCGGATAGCTGACCCAGTAGGGTGTCGGGATGATCACCTCGTCACCCGGATTCAGTGTCGCCATGAACGCATTGAAAAGAATCTGCTTTCCGCCGGTGCCGACAATGGTTTCGGCTGCGCCGTATTCCAGATTGTTCTCGCGCTTGAACTTCGCCGCGATTGCCTCGCGCAGGGGCGGGATGCCCGAGACCGGCGGATACTTCGTCTCTCCCCGCCGAATCGCCTCGATGGCGGCATTCTTGATATTGTCGGGCGTATCGAAATCGGGCTCTCCGGCCCCCAATCCGATCACATCGCGACCCTCTGCCTTGAGTTCGCGAGCTTTCTGGCTGACAGCAATGGTGGCGGAAGGCGCGACGCGACTTAAGGCATCGGCAAGAAAGGCCATGGCGTGAGTTCCTTGATCTTGCAGGGTGAACAAACGGAACCCTAATGGATCAATTCGGCGCCGGCTGCAAGGCTGGCGATCCGGCGCCGCGCGGTTTTCCTCTCACCTGAAGTAATCCTGCAGGGGCCGCACCTCCAGATTGCCCGCCCGCAAGGCAAGGATCGCCTCGGCGGCAGCGGTCGCTCCCGCAATCGTTGTGAAATAGGGGATCTTCTGCATCAGCGCCGCCAACCGGATCGACTTGGAGTCGGAACGTGCCTTGTGTCCATCCGTGGTATTGAAGACCAGATGGACGCGCCGGTTGCGAATCGCATCCTCGATATGAGGCCGTCCTTCCAGGACCTTGTTGACCTTTTCGGAAGCAACGCCATTCTCGGCGAGGAAACGCTGCGTGCCGCCCGTTGCCAGAACCGTGAACCCCTCTGCGGCAAGTCGCTGGACAGCAGGCAGGATGCCGGGCTTGTCGCCATCCCGCACGGAAACGAACACCGTCCCGGACCGCGGCAGATCGACCCCGGCGCCAAGCTGGGACTTTGCGAAGGCAAGGGCGAACTCCCGGTCCAGTCCCATCACCTCCCCCGTTGATCGCATTTCCGGACCGAGCAGGACATCGACTCCCGGGAAGCGGGCAAAGGGAAAGACCGCTTCCTTGACGGCGATGTGCCGAAGTGGCGAAGTTTCCCTTGGTCCGCCATAGGCCCGATAGGCATCGGCAAGCGTTTCGCCCGCCATGACACGCGCCGCGATCTTCGCAATCGGGCGACCGATCGTCTTCGCCACGAAAGGTACGGTGCGCGAGGCCCGCGGATTGACTTCGAGCACATAGATCCGGCCGTCCTGAATGGCGTACTGCACATTCATCAGCCCGCCGACATTGAGTGACAGTGCCAGCGCCGCGGTATGGCGTTCCAGTTCCGATACGGTCTCTCTGGATAGCGAATGCACAGGGAGCGAGCAGGCGCTGTCGCCCGAATGGATCCCCGCTTCCTCGATATGCTCCATGATCCCGCAGACATCCGTCGCTTGCCCATCGCTGAGACAATCGACATCGACCTCAATCGCACCCTGAAGATAGGTATCGAACAGGAGCGGGTTCTTGCCGAGCAGCGTATTGATCTGACCGGTCTTGTCATTGGGATATTTCTGCTTGATGTCCTCCGGCACCAGTTCCGGCACGGTATCGAGCAGGTAGGATTGCAGCATCTCTTCGCTGTGGATGATCTGCATGGCGCGACCGCCGAGCACGTAGGATGGGCGGACGACCAGCGGGAAGCCGAGTTCGGCCGCTACCAGGCGCGATTGTTCGACCGAATAGGCGATGCCGTTCTTGGGTTGCCGGAGATCGAGCCGGATGAGCAGCTTCTGGAAACGGTCACGATCCTCTGCGAGGTCGATCGCATCCGGCGAAGTCCCGAGGATGGGAATGCCGGCCTTCTCCAGGGCGTCGGCAAGCTTCAGCGGGGTCTGGCCGCCGAACTGGACGATCACGCCGCGCAGGCGCCCCCGCTCCTGCTCCACATGCAGGATCTCGAGCACATCCTCCGCGGTCAGCGGTTCGAAATAGAGCCGGTCGGACGTGTCATAGTCCGTCGATACGGTTTCCGGGTTGCAATTGATCATGATGGCTTCGAAATTGGCATCGCGCAGCGCGAAGGCAGCATGACAGCAGCAATAGTCGAATTCGATTCCCTGCCCGATCCGGTTCGGCCCGCCACCGAGAATGACGACCTTGTCCCGGTCCGAGACCTGCGCCTCGCAGCGCAGGCTTCCCGCAAAGGGCTCCTCATAGGTCGAATACATGTAGGCGGTGGGCGAGGCGAACTCCGCGGCGCAGGTATCGATCCGCTTGTAGACCGGACGCACGCCAAGCTTCCGCCGCAGCGCCGCCACCTCGTCCGCCTCGCAGCCGGCAAGCGATGCCAGACGGGCGTCGGAAAAGCCCATCGCCTTCAATTGCCGCAGATTGCCTGCGTCCTGCGGCAGGCCATGTGCGCGCACCCGGTCTTCCATCTGCAGAATGGCCTCGACCTGCTCCAGGAACCACATGTCGATCCAGCAGCTCTCGTGGACGGCCTCCAGCGGCATCCCCATCCGAATCGCCTGTGCGACCATGCGCAGCCGGTCGGGGGTCGGCGTGCCGAGAGCCGCGCGCAACGCATTGCGGTCGTCGCCTTGCCCGAGGCCCGGGATCTCGATCTCGTCCAGGCCGGTAAGACCGGTCTCCAGGCCGCGCAGCGCCTTCTGCAACGATTCGGCGAATGTACGTCCGATCGCCATGACTTCGCCGACCGATTTCATCGCCGTTGTCAGTACGGGTTCGGCGCCTGGAAATTTCTCGAAAGCGAATCGTGGAATCTTGGTGACCACATAGTCGATCGACGGTTCGAACGACGCCGGCGTCGCGCCGCCGGTAATGTCATTCTCCAGCTCATCGAGCGTGTAGCCGACGGCAAGCTTGGCGGCGATGCGCGCGATGGGAAAGCCGGTCGCCTTCGAGGCAAGGGCCGACGAGCGCGACACGCGGGGATTCATTTCGATGACCACCAGGCGGCCATTGGCAGGATTGACCGCGAACTGGACGTTCGAGCCGCCCGTCTCGACGCCGATCTCGCGCAGCACCGCAATGGATGCGCTGCGCATGATCTGGTATTCCTTGTCGGTCAAGGTCAGGGCCGGGGCAACCGTGATCGAATCGCCAGTATGCACGCCCATCGGATCGACATTCTCGATCGAGCATACAATGATGCAATTGTCGTTGCGATCGCGAACCACCTCCATCTCGTATTCTTTCCAGCCGAGTACGGATTCCTCGATCAGCACCTCTGTCGTCGGCGAGGCATCGAGACCCCGCTCGACAATGTCGAAGAATTCGGACCGGTTGAAGGCGATGCCGCCGCCCGTGCCGCCAAGCGTGAAGGACGGCCGGATGATGACCGGCAGTCCGATTTCGTCCAGCGCCTGGGCCGCAACCGCGAGGGCATGGCTCACGTAGCGCTGCTTGCGCTCCGCCTCGCCCAGCTGCCACTCCGTTTCGAGACGGTCGAGCGCCGCATCGAGTTCTTCTCCGGTGAGATTCGCCCGGAGCGCCTCGCGCTGGCGTTCATGTTCCTTCCGGTCTGCCTCCTTGACGCTCGTTGCGTTGGCCAGCATGGAGCGTGGCGTCTCCAGGCCGATCCGCGCCATGGCTTCCCGGAACAGCGCGCGATCCTCGGCCTTGTCGATGGCTTCCGCGTCGGCACCGATCATCTCGACGCCATATCGTTCGAGAATTCCCATCCGCCGGAGTGACAGCGCCGTGTTCAGCGCGGTCTGGCCGCCCATGGTCGGCAGCAACGCATCGGGGCGTTCCCGGGCAATGATCTTGGCGACGACTTCCGGCGTGATCGGCTCGATATAGGTTGCATCGGCCAGTTCCGGGTCCGTCATGATCGTCGCCGGGTTCGAGTTGACCAGAATGACCCGGTACCCTTCTTCCTTCAATGCCTTGCAGGCCTGCGTTCCCGAATAGTCGAACTCGCAGGCCTGCCCGATGATGATGGGCCCGGCGCCGATGATGAGGATGGATTGGATGTCGGTGCGTTTCGGCATTCTGCAAGTCCGTCTGGCTCGGCAAAACCGCCGCCGCGGGGGAGCGGCTGGCAGACCATGCGGGTTTTCTAGAAGTGGCTGGGATGGCCTTATAGGGTTTCGCGCGCGAAGGCAAAACCCCTATCGCGCAGGCCGGCGCAAAAACCTTTCCTCACCGGCAGATCGAGAAGCGCAGGCCGCGGGGGCCGTGATCCCGTCCGTTGGAATACCGTTGCGATCTTGAATCGACGCAAGTCCGTCACCACATCTTTTACGTGATTGATGATAATCGTTAAACTTTTGCGGGCAAATCTGACATGCAACTGGAAATTGCGCGATACGGCACTGGCTCACTGCATCGGGAGGAGACGCGCAAACGGTGCCCTCGCGTCGCAATCCCGAATTTAACTTGACAAGTAAAGTCCGGTTTGGGTAACCGCTTTGGCAGACGCACATTGTGCGGTCGGCGTTCCAGCGTGTTCGTGGGTTTGGGCCATGATCGTCTGTCATTGCAATCTCATACAGGAATCCGAGATCGAGCAGGTCATCGTCTCGATGCTTGACGAGGATCCGTGGCAATTGATCGTGCCATTGAAGGTCTATCACGAGATGGGGAAACGTGGGCGTTGCTGCGGTTGCTTTCCGGGCGTCGTCGATATCATCATTCGCGTCACGGCCGAATATCATCGGCGCCACCAGACGCCCCAGGCAGAGATCGAGACGCTGGTTACGCGCCTGTCCGAAATCAATCGCGAGCGTGAACAGACGCGCCGTGAGAACGCACGGCGCCTTGCGGCCCTGAAAGCAGGACTTCGTGCGGCGTGATTGTCCGCCTGTTGACTTCACCTGCTGACAGATTGAAGGTAAGGTGCTGGCTCCGGACATGACAGGAGCACAGCATGAAGGGCGACGCAAAGGTAATCGAACGGCTGAATGAGGCTCTGTTTCTGGAGCTGGGAGCCGTTAATCAGTACTGGCTTCATTACAGGTTGCTGGACGACTGGGGTTTCTCGTTGCTTGCAAAGAAGGAGCGCGAGGAATCCATCGAGGAAATGCATCACGCCGACCGCCTGATCGAACGCATTCTGTTTCTGGAAGGTCATCCCAACCTGCAGGAGGTCGCTCCGCTGCGGATCGGCCAGACTCTTCGGGAAGTGCTGGAAGCCGACCTGAAGGGTGAATATGATGCACGCGATTCCTACAAGAAGTCACGCGACATCTGCCATGATGCCGGCGACTATGTCTCGATGAAACTGTTCGAGGAGCTGCTTGCAGACGAGGAAGGCCATATCGACTTTTTGGAGACGCAGATTGACCTGCTGGACAAGCTTGGCGAGGAAAAATACGGCCAGTTGAATGCATCTCCGGCGAACGAAGCCGGGTAATCACAGCCGCCTCCGCCTCACGGCACAGGAGAAGCCGGCGGCGTGATCCCATTTCAGACCACGGGTGTCGCGCATTTCATGCGCGGCGCCGCGATCCTGCGAGCCGGGAAGATGACTGCCACGCATTCCATCCAGGTCAAGCGCATCTATCGGGCATTTCGCAATTCGGACGGTAAGCGGGTCCTTGTCGACCGCCTCTGGCCACGAGGAATGTCAAAGACCCGCGCCCGGCTCGATGAATGGCTCAAGGAAATCGCCCCCAGCCATGAGCTGCGCAAATGGTATCACGCCAATCCCGAATGCTGGACCCGGTTCCAGGAGGAATACCGCGCCGAACTCGATGACCGCAGCGAGCTCGTCGCCGAGGTGCTGGAGTGGGTCAGATCCGGGCCCGTGACCTTGCTTTATGGAAGCTCGGACACGGAACACAACCATGCGATCCTTTTACGCGAATACCTTCTGGAAAAATTGAGCGACTGATCGACGCAGCGCATATTTCGACATGTGCTTGTGAAGCTAGGTGCCGCGTGCTAATGGGTATTTTAAATACCAATTGGAGGGCAGGTCTTGGAAGCCGATAATGCCGCGCAGATGGCCATACGCACGGGCATAGATGAGGCGATGATCGACCGTCTCGTCCGCACCTTTTATGGGAGGGTGCGAGCCGATGCCTTGCTGGGCCCCGTATTCGATTCGAAGATCCGGGACTGGGAGCCGCATCTGCAGCGCATGTGCGCATTCTGGTCTGCCGTTGCCCTGAAATCGCGCCGCTATCGCGGCCAGCCCATGGCGCTGCATCAAGGCCTGCCGGTAGATGGCCGCCATTTCGATCGCTGGCTGGAATTGTTCGAGGAGACAGCCCGGGAGATCTGCCCGCCGGCCGCCGTCGAGATCTTCACCACCAATGCTCGCCGCATTGCCGAGAGCCTCGAACTCGGGATCGCCGGCTTCAATGGCGTCTTCCTGCGTCCGGGAGAGCGGCTCCGCCGGCCAGAGGGTGACCTGCTCGTGCCTGCGGAGCTGCGAACATGAATCCGAAGGACGAGAACCCGAAGGACGGGCGCTTCGGGGAATATGCCTCCCCGCCCTGTTTCGCCCATGAAGTCGACCCGACCTATATGGGCCTTGCTGCCTCCGGCGATGCTCGTCAGGAAGCGGATGTGCAGCGCTGGCGCAAGGCGGAACGCAAGCGCCTGATCGCGGCCCGCATTGCGATCCCCTCGCAGGACCGTCGCGCCTTCAACCAGAAGATCCTCGAACACATGCAGGCGGAGATCGGGCCTGTCGAAGGGCGCTGCATCAGCTTCTACTGGCCGTTCAAGGGCGAGCCCGATCTGCGGGAACTGTTGAAGAGGATTTCCGGGCAAGGCGGCACGGCGGCGCTGCCGGTGGTCATTTCGCTAGGGCAGCCGCTGATCTTTCGCGCATGGAAACCAGGCGAGCAGCTCGAAAAGGGAATCTGGAATATCCCTGTCCCGCGGGAGGATGCTGCCGTGGTTCTGCCCGACATCGTCATCGCGCCCGTCATCGGCTTCGATCCGAAATGTTACCGCCTGGGATTTGGAGGCGGCTTCTACGACCGGACGCTCGCCGCCATGCCCAGACGGCCGCGCGTCATTGGCGTCGGCTTCGACATCGCCGCAATCGCGTCGATCTACCCGCAATGGCACGACATTGCCCTTGATGCGGTAATCACGGAGTCGGGCATTGCCTGCCGCTCCGAAACGGACGTTGCGCCAATCTAGATCGGGGGAGCCGGATCTTGCGCCTCACCTATTTCACCGATTATGGCCTTCGGGCGCTGATGCGCCTGGCAAGCGAGCCGGAGCGGGGCTTTTCAACGGCCGAACTCGCGGATGAGTTCGGAATTTCACGTCATCACCTTCTGAAGATCATCCAGAAGCTGGCACAGGCGGGCATCGTATCTACCCGCCGGGGCGGCGGGGGCGGCGCCATGCTGGCGCGAGACCCCCGAGAAATCGGCCTTGGCGCAATTATCGACCTTCTGGAGGAAGGACAGTCGCTGGTCGACTGCTTTGCACCCGGTGGCACTTGCTGCTTGTCGGGCAACTGCCGCTTGCAACCCCGTCTCCGTGCCGCTGAGCGAGCGTTTCTGCAAGAGCTGAACCGTTCCACACTGGCGGATATTGCGCTGCCGCCGCGCAACTCCGGCCTTCTCCGGAATGATGAAGCGAGGGTCCCCGAATGATTGCTTCCCTCAGCCGTACCGAACGGCAGATCGCCCTGCTGCTGGCCATGCTGGTATCGCTTCTCGGACTTGCAATGGCCGCTGCCGGCGGTCGCGAAGTCATCGCGATTCATGGTGTTATGGCGGTGGCGCTAGGCGTGGTCCTGGCTTTTGCGCTCGCCGGCTCCTTGCAGGAACCGGCGCCTGGCCCGGAAAGGCTTGACAGCTACTACGATGCGCCGATCCGCTTCGGCATCCTCCTGACCCTCGGCTGGGCGCTGATCGGGATGGGCGTCGGCGTCTGGGTGTCCGCGCTGCTGCATTGGCCCGAAGCGACGCCGCTGGTCCCCTGGACCAGTTTCGGGCGGCTGCGGCCGGTACACACGACGGGCATCATCTTCGGCTTTGGCGGCAATGCCCTGATTGCAACCTCGTTCTATGTGGTGCAGCGCACATCACGGGCGCGGCTTGCCGATGGCGTCAGCCCCTGGTTCGTACTGATCGGCTACAATCTCTTCTGCGCCTGGGCGGTCAGCGGCTATCTGCTGGGGGTGACGCAGTCGAAGGAATATGCCGAGGCCGAATGGTATGCCGATCTCTGGCTGGTCGTAGTCTGGATCGTCTATTTCGTACTTTACCTGCGGACCCTGATGCGGCGCAACGAGCCGCATATCTATGTCGCCAACTGGTACTACCTTGCCTTCATCCTGGTCGTGGCGATGCTCCACATCGTCAACAATATCGCCTTGCCGGTGAGCCTCGCCGGCACCAAGAGCTTCACCATCTGGGCGGGCGTTCAGGATGCGATGATCCAATGGTGGTACGGACACAACGCAGTGGCGTTTTTCCTGACCGCAGGCTTCCTTGGCATGCTGTACTATTTCCTGCCGGTCCGATCGGGCCGCCCGATCTGGTCTTACAGGCTGTCGATCCTCAGCTTCTGGGGTATCGTGTTCTTCTATATCTGGGTCGGCTCGCACCATCTTCACTATACCGCCCTGCCCTATTGGGTGCAGACGCTTGGCATGACCTTTTCGGTCATGCTGCTGGTGCCGTCCTGGGCCTCGGCCGGCAATGCAATCGCCACGTTGAACGGCGCCTGGCACAAGGTCCGCGACGATGCGACGCTGCGCTTCATGTTCGTGGCGGCTGTCTTTTACGGGCTATCGACCTTCGAGGGTTCCTTTCTGGCGATCCGGCCAGTGAATTCGCTTTCCCATTATACCGATTGGACTGTCGGACATGTTCACGCGGGAACCCTCGGCTGGGTCGCCATGATTATCTTCGGCGCCATCTATACGCTGGTTCCGCAGTTAGCCGGGCGCGAGCAGATGGCCTCGCCCCGGGCAGTTGAATGGCACTTCTGGCTCGCTGTCGGGGGAACGCTAGTCTATGTCATCGCCATGTGGAATGCGGGCATCACCCAGGGTCTGATGTGGCGAGCCTATGATAACAATGGCAGCCTGACCTACAGTTTCCTCGAGACAGTCATGGCGATGGCGCCCTACTACGTTGTCCGGACCCTTGGCGGCGCCATGTTCCTCACCGGCGCAATCATCTGCATCGTCAACAGCATCGCGACCATGCGGTCCGCGCCGATTGTCGCCCGCTCGGGGGACCGGCCGCTTTCCCTGCAGCTTTCGGAGTGATGCAATGCTTCGCTTGCACTACAATCTCGAAAAGGTGTCCGTGGGGCTGGTCATCGGCATCATCGTCGCGGCCTCTATCGGCGGCATCGTCGAGATCGCGCCCCTGTTCCGCATCGACGAGACGGTGCGGATTCCGGACGACATGCGCCCGCACACACCGCTCGAACTGGCGGGTCGCGAGATCTATATGCGTGAAGGCTGTTATGCCTGCCACAGCCAGATGATCCGCTCCCTCGGGGATGAGATCGACCGCTACGGACCTTATTCCATCGCCGGTGAATCGGCCTATGACCATCCGATGCTGTGGGGTTCAAAGCGGACAGGCCCGGACCTTGCCCGCCTCGGCGGTAAATACTCCGACATGTGGCATGTGGCGCATCTGATCGATCCTCGCGCCGTGGTTCCTCAGTCGATCATGCCGGCCTATCCCTGGCTCATGCAGCCCCTTTCCTTGGGAAATCTGCAGCGCGAGGTCGCAACGCTGGCGCAGCTCGGTATCCCGTATGATGACGACAGGATCGACAATGCCGAGCGGGATGCCCTGGCGCAGAGCCAGCCGGATAATCCGAACGCGGCGGGCCTTCTGGATCGCTATGGCGAGAACATCAATGTGCGGGCTTTCGACGGCGATCCGGCTCGTCTCACGGAAATGGACGCGCTGGTTGCTTATCTGCAATCGCTCGGCACGCTGACCGGCGCAGCCCATGAAGCCGCCCAGGAGGACGCCGAGTGAGCTACGACACGCTGGTCTATCTCGCAAAGACATTCGGACTGTTCTGGATGCTCGGCTTCTTCGTGATCGTGGCGATCTGGACATACTGGCCGAGCCGGAGAGAGCGGTACCGGCGAGCGGCGCGCTCCGTTCTGCGCGAGGAAGACAGGGACAAGGACAGATGAGCGATCATCCACGCGAAGTCGATCCCGTTACCGGCTATGATACGACAGGGCACGAGTGGAACGGAATCCGTGAACTGAATACGCCCTTTCCGCGCATCGTGATCTGGTTTCTGGTGCTGACCATTGCCTATTCCGTGATCGCATGGATCCTGCTTCCTGCCTGGCCGACTTTAAGCGGCCATACGCGCGGGCTTCTCGGGCTGGACCAGGGTACCATGGCGCATGAACGGCTGGAGAGCGTGGTCAGGGAGCGCAATGACTGGCTCGAATCCTTTGCCGATGCCGATTTCGGCGGGCTGCAATCGGACCCGGATCTGCTGGCGAAGGCGTTTCCCGCCGCCCGGCGTCTCTTCCTCGACAATTGCGCGGCATGCCATGGCAAGGACGGGCGCGGCGGGCCCGGCTTCCCGGATCTCACCGATCCGGACTGGCTCTGGGGCAATGAGCCGGAAGACATTGCCGAAACCATCCGTGCCGGCATCAACAGTACGCATCCCGACACACGCTTTGCGGAGATGATGGCCTTTGGGCGCATGGGAATGCTGACTGCCGAGGATCTCGATCGACTGGCCGATCATGTCGTGGCATTGTCGGCCGGCAATCAAGAAGCCGACCCGGCTGCCGCTACCCTTTTCGAAGAGAATTGTGCTGCCTGCCATGGCGAGCGCGGAGAAGGCGGGCTGGGCGTGGGCGCGCCATCCTTGATCTACGGCACCCCCATCTACGGCCGCGATCGGTCGACGGTGCGCCGGACCTTGCATGCCGGTCGCGCCGGTGTCATGCCGCACTGGCAGGACCGGCTTAGCGACGCAGAAATTCATCTTCTTGCGCTGTATGTTGCACGCCTCGGAGCAACGGACGCGAAGACATTGGAGGCCGGCAAATGAGCCTGTCGGCGCAGAAATGGCTTGCCCTTGCGGGAGCAGCTGTCGGAATCGGACTTTTCCTTGCTGCGAATGCGCATCTATTCGTCGTGGCGTTCGACTCGCAGCCCGCCTGCGCCGTGAAGGACAGCGGACCCGCACCAGCGAGGAAGGCCTGCTAGGGAGTAGAAACATGCTCAAGCCTTTGCCAGCGTTGCGCACACCACAACGGCCTCCGCAGAAATATGCCCGCGATCTTCCTGCGGGAAGTGCATTGCAGTTTCTCGCTGCCGGCTGGGCCGACTTTCGTGCCGCGCCGTTGCAGAGCTTCGCATACGGTCTGATCCTGACCCTGCTTTCCTACGCCGTCATCGCGCTTCTGGCTTGGGCGGGCCTGCTCTACCTCACCCTGCCCTCGTTGTCAGGATTTCTCATCATCGGTCCTTTTCTGGCGGTAGGACTTTACGAGACCGCGCGTCGACATGCGCTGGGCCAAACGGTCAGCCTGAAGGAGATGCTGCTCCTCCAGCCTGCCTCTGGTGCCCAGCTCGCCTATGCGGGCCTGCTGCTATGTCTTCTGGTACTGTTCTGGTTGCGCGCAGCTGATCTGCTATATGCGCTGTTCTTCGGCCTTTCGCCCTTCCCCGGAGCGATTGAAGCTTTCAGGAACGCCTTCACGACCCCGCGCGGATTTGCCTTGATCGGCACAGGCACGCTCGTCGGCGGCCTATTTGCAGCCTTCGCATTCGCCATCAGTCTTTTCTCGATTCCGATGCTGATCGACAAGAGAACCGATGCGCTGACCGCGATCGGCAAGAGCTTCGTGATGACCACGCAGAACTTGCCGTTAGCCATCGGGTGGGGCTTCATCGTCGCGGCCGGACTTGGTCTGTCGGTCGCAACGGGGCTGCTCGGGCTGATCGTCGTTTTCCCTCTGCTGGGATACGGCACCTGGCACCTCTATCTAGCCATTACAGATACAGGGCCAGCAGCATGACGTTCGCCGTACTGATCCCGATATCGCTCGCCATGGGCGCGATCGGGCTGGCCGCGTTCCTCTGGGCGCTGAACAACGGCCAGTATGACGACCCTGAAGGGGCGGCCAATCGGGTATTGTTGTTATCGGATCCACCGAAGCGCAAGCAAGTCACGACCAACGTCGTGGCTTCCAACGCAAACAAGAACGGTACGCAAGACCGATCCTGACAACGCCGGACCGCCCCTATCGCTTCTGCCCGGTTTGCGAGACGATCCCAGTGAAATGCCGCAGTGATCGATCAAGGTCCGACGGTTCAAAGCCCTTGCCAATGAAGACGATGCAGTTTTCGTCGCCTCCGATTGATTCCGGCAGGATTT
Source organism: uncultured Rhizobiaceae bacterium (assembly GCA_964383325.1). Taxonomy (GTDB): domain Bacteria; phylum Pseudomonadota; class Alphaproteobacteria; order Rhizobiales; family Rhizobiaceae; genus CAYLGY01. The sequence continues at coordinate 16,632 of CAYLGY010000010.1, forward strand.
CGGGCGCCTGAACGATGCGACGCACACTCTGGAGCAGGAGACGGCCGGCCGGAGCTCGTACCACGCCCTTGACGCGGACGATCTCGTCGCCGCGCGCATGCAGTACTGCACTCAGCCAGGTAGCGAAGGCCGACCAGTCGGAATCGCGCTCCAGACGCAAGATCGCCGAACGCACCGGAAGTTCTGGATCATCGCCGGAGTCCGGCAGGCAGTCCGGAAGAATATGCGCGAAGTCAGGGAGGATCACGGGGCTCCCCATGGCACAGGCTGAAATGGCCGCACCAGGATTCAAATATTGCAGCGTCGCGGCAAGCGCACCCAGCCGGCCTGCATCCACCATGTCTGACTTGGTTATGATCAGTCGATCCGCTGCCCCAGCCTGTCGGCGACCCAGCGACTCCGCGCGAAGATGATCCAGCCCATGAATTGCGTCGACAGCAACCACAATCTCGCGCAGGACGATGTGATGTTGAAGCACAGGATGGCTGCAGATTGCTTCGGCGATGGCTCCCGGATCGGCAAGACCGCTCGTTTCGAGGACGATGTGGTTGAAAAGCTTGCCGTCATAGGCAGGGTCAACGCGTGCATTGCAGAATTCAACCAGGAGCGAAGTCATCCGTTCCCGCCCCTCGCAGCAGGCGCAGCCACTGGTCAGCAACCGGATTTCGGAAGCCTTATGCAGCAACAGGTCATCGATGGGAACTTCTGCCGCCTCGTTGACGATCAGGAGCGCGTCCGCCATCTCGCCATGATGTAATTGATGACGAAGCCAGGTCGTCTTTCCCGATCCGAGAAATCCGCCAAGCAGGGTCAACTGCGCCCGACGATCCTTCACCTCAGCCATTTTCCGACGCCGGGATGGCGTCTCCTTCCCGGATGAATGCCGCATCCAGCGGATCGATCCGTCTACCACTCAGGGTCTCAGCGGCAATCCAGACAGCGGAAAGGTTCTCGGCAATTTGTTGGGTGCCTGTCAGGGTGGAGATGGTCACGCCCGGCGTCGCAAGATCATCATGCGCCGTCAGCCCGATCGGACGAAGCAGCGCGCGAATGATCCGCACACGTCGAAAGCGCGCCTGAATGCGATCGGAGCTTGACTCGCTGCCGGCATCGCTCCAGTGACCAGGGGCCGATGGAAATCCGCAATTGGCACACATCTTGCAATCCTCCCTGCCCTTTCGGGAACGGCAGCGCCTTGGTTTTTCCACGCAAGGCGTGCCTCCTTTCGGCATCAGATTACCGGCGGTCGCTTGCCACTCTCGAAAGGATAGCGCCTGCGGAAATCATCGCAGATCTCGCAGAACGGCGCCCAGCGTACGCCTTCATGACCATTGATGTAGTCGATCAGCCGTTCGAGCATCAGCAAGACCTGTGGCCTGCCGCTCACATCCGGATGAATGGTAATGGCGAAAACGGCATAATCCATTTCCCGATAGACCCAGTCGAACTGATCGCGCCACATCTGTTCAATATCCCGCGGATTGACAAAGCCGTGGCTATTCGGTGATTTCTTGATGAACATCATCGGTGGGAGATCGTCCACATACCAGTTGGCAGCAATTTCGACGAGATCGATTTCCTTGCCGTGTTTCATCGGCTTCATCCACTCTGCCGCCCCCCTTGAGTAGTCGATCTTGGTCCACTCATCGCCAACGCGGGCGTAGAAGGGCTGAAAATCGCGGTATCCTTGGCTATGGTCGTAGGTAAATCCGTATTTCTTCAGCAGTGCGGCAGTATTGTTCGACATCTCCCACCAGGGCGCTACATATCCGACAGGAGGCTTGCCAGCGAGCCTCTCAAGCACTTCGACCGATTTCGCCAGCACCGCCTCTTCCTGTGCGGCAGTCATCGCCACGGGATTCTCATGGCTGTAACCATGCGCGCCCACCTCATGGCCATCATCGATGATCTGCCGGCATTGATCGGGGAAGGATTCAAGCGAATGGCCGGGGATAAAGAAGCTGGTCTGCAGATCATACTTCCGGAATAGGCGCAGCAGGCGCGGCACGCCAACTTCGGAGGCGAAGACACCCCGCTGGATGTCGGAGGGCGAATCCTCTCCACCATAGGAGCCGAGCCAGCCCGCGACGGAATCGACGTCGGTCCCGAATGCACAGAAGATTTCCTTGGCCATGTCTATCACCTTCTCTCGTGTTTCGACCCCTTGCGCCGCCGATGCGGCAATCTTCTCCACGACTTCCCGATGTTGATTGACCTTTCGCAATGCATCGTCGCCATCGACTTCCTTCAGAATGACGGCATAATCAGCCCGGCACTTTTCTGGCGCAGTGATTCAAGGAGAAACCATGTCAGACGAAGCATTGTTTAACAAGGGTCTGCCAATCCGTCGCGAGGTGCTTGGCGAGGAGTATGTTGACCAGTCCATCGCCAACGCCGACGAATTCATGATGGCGTTCCAGCGCGCCACCACGAGCTGGGCATGGGGTTGGGCGTGGGGCGATCCGACCCTGGACCGCCGGACACGCAGCCTGCTCAACCTTGTGATGCTGACGGCGCTCAGCAAGCCGAATGAGCTCAAGCTCCATGTCCGCGGCGCGCTGCGCAATGGAGTGACCGTCGAGGAGATCCGGGCCTGCCTTCTGCACGCCACTGCCTATTGCGGCATTCCCGCCGGGTTGGAAGCCTTCAAGGCTGCGCATGAAGTCCTGGTCAAGGAAGGCGCGCTGCCCGTAAGTTAGGATTCGGGCCGGCCGGCCACAATGGTCGCATCATCAGAGATCCTGCTGTTCCGAGGTAATTTCGCTTGCATGGATCCGTAACAGGGCCCTATCAAAGGATGGAGCGGGCACGCCACGCGCATGAGCAGCAGGCATGAGCAACGAACCCATTGAGCAGGCAGATAAAGCATGGGCGGATTTCTGATCGCGCTGGCAGCGGTCTTTCTGGGCGGAATCGCAATCTCGATCCAGGCACCGATCAACGCGGCACTGGGGCGCGCGGCTGGCGACAGCCTCTTTGCCACTGCCGCATCCTTCCTCGTCGGCTTCCTCGCAATATTCGCGCTACTGCTCTTGCGTGGGAAGTTCCCGCAGTTCGACACGATGCGCCAGATTCCACTCTGGATGTGGTCGGGCGGCGTGCTCGGTGCATTCTATGTCTGGGCGGCGCTGACCAGCGTCGGCCGGCTCGGCGTGCTGACCCTGGCTGCGGCGTTGATCTTCGGTCAATTGATTGCGGCCATGGTGATCGACGCAACCGGGGCATTCGGACTGGCGCAGCGCACAATCAGCTGGCAACGTGTTGTCGCCATGTTTTTTGTTGCCGCCGGACTTGTATTGTCACGCTATTGAGGGCAGGGTCCTGCAGACATGCGCAGGTTGCATCCTACAGATCCTTCACCAGCCTAAGCGCATCATATATCGCCGCGTGCGTGTTGCGGGTAGCTACAGCATCTCCGATGCGGAAGAGCTCGAATGCCCCCTCGGGATTGCGGGTCACACTCTGCGGTTCTCCGGCAACAAGCTGATCATGTGAGATTTCACCCAGATTACGTGAGTGTGGTTTCAGTTCGAAATACAACTCATCAAGTGGAATGATCCCGTGATTGATCACGATCTGGTCGTATTCCCGCTCTCGCCTTACGCCCCCATAATCGCTGCCGATTTGCGCGGTCAGCCGATTGCCGTTCTGCCGTACTGCCTCTAGCCGCCAGGTGACGGTGAAGGTAACATCATGCTTTTGCAGGCTACGCATATAGGGCACGAGATTCATCGCCATGACTTCCGGTGCAAAGGCACGGTCCGGCGTCATGATTTCAACCCTTGCGCCAGTCTCTGCAATGATCTCTGCTGCCTGCAGACCGGCGTGATCTCCGGCATCGTCGAAAATCAGCGCGTTCGATCCGGGCTTCACATCTCCGGAGAGTATATCCCAGGCAGAAATGACTAGCTCATTCCCTTCGGAGAGAACCTCCACATGGGGTAGCCCGCCAGTGGCAATGATGACAACGTCCGGCTCGGAGGCCAAGACCGTATCCGCCTCCGCCCAATGACCGAACTTTATATCAACGCCGTGCTTCTCGCATTGGCGCATGCGCCAGTCGATAATCCCCATCAATTCCCGACGCCGCGGGCTTCGAGCCGTCAGGCGCACCTGACCGCCGGGCTCGGTTGCGGCCTCGAAGAGCTGGACCTCGTGCCCGCGCTCACCTGCCACACGCGCGGCCTCTAGCCCAGCCGGGCCCGCTCCAACGACGACGATCCGCCTCCTCTTCCTCGCTTTCTCGACAAGATGCGGCATGGAAAGCTCGCGCCCGGTGGCCGCATTGTGGATGCAATAGGCCGAACCTCCCTGATAGATCCGATCAAGACAATAATTGGCGCCGACGCAAGGACGAATGTCGATCTCGCGCCCCTCCATGAGCTTGCGGACAATATGCGGGTCGGTCAGATGAGCGCGCGTCATGCCGATCATGTCCACCTTGCCGGTCGCAATTGCATGACGGGCGGTCGCAACATCCTGCACGCGTGCGGCATGAAAGGTCGGAAAATCCACCGCCGCGCGGATCTCGCCGGCAAAATCGAGATGCGGCGCCGAAGGCATCCCGTGGATGGGAATCAGATCCGTCAGTCCCGCATCCGTATCAATATGGCCACGTACGACATTCAGGAAGTCAACCATGCCGCTCGCCTTGAGCCGGCGTGAGATCTCCAGCCCATCCTCCCGGCTCAATCCTCCTGCGAGCATTTCGTCACCCACGTAACGGATGCCAACAATGTAATCGGGTCCGACACGCTTGCGAATTTCCGTCAGCACGTCGAATGTGAATCGCAATCGATTGTCGAGGCTGCCGCCATAAGGTCCATCCAGATCATTGGTCAGAGGCGACCAGAACTGGTCCATCAGATGGCCATAGGCCTGCAACTCGATGCCATCCATGCCGCCGGCCTTCATCCGCTCCGCAGCATCGCCGTAATCGCGGATGATGCGCTCAATGTCCCAGTCTTCCAGCCGTTTAGGGAAAGCCCTGTGCGCCGCTTCCCGATTATGCGAAGGAGAAACGACAGGTAGCCAGTGCGCCTTGTCCCAGCGAGTGCGCCGACCCAGATGGGTGAGCTGGATCATCACCGCGGCGCCATGCTCGTGAACCGCATCGGTAAGTTCGCGCAGCCACGGCACCACCTCGTCCTTGTAGACAAGGATATTGTTGAAGACGGGCGGACTATCCTTGGAAACGGCGGCCGAACCTGCAGTCATCGTCATCGCAACACCGCCCTTGGCCCGCTCGACATGATAGGCGCGATAGCGCGCTTTCGGCATGCCATCTTCGGGATAAGCTGGCTCGTGCGCCGTCACGATCAGACGGTTGCGCAAGGTAAGATGCTTGAGCTGGTATGGTTGCAGGAGGGGATCGGACGTCATCGCATCGCTCCAAGAGATACTAGCTGCATCAACGCTATGGTAGCTTAACGGCCATGTCAATTAGATTGACATGGGTGTACATTCTGCTTGTTGGCAAATGAAGAACGGGGTAGATTCCGCCGATGCAACAGAAGATTATGCCGGACAGAGTCGGGCGCAGCTCACCGGAAGCCTGGCTGGATGCCGCCCAGGCCGTATTTCTGGAATCGGGGATCGAGGCCGTACGAATTCAGCCGCTTGCCCGACGGCTTGGCCTGTCTCGTACGAGTTTCTACTGGTTCTTCAAGGATCGGGAAGACTTGCTGGCGGCCCTGCTGGGGCGGTGGCGAGACAAGAACACCGGCAATCTCGTCCGCCAGACCGAGACCTATGCCGACTCCCTAGCTGAGGCAATGCTGAATGTCTTCGACTGCTGGCTGGATGACCGGCTCTTCGACGCGCAATTCGAATTCGCGGTCCGCAGCTGGGCGCTGCAATCGCCCCGGATTGCGGCAGAGGTGGAGCGCGCCGACAACATCCGCCTGACCGCCCTGATGCGGATGTTCTCCAGGTTCGGTGTGGAAGAGGAAATGGCCGATATACGGGCCCGCACCACCTATCTCGTTCAGATCGGCTATATTTCCATGCAGGCGGCTGAGGATCTTGACACTCGCATGCGGCGAATCCGGGGATATGTTACCATCTTTACCGGGGCGACACCTCTGCAACGTGAGCTCGACCGCTTCCACGCCCGTCACGGGTACGCCTCGAGAGAATGACGTCCCGTCCTGCCGATTTCTCTCGATGGGGTCAGGACCTGTCCACCAGAGTGCGCAGTGCCTGCGCGATCCAGCCATGTTCGCGGACGAGACGAATACCGAGATTATCCGGCGGCAGGCCGGCAGCGCAGCCACCGCTCTTTCCGTCACGGAGGAAATGCGACATGTATCCGCGATGCTTGCCGGCAACGACACGTACGCCGCAATTCTCGGTGACATGCAACGCCGCGCCCTGCTCGTCGAGCGTCGTCCGAGTGAAACAACTGGTCGTCCATTCCCAGACATTGCCGCCCATATCGGCAAAACCATTGCTGTTGGTGCCAAAATGCCCGACAGCCTTCGGCTCGGGATCACGGCCGCCCGCAACCTCGGCGCGGTAGCGTTCGAGCCAGCGCGCCGCCGGGTTGCTGCCATCATCTGCACTGAGGACAGGCGTGGCATCGCTGAGCCTTTCGGCGGCGGCGGCAGCCCATTCGGCATCCGTCGGCAAGCGCCAGCGATCGCCTGTCTGGGCCGACAGCCACTCCGCATACGCAACGGCATCCCGGAAATTGACACCCGTCACGGGAAGCTCGCCTCGTGCATCCACGCCGCGAGGCATGTCTGGCGCAGCGCAAACGCCCGCATCCACGCATTGCATGTAGTCTGCCAGGGAGACCTGATACTTCATCATTTCCGTTCCAGGGCGCAACGAAACCGTCTGCCTTGGCGCATCGACCGACCTGCCATTGATGAGGTATTCCCCTGGCAACCGAAACTCGGCACTAGCCGGCAGGCTTGCGGTCTCGATCCGCCAGCCATCCGTTCCCTGCTTCCCCGGCGAGAGCGAAACCAGGGCGAGCGCGGCAGCGCCTGCCGCAGTCAATGCCGCAACTGTCAGTCTCATGGCCTCTCTCCGTATGGAATTCAGGCCCGCCATGCGAACATGGCGGGCCCTTTTCGCGTCAGAAGCTGACGATCGGCGTCGGTGGGCTCACCTGGGTCATCAAGTCATGATCCCATTCGCCATCCACCATGATGTGGGCAGTGGCCCCCAGTTCCGCAGCCTCGATCAGATTATGATTGACGTAGGCATACACACCCGGCTGACGGAAGGTGTACAGCGCAGCACCGGCCGATCCACCGCGCACGAACCAGGTCTCCAGATCGCGTTCGGGCCGGTTGTGGAACTTGCCGGTCTCCCAGACATAGTCCCCATGCCCGCCGATCAGATGCGGCCGCGTGTCGCGATTTGCCTGTGCGTGCACGAACAACACGGTTTCGCCGACATTGGCCTGAAGCGCATTCTCTCCGGTCAGGGCGCCGACAGCGCCGTTGAAGACCACATGGGTCGGGATCAGTCCGCGCATCACCTCCAGCGTCTCGCCATAGCTCTCGCCCAGCGATTCGAAATTCTTGAAATTCCCGTTCTCGTCGCGGGGAATGTAGAATTCGTTCTCGCCAATGTAGAATATCCGGTCATATCTCAGCGGATTGCCGTTGCCGTCCGTCAAACCCTCGCGCGGCAGCACCATGATCGTGCCACTCATGCCGGCGACCACATGCCAGGGAATCATCCCTTCGGGAGCGCAGTGGTAGACGAAGGTACCGGCGCGCGTCGCCTTGAACCGGATCGTCGCCTGCTCGCCAGGCATGACATTGGTCAGGCTGGCACCGCCCAGCGCACCCGTGGCCGCGTGAAAATCCACATTGTGCGGCATTTCATTCGTCTCGGGATTGATCAACGTCAGCTCGACATAGTCCCCTTCATGCACCACCATCATGGGTGCGGGGATCGAGCCGTCGAACGTCATCGCCTGCAGTGTCGTGCCTTGGTCGTCGATGACCATCGGCTGCTCCTTGATCGTCATCTGGAACTCGACGATTTTGGGCCCACCTTTTGCGACCTGATCGTGCGCGTGCACGAAAGGCGGCTTCACGAGAGTCACCCGTTCGCGGGGAAGGCTGTCCACATCCACCGCTGCTACCTGCGCCGGGGTCGAGGCGCGAGCAGGCATTGCCGTCAGAAGGGCAGCCGACGCTGCTCCAGCTGCTACCGTACCCCACAGGGCTTCGCGTCTCGTCAACATCTCGTTTCTCCTTTGCGGCTTCGTGTTGATCCAGACATAGGTCCGTCGAGCCGGAGAAACTTTGTTACAGAGCAAGATTCGGGAATTTGAAGTTTTCGTTCAGCCGAACAGCCCGGGAGGTCCCGGGAGGTCGCGGCCGTAGGTCAGCGCATCGGCAAAGCCGTGATTGATGTCGCGGTGAACAGCCTCATCCTCCCTTATGGCAACGATCACGTCAGACAAACGTGCGTCCGGAGGCAGGTTCCAGTAGGCAATGGCGATTGGCGGTGCGGGAAGGTCCTCGATCTCCCCGGCGCGAATCTCATCCAGATACTGTCCGTAACCCGCCACTGCATCCTCGGCGAAATACCCGACAATTCGATGGGCCATTCGTGGCGAGATGAGACAAATCAGAAAATGAGCATTGTAAAATATGCCCTGCGCCAACAAGACGAGCAGGCGCTCGAACATGTTCGGCCTGTCCAGCGTCACGAACACCATCAGGTGGGCCCGCTGGGTTTCCGCCTCGTTCATCAGCGTACGGACCCAGCCACGGTCGTCGGTCATCCGGCGCAGACACCGCAAGTGCAGAAGCGTTGCTGACACCATGCCCGGCACGGCAGCGATCGTCTCCAGAACGACGGTGCGGTTGCGATAGCGACGTCCGAACAGCTTCGCCGGCAATCGAAGCAGCCCAACCAGGCGATAGGCAATCCGGTCAGTGAGATTGCGCGGCGAGTGGTGCCGCAGGAGATCGTTCTTGTCGATATTCAGCATGATTCGGCCGATTCCTACCTCGGGATCGCAATATCATAGACATGCAGAACGCTTCTGACACCTGACCATGATGGAATGCTCTTTGCATTATCTGCCAATATACCGCAAAACAGGCATAAACCTGCCAGCCATGGCCGGCAGGCAAGCCCGGCGGAACCTCGCAAGATGACAGAATTCCAGATCGATCACTCCATCCTGGCAAGCTCGGAGATCTTCCGGGACCTGCCGGAAGAGGCGATCGAGGAGGCGCGCCGTCTCGCCTTCCGTAAACGGCTCGAAAAACGGGAAGTTCTCTATCACCAGGGAGATGATTCGGAACGGGTCTATATCGTGGTGGTCGGACGTCTGCGGGCGGCGCAGACTTCTGCCGAGGGCACACAGGTTGCCTTGCGCTATCTCGGACCTGGCGAAATGACCGGCTATGCTGCCATCGCCGGCATTGCCGACTATCCCTCGACGGTGACCGCTATCGACGATACGCACCTGTTCGGCTGGAGCGGGGCGCAAATGCTGAGCCTGATGCGCAAACATCCGCAGATCGCGATCAATGCGCTCAGGGCGCTTGGTGCTCGCTATCGCGAATCGCAGACCCGTCTGCGCGAACTGTCAACGGAAACGGTCGAGCGTCGCATCGCCCATACCTTGCAAAGGCTGGCGGCCCAGGCTGGCCGGCGCACGGCGCAGGGCATCGAGATTCGTATCCCCTTGTCACGCCAGGATCTCGCGGAGCTCGCCGGCACGACGTTGCATACGGTGAGCCGGATCTTGAGTTCATGGGAACGCGACGGCATTGTCGCCAGCGCGCACCGGCAGGTTCTGATTCGCAGCATCGAGGGCCTTTCCATGGTCACCGAACCCGCATGACCTGCCCTGTCGACGAGACCCAGCCGCCGGGGCGCTCCTGGAGCGCCTGCCGAGCACGTCGAAGCAACTCGAGAGAATGCGCCGTCACATGGCAATGCGCCCTTTCGTCCACCACTTGAACCCACGACTGGCTCCTGTCATCCATTTCACGGAGCGAGTATCTCACGAGATGGAGGCAAGGGGATAAATCGTCATCGATTGCCGGCCCGAGACGAACCTGCCCATCAACGCAACTGCGGCCCGACGTGCCTGTGCGATCCACGCTGCCGGCCATGATCCTGCTGGATTGTTGTCCGACACAGGCTATGGAGTTCTCAGGCGAGGGAGCGGAAGGGCACAATGGCAACGGCATCCTCCACAGCGCTGGTAGCCGATATTGGCGGGACCAATGCCCGATTCGCGATTGCCGATCTCGAGACCTTTGCCCTCAGGGAGACTGCCGCGCTGCGTTCAGCTTCCTTCGCTTCGCTGCAGGACGCCGTGCAGGCCTATCTCGCATCCGTTTCGATTCGTCCCGACCGGGCATGTCTTGCGCTCGCCGGCCCAGTCACCGGCGAACAGATCCGTTTGACCAATCTGCCGTGGACCTTCACCCGCGACGAGCTTCGCGAAGCTTGTGGACTGCGGGAATTGTATCTCATCAACGATTTCACGGCGCTTGCAAATGCCGTGCCCGGCCTGGGTCTGGAGGACCTGCAACAGGTCGGTGGAGACTCTCCCGCCGCTGGCGCCACAAAAGTCGTCCTGGGGCCCGGGACGGGACTTGGGCTTTCCGGACTGGTGGCAACAGGGTCGCGCTGGGTTCCGGTCCCGGGCGAAGGCGGGCATGTTTCATTTCCCGTCCGCAACGGTCGTGAGCTCGCAATCCGGAACCGCATTGGCGACAGCCGAAGTCACGTTTCCGTAGAGCAACTCATTTCCGGACCGGGTCTTTCCCGGCTCTACACGGTTCTGGCCGAACTTGATGGCCGGACACCCGCCGCGCCCGCACCGGAAGAGATCACGATGCTTGCTTCGACGGGGCAGGATCCGATCGCGGCGGAGACACTGAACCTTTTCCTTACATGGCTTGGCCGTTTCAGCGGCGACATGGCGCTGGCATTCGGCGCCCGTGGGGGGGTATATCTTGGCGGAGGCATTGCGCCAAAGGTCCTTACAGAATTGCAATCGGGGCACTTCCGGGAGGCATTCGATGACAAGGGCAGCCTGTCGGCCTATGCCGCTGCCATTCCCGTTTTTGTCATCCTTGCCCGCGATGCCGGCTTGCGCGGCGCTGCAATGTTTCTGTCAGACAGGAACAACCTCACACTCCAGCCAGCTGAAGGAATCTGAATGCGTCAACAAGCTTCCCTCGACCTCGGTGTCATCGGCAATGCTTCGGCTGCGGCGCTGATCGACCGCAATGCCTCCATCGTCTGGATGTGCACGCCGCGCCTCGACGGAGACCCGGTCTTTTGCCGCCTGCTGGACAATGAACGAGAGGGCGGGGAATGGTCCATCGAAATCCAGGGGCAGACCGAAACCACGCAGCGCTACCTGCGCAATACGGCAATACTGGAAACGACACTTTGTGATCGTCACGGCAACCGGCTGAAGGTCACGGATTTCGCGCCGCGGTTCAAGGCGCTCGGGCGGACGTTCCGGCCACAAACCATCATCCGCCTGGTCGAACCAGTTGAAGGCGCCCCGAGCATGCGGATGCGGCTGCTGCCCCGGCATGGATATGGCGCCAACTTCCCGGAGACGACGCGCGGAACCAGCCATGTCCGCTTTCTTCTCGGTGAGCAGGTCCTCCGGCTGACGACGGATGCGCCTGTGGAATACGTCATGAAAGGCACGCCCTTCCTCATCGACCGACCGTATGCTTTCATATTCGGCCCGGACGAAAGGCTGGAGCAATCCCCCATGGCGGTGGCGCGCCATTTCCTTGCGGAAACGCATGGCTACTGGCGGGATTGGGTACGGCAGCTGTCCATACCGGTCGACTATCAGGACGTCGTAATCCGTTCGGCCATCACGCTGAAGCTGTGCTCGCACGAGGAAACCGGCGGCATCGTCGCGGCGCTGACCACTTCCATCCCCGAATACGGGGCGAGCGGCCGCACCTGGGATTACCGGTTCTGCTGGCTTCGCGACTCCTATTTCACCGTCAAGGCTCTCAACCTGCTGGGCGCCACGCGGACAATGGAGAACTACATCAACTATGTCTCAAACATTGCCGCGACCTCGCTGGATGGCTATCTCCAGCCACTGTACGGTCTTGGTCTGGAACGCAGGATCGACGAGACCCTGCTCGACACGCTCGAAGGCTATCGTGGACATGGCCCTGTCCGCTACGGCAATGCAGCCTACATGCAGGCGCAGAATGACAGTTACGGGTCGGTCATCCTGTCGATTACACAAAGCTTCTTCGACGAGCGCCTGCCCAAGATGGGCGATGAAGCCCTGTTTCGCCGGTTGGAACCGCTGGGCACGCAAGCGGTGCTGCGCTGGAACCAGCCGGATGCCGGCCTGTGGGAGTTTCGGACCCGCGACGGCGTGCACACGCATTCGGCGGTGATGTGCTGGGCAGCCTGCGATCGTCTGGCGCGGATTGCGGGCCGACTTGGCCTTTTTGCGCGCGCCGCCTACTGGCGGGGCGAGGCGGACCGCATTCGAGCCGGAACCCTCGAACTCGCGTGGAATCCGGAGCTCAAGAGTTTCGTGTCCACCTTTGGCGGTTCGGACCTCGACGCCAGCCTGCTGCTGATGCCCGAACTCGGCTTTCTGCCAGCGAAGGATCCGGCTTTCCTTTCCACGCTCGCCGCGTGCGAGGCGCATCTTCGCTTCGGCAATCATCTCTACCGCTATCGGACGCCGGATGATTTCGGCGAACCCGAGACTGCCTTTTCGGCGTGCACTTTCTGGCTCATCGACGCGCTCTCGCGCGTGGGTCGCCATGATGATGCCCGCACCGTCTTCAACGATATCCTGCAGCACAGAAACCATCTCGGCCTGCTCTCCGAGGGCCTGCATGTCGAAACTGGCGAACTATGGGGCAATTTTCCGCAGACCTACTCCATGGTCGGCCTGATCAATGCGGCGATGCATCTCTCCCGCCGCTGGGACGAAGTACTGTAGCATCCTTCCGGTCCGCGCTGGAAACCATTGCGGCCATGATCCCCTCCAGTGTCAGGATGCCGGACGCCGATCCGTCCCTGCCCTTCACGATGAGCCGCTCCGCACCGCTGGAGAGCAGGAGCCTTGCGGCGTCATCGATCCGAACCCCTTGCTCGACGCTTACGCCTTCCAACGCGCCGTCCAGCGGCGCCATGATCGATTCGACCCGCAGGACCCGTCCGCGATTGACGTGTTCGACAAAGTTCATGATGTAGTCGTCAGCCGGCTTGAGCACGATCTCCTGCCCCGTCCCCTGCTGAACGATCTCGCCATCACGCAGGACGGCGATCCGGTCGCCCAGACGCAGCGCCTCATCGAGATCATGCGTGATGAACACGATCGTCTTGCGAATTTCCTTCTGCAGATCCAGCAAGACCGTCTGCATGTCGACACGGATGAGCGGATCCAGCGCCGAAAAGGCCTCGTCCATCAAGAGGATGGGCGCATCATTGGTCAATGCGCGGGCGAGTCCGACGCGTTGCTGCATTCCGCCCGAGAGCTGATTGGGGAATTTCGCCTCAAATCCCTTCAGGCCGACCCTTTCAATCCACCGCATCGCCGCCTCGACTTGCTGCCGGCGCGGCACCCCCTGGATCTCCAGGCCATAGACGGTATTTTCCAGTACGTTGCGGTGCGGGAGCAGTGCGAATTTCTGGAATACCATGGCCGTCTTGTGGCGGCGGAAGTCACGCAGCCTTGCCGCATCCATTTTCAGCACATCTTCGCCATTTACCAGTATGGACCCTGCCGTCGGCTCGATCAGACGATTGATATGGCGTATCAGCGTCGACTTGCCTGATCCGGACAGGCCCATGATCACCTGGATTCCACCGGCGGGGATGGACAGGTCGATCTTCTTGAGCCCAAGAACATGTCCGTACTGGAGGTTGAGCTCCTCTTTCGTGATTCCTTCGTCCAGCAGGGGCACCAGTTCCGCCGCCCTCGCACCGAAGATCTTGGACAATCCGCGAATCTCGATTCCCTGGCTGTCGTCGCTCCCGTCAGCCATGCGAGATCTCCCGGTATTTCTGCAGCCGGAAGCCATAGGCCTGGCTGATCCGGTCAAAAATGATGGCAATGCCGACAATGGCGAGACCATTGAAGACGCCCATGGTGAAATACTGGTTGTTGATGGCCCGCAGCACCGGCTGGCCAAGACCCTGCACGCCGATCATCGAGGCGATGACAACCATGGCCAGCGCCATCATGATCGTCTGGTTGATGCCGGCCATGATGGTCGGCAAGGCAAGCGGCATCTGGACATTCTTCAGCTTCTGCCAATTGGAGGAGCCGAATGCGTCGGCCGCTTCGAGAACGTCCCGGTCCACGAGCCGGATACCGAGATTGGTCAACCGGATCATGGGTGGAATGGCATAGATCACCACGGCGATGACGCCGGGGACGCGGCCAATTCCAAGCAGCATGACGACTGGAATGAGATAGACGAAACTCGGCATGGTCTGCATCACGTCGAGAATCGGGTTGATCATGGCCTGCACCCGGTCCGACCGCGACATGAGAATTCCGATCGGGATGCCCAGTGCTATTGCCACCACGGTGCAGACGAGGATCATCGACACCGTTCGCATCGTGTCGTCCCACATGTCGAAATAGCCGATGATCAGCAGGGTAATGATCGTACCGATGACGATCCCGGCGCTGCGCGTTGCCAGCCATGCAATCATCGCGATGACAGCGAGCACGATTGGCCAGGGGGTATTCAGGAGCACCCATTCAGACTGGATCAAGAAATAGCGCAACGGCTCGAAGAAGCCTTCGATTGCATCGCCATATGCGCGGGAGAAGGAGCGGAATCCGTCATCGATCGTTCGTCTCAGCTCGCGCAGACGATCATCGCTCAAATGCGGAAATGAAAAGAACCAATCCATGACGTCACCCAGTCCCCGTTCTTACCCCTGGTGAAAGCCGGGCGAACCCCTCGCCGCCCGGCCCTTATGCGATCAGAGTGCCCCCTTGATCCTTTCGGCAGCCTCGGCCGATACCCACTCGGTCCAGAGCGATTCATTTTCCTGCAGGAAATGGCGTGCGCCATCCTCGCCGGTCGCCTGATTGTCGGTCATCCATGCCATCAGTGCGTTGACTGTCGCATTGTCCCAGGCCCGCTTGTTGAAATATTCAACGACATCTTCTCCGGCGCGCGCTGCGAAGTCGGCCGTAAGCAGGGTCTGGACCGTATCAGCCGGCCAGTCATTTTTCTGCGGGTCAGGACAATCCGCTACCGTGTTGCAGCGTGTCCATTCCTCTTCGTTCAACTCCACGCCGTGGTCGAGCTTCACCATCTCATAGCGGCCGAGCAGCGCCGTGGGTGACCAGTAGTAGCCAATCCAGCCCTCCTGGCGTTCATAGGCGCGGGCAATCGAGCCATCCAGCCCCGCCGCGGAGCCGGTATCAACGAGGCGGAAGCCTTTTTCCTCGGCGTCATAGGCTTTGAAGAACTGGGTCGTCACTACCGTACCGCCCCATCCCTGCGGTCCGTTATGAACGGCGCCACGACCGGGATTCTCCGGATCGGGAAAAAGATCCGGCCGGGCAAGTGCATCGTCGATCGTCTTGATGTCGGGATTGGCGTCGACAATGTATTTCGGAATCCACCAGCCCTGCAGTGCGCCATCGGAGATGGATTTTGCCGCGGCGACAAGGCGCCCTTCCGAAAGACCGCGCTCGATCAGTTCCGGCACGAGGTCCACCCAACCCTCCGGCGCGACATCGGGCTGCGCCTTCTCGACCATGGAGGTGATGCTCGGCACGGTATCGCCGCTGATGACCGAGGCATTGCAACCATAGCCCTCGCGCAGGATGAATTCATCCAGACTGGCGAGCACTTCAGCGCTTTGCCAGTTCATGCTGACGATAGTGACATCCCCGCATTCCGCAGCAGCCGGACTGGCCAGAAGAGCCCCGACCCCAAGTGCGAGGCAGGTAGTTGCGAGCAGATGTTTCATGACTTCTCTCCCATTATTGTGTCTGCAAACATTCTACGAGCCCGACAGGCCCGGCTTCAATTGCTCCCTCCTCCATTTTTCATGTGCGCATTCTCTCATTGCCGGGGTCCCAGAGCGGGCCCTCCTCCTGCACGAGCGCCTCATAACGCTCGCCGAAGATTTCGATCTCCACCGCCTCACCCGGCCGGGCAAGCTCGCTGCGCAGCATCGCCAGCGCGATAGACCTGTCTACACGATGCCCCCAGCCACCGGAAAGCGTCTCGCCGACGATCCGGCCATCGTACCACACCGTGGACATGTAGGGTGCATCACAAGGGCCCGGATCGGAAATGACCAATGTCACAAGTCGCCTAGCAGGACCCTTCTCCCGTTCCGCCCACAATGCCTCCCTGCCCTTGAATTGACCCTTCTCCCAGCTGATGAACCGTTCCAGCCCCGCCTCCAGCAAGGTGTAGTCCGTCGACAGTTCCTGCTTCCATGCGCGATAGCCCTTTTCAAGCCGGAGGGAATCGAGCGCGAACATGCCGAACGGCCTCAGCCCATGCACCTCCCCCGCCTGCCATACGCGGTCGAAGATCCTCGCCGTCTTCGCCGTTTGCGAATGTATCTCCCATCCCAGCTCTCCGGCAAAGGAAACGCGAACGAGCAGGCACTCTTCCTCCCCGATCCGGGCCGTCTGATGCGTGAGCCAGGGCAAGTACAGATCACCATCCGTCACTTTCGCGAGGATCTCCCGCGACTTCGGCCCGGTCAGGATCTGGCATGCATACTGCTCGGTAATGTTGGCAAGGGAGATCTGCCCGCCTTCGGGCAGATGTCGCCGCAGCCATTCGAAATCATGCCATTCTGCCGCCGCGGCGGTGATGAGCTGAAAGGAATCCTCTCCGAGAGCGATCACGGACATCTCCGTGACGATCCGGCCATCGTCATCGGCAAAATAGGCAAGCCCGATGCGTCCCGGTCTTGGCAGCGCACCGGCCGCGAGAGATGACAACCACAGCCTTGCCCCCGGACCCTCGAGCCGGAAGCGCGAGAAGCCGGGCAGATCCAGGATCCCTGCCTGGTCCCGGACAGCCAGACACTCCTCGCGAATGCGCTGCTGCCAGGGTCCGCCGCGGTCGAATGTCTGCGTCGCAGCTTCGGAAACGTCATCTCCCGGAGCGGCGTACCAGTTCGCGCGCTCCCAGCCATTATAGGCGCCGAACTGCGCGCCGAGCGCAGCGATGCGTTCATGGATCGGCGATAGCTTTCGCTGCCGGCCTGCCGGCCAGGCATGGCGGGGGAAATGGATGGCATATTCGTGGCCGTAGACTTCCATCGCCTTGGCCAGCGCATAATCGGGCTCCGAGGCAAAGCGGGTGAAGCGGCGCGGATCGCAGGACCACATGTCCCATTCGGTCCGGCCCTCCGTCACCCATTCGGCCAGCACCTTGCCCGCGCCGCCAGCCTGAGCGATCCCGAAGGTGAACACGCAGGCTTCAAAGGCATCCGGCACGCCTGGCATCGGTCCGATCAGCGGATTGCCGTCCGGCGCATAGGGGATCGGCCCATTAATGACCCTGGACAGGCCTGCCTTACCGAGGATCGGCACACGGCGCACGGCATCTTCCAGATACCATTCCAGCCGTTCGAGATCGTCCGGAAAGAGCTGGAAGGAGAAATCATCCGGCATGGGATCGTCATCTGAAACCCAGTGTGCACGGCAATTGCGCTCGTAGGGACCCAAATTCATGCCGAACTTTTCCTGGCGTAGATAATAGGAACTGTCGACATCGCGCAGCAGCGGCAGCTTGTGCCCGGCCTCCTCGGTCCAGGCCCGCAGTTCGGGGATCTCCTCGAAAAGGATATATTGGTGGCTCATCACCACGGCCGGAACCTGCCGGCCGAACAGCCTGCCCACCTGCGCGGCTCGGTACCCGGCGGCGTTTACCACCTTCTCGCATCTTACCGACCCCTGCTCCGTCTCGACCAGCCATCCATCGCGCTCCCGGCGCACGCCCGTCACGGGGCAGAACCGGACGATCCGGGCCCCGAGGTCACGGGCGCCCTTTGCCAGAGCCTGGGTCAGCTGGGCCGGATCGATGTCGCCATCATTGGGATCATGGAGGGCGCCTTCCAGATCGTGCAGTTCGAGAAACGGATATTTCGAGCGGATCTCGTCAGGTCCGACCAATTCGAGCGCCATCCCCTGGTAGCGGCCCATGCCCCGGGCACGCTCGAACTCGCGCATGCGCTCCTTCCCGTGCGCCAGCCGCAAGGAGCCGGTGACATGATAGTTCATCGGATAATCGACTGCTTCCGCCAGGCCACGATAGAGCTCGGCCGAATAGCGCTGCATGTGCATCAGCGACCAGGAGGAAGAGAAGGTCGGCACGTTTCCTGCAGCATGCCAGGTCGAGCCGGAAGTCAGCTCGTTCATTTCGAGAAGAAGGCAATCAGTCCAGCCCGCAAGCGCCAGATGGTACAGGGCGGATGCGCCCACCGCGCCGCCGCCGATGATCACCACCCGTGCCGTATCGGGAAACTCAGCCACGAGACCGCCTCCGCCCTCCGGTCTTGCCGGTGCGGCGTGCCGGGCCTGTCATGCGCTCGTGCAGGACGTCCCTGCCGGTCATGCAATTCACCCTGTCTGCTTCACCTCAGTCCGATCCCTGAACCTGTCACAGCCAGGTACGACTTACAAGAAGAGGACACCCATTCGAATCGCCGGCGCCACCCTTGCCCGGAAGGGCCGGTTCGGGCAGCCCCGAACCGGAACGAATGCAGCCGCCGGGCCGCAATCGCATCACACTACACTCCCGTAATCGCGCTCTCCAGAAGGGACAGCGCCGCTTCCCGCGTCAGCTTGACCGGATTGCCACCCGCAGTCGGATCGACGATCGCCATATCCGCGATCAAGCCCTTGCGGGCCTCGTCAGGCGCGAAATCCTTGATGAACTCCGGCAGCGTGTTCGGCACGCCGAGCTGACGGCGCAGGTCGAGCACAGCGCCGACAAATCCGTCAAACCCGCCGGATATGCCAAGATACCGGCTCAGCCTTTCGATGCGCTCCTCGATTGCGGGCCGGTTGAACTTCAGAACGTAGGGCATGAACACGGCATTGGTCATGCCATGATGCGTGTCGTACAGCGATCCGATCGGATGCGACAGGGAGTGAATCGCGCCCAGCCCCTTCTGGAAAGCCGTGGCGCCCATCGCCGCCGCCGACATCATGTGCGCCCGCGCGACAAGGTCCGCGCCATCGGCATAGGCCTTTGGCAGGTTCTCGAAGACAAGGCGGATGCCCTCGATGGCGATGCCATCGGCCATCGGATGATAGCCCGGCGCGCAATAGGCCTCGATGCAATGCGCCAGGGCATCCATGCCCGTGCCGGCTGTGATGAAGGGAGGCATGCCGACGGTCAGCTCCGGATCGGCAATGACGATGCCGGGAAGCATCCTTGGATGGAAGATCACCTTCTTGGTATGGCTGGCTTCGTGGGTGAGCACGCCGGCTCGACCGACTTCCGAGCCCGTGCCCGCCGTGGTCGGCACGGCAATGATCGGCGCAATGACGGCAGAATCGGCCCGCGTCCACCAGTCGCCGATATCCTCGAAATCCCAGACTGGCCGGGTCTGCCCCGCCTGGAAGGCAATCAGCTTGGCAAGATCGAGCGCCGAGCCGCCGCCAAAGGCGATGACGCCATCATGATTTCCAGCCCGGAAGACCTCGATCCCGGCGGTTAGGTTCGACTCGACCGGGTTCGGCTTCACATCGGAAAAGACGCCATAGGGAATGTTGGCCGCCTTGAGGATCGCAAGCGTGCTCTCGACGACAGGAAGCTTTGCGAGGCCCGGGTCAGTAACGAACAGCGGATTGCGGATGCCCTGGTCGGCCAGCGCCTCCGGCAGTTCACGGATCCTGCCGGCGCCGAAGCGCACGGTGGTCGGATAATTCCACTTGGAAACGAGTTCGGTCATTTCGAGCTCCGGATCAGAGAATTTCACGAAGATGGTAGGATTTCGGCCGGGTCAGATTGTCGTAGCCGATTTCTGACAGCGACGCTCCCTTGCCGGTATCCTTGACACCGGTCCATACCAGCGCCGGATCCAGGTAGTCGCAGCGGTTCATGAAGACCGTCCCGGTCTCGACGCGATCGCCAATGGCGATGGCGCGTTCGGTGTCCCCGGTCCAGATCGAAGCAGTCAGGCCGAACGGGCTGTCATTCATCAGCGCGATGGCTTCCTCGTCGTCACGCACCTTCATGATACCGACGATCGGTCCGAAGCTTTCCTCACGCATGACGCTCATCTGATGATTGACGCCGGTGAGCACTTCCGGTGCCAGATAGGGAGAGCCGGGAACGTCGCCCTCGACCTTCATGCCGATATGCGCCGTGGCGCCCTTGCGAAGGGCTTCCGCCTTCTGCTCGCGAATGAGATCGGCAAAGCGGGCCTGCGCCATCGGACCCATCGTCGTCGCGGCATCAAGCGGATTGCCGACGACATAATTCTTCGTTTCCGCGATGAAGCCCTCGACAAAGCGATCGTAGACCGCTTCATGCACATACACCCGCTCGATGCCGCAGCAGCACTGACCGGAATTGAAGAACGCGCCATCGACCAGATTGGCTATGGTCTGATCAAGCTGCGCATCGGGGAGCACATAGGCGGGGTCCTTACCGCCAAGCTCCAGGCCAAGAGTCATGAAGGTCCCCGCGGCCGCCTTCTCGATCGCGCGGCCACCACCGACAGAGCCGGTGAAATTGACATGGTCGATCTGGCCTGAGGCGAGCAGGCGCTCCGTCTGCCCATGGTTGAGCACCAGATTCTGGAAGACGCCCTTGGGCAGCCCGGCCTTCTCGAAGGCCTGCGCAAAGCGCTCTCCGACGAGAAGTGTCTGGGCCGCATGTTTCAAGAGGACGGCCGAACCGGCCATCAATGCCGGGACGATCGTATTGACCGCGGTGAGATAGGGATAATTCCATGGGGCGATGACCATGACCACGCCCAGCGGCTCCTTCTTCACATACCGACGGAATCCTTCCTTCGGATTGGAAGCGGGAACCGGTCGCAATGCCTTCTCGGCAATCTCGACCATGTAGGTGGCGCGCTCGCGCACGCCGCCAAACTCGCCGCCAAAGCGAACCGGCCGCCCCATCTGCCAGGCGATCTCGGGCACGATCTCGTCATTCATCGCTTCCAGCGCCGCGAGCATGGCGAGCACGTACCGACCACGCTCGGCAATCGGAACCCGCGCCCATTCTGCCTGCGCAGCATGCGCCCGGTCGACCGCAGCCTGGACGGCGCCGTCCTCGAAAACCTTCCGCTCCGCAAAGGTCGATCCGTCGATTGGGGAAATGATCTTGACCGTTTCGGTCATGTCCTGGTCCTTTTCCTGAGCAGTTCTGCCGGGAGCGAATACGCGCCCGGCAAGGCAACCCGAATGATGCAAGAGGGAAGTCGCCGCGCGACCCAGGCGGGATCAGTACCGCTCGAAGCCGCGCTGCAATTCCCAGTCCGTGATGCGCCGATCATACTCCATCTGCTCCCAGCGGGCAGTATGGACATAATGATCGACCACATCGTCGCCGAAGGCCTCTCGCATCATGCGCGACCCGTCGAGGCAGCCCATGGCTTCGCGCAAGGTCTTCGGAATTTCCGGCAACTCGGAAGCCTGATAGGCATCGCCGGCGAAGGGCGGCTCCAGTTCCAGCTTCTCGTCAATGCCGGCGAGGCCCGCCGCGATCATTGCGGCAAAGGCAAGATAGGGATTGAGATCGGCTCCGCCAATGCGGCATTCCATGCGGATCGCCTTGGTGCCTTCTCCGCAAAGGCGGAAGCCGGCCGTGCGGTTGTCCTCGGACCACATGATCTTGGTGGGCGCGAAGGTGCCGCTCTGGAAACGCTTGTAGGAATTGATGTATGGCGCCAGAAAATAGGTGTAGTCAGCAGCATATCTGATCTGTCCCGCCGACCATTGCCGCCCGAGCTCGGACAGGGTCCACGGCGCGTCCTTGTCAAAGAACAGCGGCGTCTTGCCGTCCTTGCTCCACAGCGAATTGTGGATGTGGCTCGAATTGCCGGCCAGATCGAAATTGTACTTGGCCATGAAGGTGATGGCCTTGCCTTCCTGGTGTGCGATCTCCTTGGCGCCGTTCTTCAGGAACACATGCCTGTCCGCCATCTCGAGCGCTTCGGCATAGCGCACGTTGATCTCTTCCTGGCCCGGGCCCCATTCGCCCTTGGAACATTCGACCGGCACGCCCGCCGCATGCATCTCGTTGCGCAGGCGGCGCATCAGGCCTTCTTCCTTGGTGGTAATGTCGATCAGATAGTCGCCAATATAGGGCGAAGCGGTATCGAGATCGTGCCAGCGTTTCCTGCGAGCGGAATCGTAGGTTTCCGAGAACATGAAGAATTCGAGCTCGGAAGCAAAATAGGCGAGAAAGCCGCGCTCCTCCAGCCGCCGGATCTGGCGGCGCAGGATGCCGCGCGGCGAATGTGGAAGATCCTGCCTCGTGTGGTGATCCTGCGAATCGCACATCACCAGCGCGGTCTTCTCCAGCCATGGCACGCGCCGGATGGTGGAAAGGTCCGGCGTCATGACGAAATCGCCATAGCCATGCGACCAGCTTGCCGCCTTGTAACCCGGCACTGGCTCCATGTCGATGTCGTCTGCCAGCAGATAGTTGCAGGCATGCGTCTCCTCATGAGCCGATTCGACGAAGAATTGCGCCAGATAGCGCTTGCCGATCAGCCGGCCCTGCATGTCAGGGGCAGCAGTGATGACCGTGTCGATCTCACCTGCCGCAACTGCGCTCTTCAATTGTTCGAAAGAAAGTTTTCCGGTCATGTCCTGTGCAACTCTGCTGCCTGCGGCATCCTGTCTGTTTTCATGTGCATGGCCTGGCCGGTGTTACGGCCAGGCCCGTTTTGCAGTCGGTTAGCCGTAGCGATAGGGCGCTCCGGCCTGGCGCATGGTCTCCTGGTACTTCTTCAGGATCTCGACCACGCGGGCATTACGTTCGCTGCGAGCGGCGATCTCGTCCCAGAACTCCATCGCCATGTCCTCGACCTGCTTCCATTCCTCTTCCGGAATGGTGGTCAGTTCAAGCTTCCCGCCAGTGGTGCGGTAATGTGCCTCGCCCCACCAGTACCAGTGCTGGCGGTAATAATGCGAGGAATCCATAGCGAGCTGGAACAGTGTCTTCAGATGTTCCGGAACCTCGTTCCACTTGTCCGTATTGGCGAAGAACGATCCCGACCATGCACCCGATATATTGTTGGTCAGATAGTACTTGGTCACATCGGCCCAGCCGACCGTATAGGTCTCGGTCGCGCCGCACCAGGCAATGCCGTCGATCTCGCCCGTCTGCAAGGCAACCTCGATGTCTTCCCACGGCAGGGTGACCGGCACCACGCCCAGACGCTGCAGGAACTGGCCGCCCGTCGGGAAGGTGTAGACGCGCAGGCCCTTCAGGTCCTCGAGCGAATGGATCGGCTTGGTGGTAGCGAAGTTGCACGGATCCCAGGCGCCCGCGCTAAGCCAGGTCACGCCTGGAATTTCGCCATAGGCTTCTTCCCAGATCTCCTTCAGCCCATACCAGTTCCACAGGACCGGAACGTCGAGGCTGTAGCGCGAGGCAAAGGGGAAATAGGCTCCGAACACCGCGACATCGACCGGCGAAGCCATCGAATCGTCATCGCTCTGCGCGGCATCCAGCGTTCCCGACTGCACGGCGCGGAACAGCTCGCCCTGCGGCACGAGCTGGTCGGACGTGTACATCTCGATGACCATTTCGCCATTCGCCGCCTTGTTGAAGGCGTCAATGGCCGGCTTGCAGACATGCTCCGCCAGCGCAGGGCCGGCATAGGTCTGCAAGCGCCAGCGGATCGGTGCCTGCGCCTTCACATAGGGCGCGGCAAGCGTCGACGCACCGACCGCCCCGGCGCCAGTCAGGACAGATTTCCGCAAGAAATCGCGTTTGGTGATGTTCTTTTCTGACATTTCAAACCTCCCTGTCAGCTAGGTAATGGAAGTTGCTGGCGGCGCTCCATTGCGCTGCCCTTATTCCCGAATGCTGCATGGCGCCTCCACGATTCACGACTATCTCTTTCCAGAATAGACCTCCGGCAACCACATGGCGATGTCGGGAAAGATCATGATGATGATCAGCGTCAGCACCATCATGAAGAAGAAGGGAACGATGGATCGGTAAATATCCACGATGGTGATTTCCGGCGGCGCCATGGCGCGCATGAGGAAGAGATTATAGCCGAAGGGCGGAACGATATAGGCGATCTGGCAGGTGATCGTATAAAGGATTCCGAACCAGATCAGATCGAAGCCGAGCATCTTAACCAGCGGGATGTACAGCGGCGCGACGATGACGAGCATCGCGGTGTCGTCGAGGAACATGCCGAGGATGATGAAGGAGAACAGCATCA
>CAYLGY010000011.1:0-40771 GCA_964383325.1 uncultured Rhizobiaceae bacterium
ATCGGCGCACTGGCGGGCGTGGCGAAAAGGTATACGCAAGGCACTTAAAATGCCTCGGCTTCGGCCATGCGGGTTCGAGTCCCGCCGCCCGCACCAGGCTTGAATGGGGTAACATCCGGCTCGACCCGCGGTAACGGGCGCCCTCTTTCCAGCGAAAGGGTTGACGGCAGGAATCCAAAGCCGGTATAAATTCACCCTCGCCCATGATCCCGAGAACATGAAGCATCCTCGACAGGATCCAGTCTGCGCCAAGTCCGCAGAGTGTATGAAGATAAACAGGGAGCAAGAGGGCCGCGGGTCTGTTCTCCAGTGTTGGATGGATTCGTGTCCTGTCCATATTGATGAGATTTCTTCTCAAGAGACCGAAGAAAACCTGCAATTCATCATCGGCTCTTCCCGGCTTTCCCGTTCCGCAATCGGGATGGCGGCTTCGTAGTGCCAGTCTGCCGGGCAGCTCCCGCGAGGCATGGGCGCTTCCTCCCCGGAAAGAAATACAACTCATAGGAGAATCGAATGACTCATTCACATGCCGGCCCCGCCGGCGACGACACGATCGGTGGTCGAATTTCCCTCTGCCGCGAGAATGCCGAACTATCCGTCGAGGAAGCGGCCGAACGTCTTGGCGTCCTGCCTGAAAGCTGGATTGCCTGGGAATGCGACCGCGACGTGCCGCGCGCCAACAGGGTGGCGATGATGGCTGGGGTGCTGGGTGTCAGCCCGGTCTGGTTGCTTTGTGGCCAGGGCAGCGGCCCCATCGAGCCTGCAGGGAAGCCTGAATTGCTGGCCGCGGTGCGGCAGGTTTCCGGTGAGGCTGCCGCCTTGACCCGCAAGCTTGATGAATTGACCCGGAAACTGGAGCAGCAGGCGGCGCCAGCGCAATCCTGACCACAATCAACGAGATTGCATCCTGAAGCTGAACCTCCGGGAGACTCAGATCCCGATTCAACTTTTTGATGCAATAGCGGGATCGCCCCATATTCCGGTGCTTCATCTCGCGCTAGGGTCGCATTTGTCTACAGGGCAACAAACTATGGTTGCCCTGCCGGCGGTGCGTTTCCCCCAGCGCATCGCCGGCCCGCCACGCGAGAGACTTGGTTGTTGAAATGGAATCGCTTGGGCGCCGGAATTTCGTGACCTGGTAGAGAAACGAAGATGACGCGATGCGGGCACGGTTAGCCTTTTGTGGCAATGTCCGGGGAAGTTGAAGACCCATTCGGAACCATTGCAGTCAAGCAGACGAGGCTCGGGATACGGCACCGCTTGAGCGCCCATTGATCTTTTCCGGAGAAATTGTCATTGAATTGTTGCGCTGGCGACGTCCGATGAGCCGCCGCAGCACCGCAACAGGGGGATCCATTCATGCCGAACAGGCCCGATGTAAGTGCCTTCTATGATGAACGCACAGGCTCGATCCAGTACGTCGTCGCCGATCCTGCAACCGGCCAATGCGCCATCATCGATCCGGTCCTCGATTATGACGAGAAGTCCGCTGCAACTGCGACTCATCACGCCGACCGGATCCTCTCCTTCATCCGGGACAAGGGCTACGAACTTGTCTGGATCCTCGACACGCATCCGCATGCCGACCACTTCTCGGCTGCCGATTATCTGCGATCGGTCACCGGCGCCCCGACGGCAATCGGCGAAAAGGTGACCGAAGTACAGAAGCTCTGGAAAGATTTCTACAATTGGCCGGACTTCCCCGCCGACGGTTCGCAGTGGCAAAAGCTGTTTGCCGATGGCGAGACCTTCCGGATCGGTGAGCTGGAGGCGCGGGTGATGTTCTCACCCGGTCATACACTTGCCTCGATCACCTATGTGATCGGCGATGCCGCTTTTGTCCACGACACCTTGTTCATGCCGGATTCCGGCACTGCGCGCTGTGACTTTCCGGGCGGCAGCGCACGCACCCTCTGGAATTCCCTCCAGCAGATCCTTGCCTTGCCGGACGACACACGAATCTTTACCGGTCATGACTACCGACCGAACGGGCGGGAGGCACGCTGGGAATCGACGGTCGCCGAGCAGAAGGCCACCAATTCGCACATGTCGGTTTACAAGACCGAGGAAGAATTCGTGACGGCACGCGAAGCTCGCGACAGGACCCTGCCAATGCCAAAGCTCATTCTTCATGCATTGCAGATCAATATCAATGCGGGCCGGCTGCCCCAACCGGAAGAGAATGGCCGACGTTATCTGAAAATTCCGCTCAATCTTCTCGAAGGAGCTGCCTGGGGCAATTGACCCCGAGGAAGGCAGATGGTCATGACGGTGCACCAGCCAGCCAGTTCCGAGCTGTCTTTCGAGGGGCTGGCGAGCGACTTTCTTGGCCAGTGGCGCGCACGCCGCTTCATCGTCGACCATCTGGCGCGCAGATCCTTCATCTTCTTCGGCATCGCAACTCTCGCGCCGGACCATTTTCTGGAAGAAGGAGAAATGTCGTTGGGAAGCCGGACCTTGCCTGGACGACGATTCTACCGGCTGGAGATCAATGGTGATGAGATCTGTGTCCGTTTCGAGGATGGCCGGCATTTCTTCCGGCTCGATGGACGCGCCCGTCAGAAGTTCGTACATGTCTGCGGAGAAGATGTGTATCGGGGCCAGATCCTGGTTGCCGGGCCAGGCCGCTTTCTTGAATTCTGGCGTGTGTCGGGCCCGCGCAAACGCTATGCCAGCTTGACCCGCTTCACCCGGCTGCCCAATGACTGCCTAGCGATCAAACCGGTTGCTGCCGGATGAATTCTTTGCAAGAACTGCCGGGCGGCCGGGGTGCATCCCTGCCTTCCGGTGGCAGAACGGTCAGGACTGACAATGAATTCCCCGCGACCAGAACCGCATGAGAAAGAATCCGATCGGTTCGGCGAGGATCCCGGCGCCATGTTCCGGGCGAATCTCGCGGCTGTCGAGGCGCGCATCCAGCGTGCATGTGCCCGGGCAGGGCGCGAGCGCGAGACGGTGCGCCTGCTGCCAGTCACCAAGACCGTGCCGGCGCCAATTCTCCGGATTGCGCACGCGGCCGGGGTCCACTCGATGGGTGAGAACCGGATCCAGGAAGCGCTCGCCAAGCAGGAAGCGCTGTCCGACCTCGACATTGAATGGAGCATTATCGGCCATCTGCAATCGAACAAGGTCAAGTATCTGGTCCGGTTCGCGAAGGAATTCCATGCGCTTGACAGTCTGAACCTTGCTGACGCGCTGAATCGCCGCCTCGAGCGCGAAGACCGAACGCTCGATATTTTCGTCCAGGTCAACACTTCCGGGGAGCCCAGCAAGTTCGGCCTCCACCCGGATGAGCTGCTGCCTTTCGTCGAACAGCTCGACAGCTTTCCGCGGCTACGCCCACGCGGGCTCATGACGCTGGCCCTCTTCTCCTCCGACATGGCAAGAGTACGCCCCTGCTTCCAGCGCCTGCGGCAATTGCGTGATGCGGCAACACGGGTCCATCCCGGGCTGGCCGGACTGTCCATGGGCATGACCGGCGATTTCGAAACCGCGATCGAGGAGGGCGCAACAGTCGTGCGCGTGGGACAGGCAATCTTCGGCCGGCGGCCGACACCCGATACGTATTACTGGCCCGGAGCGGTGGGCTCCCAATGACGGATGTGATCTCGATCCAGAGCCAGGTCGTGCATGGCCATGTCGGCAACAGTGCTGCCGTATTTCCCATGCAAGCCAAGGGACTCACCGTGGCAGCGGTGCCGACGGCGCTGCTTTCCAACCATCCGCATTACCCGACCATGCACGGCCGGATCCTCGACAGCGAGCTGGTTGAGGCATTGTTGCGCGGCGTCGAGGAGCGCGGCCTGCTCGAAAGCGCCCGTGTGGTCCTGACCGGCTACCTGGGCTCGGTGGAAAATGGCGTCGTGATTGCATCCTTCATCGAACGGGCGCTGTCTCGTCATTCACAACTGCAATATGTGTGCGATCCGGTAATGGGAGATGACGATCTCGGCATCTTCGTCAGGGAGGGTCTGGTGGACCTGTTCCGTGACCGGCTGGTGCCGCTCGCTACGCTGATCACGCCGAACCAGTATGAGCTCGAACTGCTGACGCAGCAGTCCGCGCGCTCCGATCCGGAATTGCGCGACGCGTTGCAGAAATTGAGGCGTGCCGGCACCCAGTCGGCCGTGGTGACCGGCGGCGTGCTGTCCGACACGATTCCGGGGGAGATGGAGACGCTATGCTGGAGCGCGGACCGACTTAGCCGCACCTCGGTTGAGCGCGTTCCGATCCGCCCGTGCGGTACCGGTGATCTTTTCACCGGCCTGCTGACGGCGAGGATCTGCCAAGGCATGGAACTTCATCAGGCTTCGCGCGGTGCTACGCACGAAATCCTCGCAGTCCTGCACCGGACGCAAGCCGTCAATGCAGAAGAAATGGCGATCACCGGTTTTGATTTCAGCAGCATGGACGCCGGTTAGACAAGTTGAACCGGCAAGGGAGAAGTTCTCATGAGCAAACTGGCCTGGCCAGAGAATGATTTTGCCGACTGGATCGGCCACAGCGAGACCGCGAGCGAACGGATCAGCGATTCTCTCGTCGAACGCTTCCTTGCGACCGTGCCCACGCAATCGGCCGACCCTTCGCTGCCGCTTTGCCTGCACTGGTGCCTGGCGCCAATTGCCGAACCGGCGGAAAGGCTTGGCGAGGATGGCCACCCCAAGCTTGGCACGCATCTGCCGCCAGTGCCGCTTCCCCGGCGCATGTGGGCCGGCGGGGAGCTTGAATTCCGCGATGACCTTCGGATCGGCGACGAGGTCGAGCGCGTAACTTCGATCGAATCGATCGTGCGCAAGTCAGGTCGTACCGGCACGCTGGTCTTCGTGACCGTCGAGCACCAGATCCGGACTGAACGGGGCCTCGCCATCAAGGAAATGCAGGACTTGGTCTATCGCGAACCACCCACGCAGGCAAAGGAGAAGCCTGCGGAAGCGTCGCCCGCGCCAGCCGGCGCTGCGAAGCTACGCATCGTGACCGATCCTGTCTTGCTGTTCCGATACTCGGCGCTCACATTCAATGGGCATCGCATCCATTATGATTATCCGTATGCCACCGGGGTTGAAGGTTATCCGGGCCTCGTCGTGCATGGTCCGCTTCTTGCAACGTTGCTCGCAAATCTTGCGCGAAGAGAGGCCGGGAAGCTCAAGCGCTTCAGATTTCGGGGCCGGGCTCCGGCGATTTGTGGCGAAACCCTGGAATTCCACGCCAATCGGAACGGAGAGGAGCTGACGCTGGAAGCGCGCAGCGGCGAGGATGGGCGAATCGTCATGACGGCGGAAGCATCGTAAGCTGGCTGTCCATCTTCTGACCGGCCGAAAGCAGTGACCCTGCTGCCCATGTCACGCCTGTGTCACGCATGTCCTGCATGGTGAGCATGTTCTGAAGCAACCGCATGCGAATGAAAGCGGTATGCGAATGCACGGCCGGGGTGAACTTTCACCAGGATCCTATGATCTGACGGTAGTGCACTGGCACGCGACATTCGCAGGGTTGGCAACTGAACGTTTGGCTTCCCGATTGAAATTTGCCCTGCGTTGAACTTCTGCCCCGTCGACGCAGGGCCCTTTTTCTACGGGCAGCGAGAGTGCCGCCCGCATTTCGCCCAGTTCATGCGTTCCACCGGTCATCCGCCATCAACGATCAGTACTTGCCCACGAGATTGAGGAACATACCCCGGTCATCCAGCGTCAAGTCGCGCAGATCATCCGAGAAGCGGCCGAAATTGTAGCCGACACCGAGTTTGAAATTATTGCCCACATGCCGGTAAAGCGCGGCCAGGGCACCCAGATCCGTGGTCCCTGCCTCCGGCATGTGCATGATGCGGGCCTCCAGCAGCGCGTCCCATTTGCGGATCAGATGCAGATCCAGCCGGGCAATGCCCAGATGTGCGGAAGAGTGTTGCCAGCCAGAATCATATTCCGCGCTGTCGGGGTCGGTGCGGTATTTCACGTCGCCGGTCCGGAAGCCGTACTTCCCGCCGACCGACAGCCAGGGAACGAGGTCGTAGGTGAAATCAGCCGACAGGATATGACTACGCTGCGCCGGTGCGTAGAGATCCTGCGTCGCACCGCTGACCCGCTGGCCATTGCCCGGCAAGTCGTACAACCAGGAATATTTGAACAGCGCATTCAGCCGATCATTGCCGGTCGGGCGGTAGGCGAAGCCGAGGGAGGCCTCGACATAATCGGTGTCCTGAAACGAGGTGACGGGCGATTTCGTATCGGACAAGACTGCATCGAGATGGGCGATCGCGCGCCAGTCGTCGCTTGTCTGCCAGGCAAGGGCGAGTGCCATCAGATAGGTATTCTGGTCTCGGCTGCCATCCTCGGAATCCTCGATCCGCACCTCGCCGCGAGCACTGCCGGTAATGCCCTGCTCTTCGTCCTTGAACGCGACGGCGAGCGATGGCGCATAGCGCTCGAAATCCGAGCGTTGCCGATCTGTTGCCGGGTCGATCGTCTCGTCCCGGATCTGCCCCACCTCAAGCCCGGCATTGATGCTCCAGCGCGGGGCCGGCGTATAGATAATGCCATAGGTCTGGGTAAGATCCCGCCGCTTGCCGAACAGGTCGTAGCTGCTCTCGGCATAGGCCGAGAAACTGTCGTCGAGGCGGCGCTTCAGGCCGCTGACCAGCACACCGCGGTCAGCGCCTGTCAGATCGCGATGGCGCTCGAGGTCGAATGCCCGGTCGGGATCGAGACGATAGCCGAAATAATAATGATCGTCGGCAGTTGGGTCATAGGTAAGCCCGGCAAGGGCGCCGATCCCGCTGGTGCCATAGGAGACCTCACCCTCGGCGCCCAGCTTTTCGGTCAGACGAATCTGCGCGCCTACCCCTGCCCGATCGTTGCGGCGGATATCCCCTGTGCGTTTTACCGTGCCCTGGCCGAACGCGTAGTAGAGATGATCCTCGTCAAGCCGGTAATCGATACGGACGCCTGCATCCAGGCGCGCGCCGTCACGACCCGTCTTTCCGGAGCGGATCGCATCCGGTGAATGAATATCCGTATAGCTCGCGCCTACCGATACTTTCCAGGTCTCATCAATGTCGTGGCTGATGCTGGCTCTGCCCTCCCGTTTCACCTGGTCGTCCGCATCCTGGAAATCGTCATAGGCAAGTCGAAGCCGCCAGTCTTCGGAAAGCCCCACATCGGCGTGCGCCCCCCAGATGCGCCGCGCGACATCCGTGTGATCGTGGAGGGTCGAGAACCCGGCCTGCCTTTCCTCGAAATAGCCGCCGACCGTTCCGTCCATCTCCGAACCGGGGATGTCGGCAAGATCCACCTGACCCTGCATCCGCCAGGCAAGCGCCGTGCGGTCCCGCCGCCCGGTGGAACTGCCGCCCGATAGGGTCAGCCCTCCATCCGTCGAGCGCCAGAGACCAAACCCCTCGCCGCGCGAGGCGGCAAGCTCGGCATCGAGAAAGGTGGTTTCCGAGTGCCGCAGGCGAATATCGACACCGCCCGCACGCTGATCCGAATTGCCGGTGGTCTCGGAAACACCGGAAACCCCGATGCGCAACCGGTCGTTCAGCCAGTGCTGCGCCCTGCCGCCAATACTATAGCCGTCGAGATCGGTTGCGACGGGTTCGAACTCATATTGCGCGACCAGCCAGGCCTCTGCGCCGCCGAGCGCGCCTTCCCGCACGGGGCCAGCGGTGCCCGTGGCGGAGGATAATGGCCGGGTCAGGATGACGACGCCCTGCAGATAGTCGAAGCGATAATCCTCGCCGGCGCGCAGGCTGCGTCGTTCGAGCACCCTTCCCGTAATCCGGTCACGGATCTCGATGCTGAGGCTTTCGGAGCCGCTGACGATGTTCTGCCGCCGCAGAAAATAGGCCGAGCCCCCCGTACCGAGAAACTCCTCGCGCTGCGGCAAGGTGTCGGGCTGCGCCGCGTAGACAGTTGCCTCGGTTCGCCGTTCGCCGAACTGCGTGCTTTCGGGCGACATATAGGTGGCATTTGCGCCATAAAGGGCGCGCTCGGCGCGCATGAATTCCGACCCGGTGATCCGGGTCTTGAAGTTGCCCCACAGCACATGGCTGTCGTCCCGTTCGAGACGGACAAAGAACTTACCATTGGTAGGCGCATCCTCGACCATCGTCGAATCATCGCCATAGACTGGATAGTAATCATCCGGATCCAGTTTACGCAGCAAATGTCGCGGATTCTGATGGCCGAGATTGCGGAATATCTGGTCGAGATCTTCCTCTGCCGTATCGGCGGCCGCGGTCAGCAGGTATTTCCCCTTGATCTTGCCTTTGACATAAAAGGCCAGGCGACCTTTCATGTAGATATCTTCATATTCGCCAGGACGAACGGCTTCGATGCCGGCATCTCCCATCCGCTTGCCCAGGGTCAGATCGGCCAGCGCGACATGAAACCATTCATTTTCCGGAATGCTGATTTCACGGCTGAACGCCAGCCCACCCGATTTCGACGGACCATTTACGGCAACGTCCACTTCGTGCTCACCGGGCGGAAGAACGCGCTGCACGACGAATTGGCGATCGGCGTCCACGGGGATTCTCTCGCCAAAGGCCTCAACGCTGTAGCCTGGCGGAATGCTCCGCCCGTAGATCGTCACGGCGCCGCCATGCACCTGGATATTCCGTATGGCAGTGCGATCCTCGCCCCAGCCGGGCGCCACCGCATCGGCAGGACGGCGATCCGTTTTCGAGCTGCGCGCCAGGGTCAATGGCGCGGTCTCGTCGAAGCGACCTTTTGCGTCCAGAACGCGCAGGACATAGCTGTACTCGGCAACCCCATCCCCTTCCGGCATCGTCCATTCAGCGGTTCCGTTGGCGTCGACCGGGAGGGTCGCCACAGGCCGTTCGACCTGCACCCCTTCATGCAGGCGATGGATACGGATTTCCGCCCGCTCGATGAAGCGGGGATAGTTCGTGGTGGCGAGAAAGACGACAGTCTCTCCAGCGGCATAGGCGCGCCGCACCGGCATGGTCGACACGTTGAGCAACGGCTTTGTCTCCAGACCATCGAACTTGATCTGGATATCGACGCTGTTGAGGTCGAGATCCGCCTGGCGCTGACGATCCGCCTGACGTTCCGGAACAGGCGAGCGATCGGATTTTGCAGCTGGCCTGCCGCTCGCGTCAACGACCTGCCCATCCACCGAGATCATGAAGGGGATCTGGCCGGCATCGGCGACGCTACCCTGTTCGGTATTGGGAGCCACGGCAAGGTCAACCACCGAGCCGTCATCCACTTGCTTGCCCCGGATTTCTCCTTCGGCAAGTGCCGGACCTCCCAGCAGCACCGCACCGATCAGCGCGGTGCCTGTCCTCAAGGCCAGGCGCGATGCCGTCCGCAGGCCCCGCCGCGCTGGCCCGTTCACAGCCGCTCTCATTGCCCCACCTCAACTCGTGTCTCGATTTCAAGTGAATAGGCGGCGCCATTCTTCTTCCAGAGCCGGTTGATCTCTTCCCGGACTCTGCTCAATCGGCGTCCTGCAAGGTCCCGTTCATTCGCGCCGCCCGTGTAGTTCAGACGCAGGACCGAAGGCTCCTGCTTCAGGATGCCGATCAATTGATCGAGGCCGGCAGCCCATTGCGGTTGCAATTCGACGCCATTGCCGACAAAGGCGCCAGCCTGCAGGTCGAGGCGAACCACGCGGCCGATCGAAGCGCCGAAATTTAGCCGTGTCATCTTGCCGGCAGTCAGGCGGACCACGCGCGGATTCTCGGTCGTCAGCCGGTAGCCGGTCGGCAATGTGCGCGCATCCAGCTTCATGATGAAATTGGAGCCGATGCGCTGGTCGGGCAATGCGGCGCAGGGCACATGGAAACGTCCATGGCTGTCGGTCGTGATGAGCCACCCCTTGGCGGTCGCCACGCGCACGCCCGGCAGGCCCGACTCGCCGTCATCCTGGTAACCATTGCGGTTGTGATCGTCGAAGACCGTGCCGATGATCTCGCCGCAATCGAATACCGGCTCGGCGAGTATCTCGACCACAGCCTGTGCATCCTTCGCAACCGGGTTGCCGAACTGGTCCGTGACACTGGCCGTATTTTTATGGGTGCCCGGCCCGGCCGTGCTCAGAACCAGTAGATCGAGCCGGATCTCGCGGGTCGCATAGGCGCCAAGCTGCAGATTCTCGAACCGAACCTGACGGCCGTTGACGATGGGCGTAACCGGCTCGCCATCAAGCGTCGCGCTTTCGTCGACATAGCGAAAGCCGGATGGCATGGTGTCGATCACATGAACCGGACCGGCATTGCTCGACGAGCTGTTCTCGACCCTTATGATGTAGGGCACCCGGTCCCCGCGCCGTACCTGGCGCAGCACCGCCTGCTTGGTCAGCGTGACGTTGCTCGGCTCCACTGCCGGCAGCGAGACGGTCGCTTCAGCGGGCTGGGGCGTCTCGTAGAGAACATCGTTGCGCAATCTGCCGGATGCAGTGGCAGTATTGGTGATCGTCTCGCCAAGCCCCGCTGCTGCATCGATATCCTCCTGCGTCAGGACATAGGTGGCGGTGTACACCTGTTCCCCGGCTGGCTCGAGGGTCACGGATCCGGGCGAGAACGCCGAAAGCGTGCCGGTCCCCTTCCTGCCGTTGAATTCGGGGCCGTCATCCGCCGGCATTACATTATAGAGGGTGGCATTGCCGGTGTTCTTCACTGTGAACGTATAGGTGAGCGTCTCCCCGGGCTCGGGATAGGTGTTGCCGTTAGCGTCGTTCCACGCGCCGGTCTTGACGATGGTCAGGCCTGGTTGCGGCGGCACGATGGGAACGATGGTCGGCTCGTCGCTGAACTCATCCGGACCGGAAAGGTCGTTCGTGGTCTTTGGGCCGTTGCCGTCCCCATCTTCATAGCTGGCAGTGACGGTCGCCTGGTTCTCCACCCGCTCACTGCCGATGAAGTCTTCATCCATGGGATAGATATCGTCTTCAGTGATGCGGTAGGTCGCGACGGAAAAGGTGTGCCTGTCCCCCGGCGCCAGGAAATCGAGCGTGAACTGGCCTGGCGAGATCCCGGGTAATGGATCCTCGACCACGATATCGGTCAGTTCGAGATTGCCTGTATTGATGACCGTAAAGGTGTATTCGATCTTCTCGTCGACAAATGCCGGCTCGCTCAGGTAGGACTTCGCCTCCTTGATCAGCGCGATCTGCGGCAATTGCTCCAGCGGAACGAGGATTTCCTCCGATTCAACCGGGCCGACAGTTTCGGTCTCCTTAGTGACCGGATCCTCGAATTCGCCCTGGACGGCCGCCTGATTGACGATCCTGCCGGCTTGGATATCGGCTTGCTTGACGACATATGTGGCGGTCAGGATCACGCCCTCCGGGCCGGGCGTCAGGGTCTCGATCGTGGTCACAGGCATGTCGAGGCCTTCGAGCGGATCCGTGACAACCACATCCGTCAGCGTGACATTTCCGGTGTTGGTGACATGGAAATGGTAGGTAATCGTGTCGCCTGGACGGGGCGGATCGGAAAGCTCCGCCTCATGCGTCTTGACGATGCTGAGCCCTTTTATCTGGTCGATCCGGACAGTCTCGTCATCACTATCGGTGACATCGTCCTTCGTCGTACCTCCGACGCTGCTGCCGATGACAGTCGCGACATTGGTTACGCTGCCCCGGTCAATGTCCTCCTGGGTCAGGCGGTAGGTTGCGGTGAAGGCATCTTCATTGACCATGCCCGCGCCAAGCGGCCCGGACCAGTTCGCATTGACGACCTCCACACCGGGAATTTCATCAACGATACGAATGTCGTCGATGCTGACATTGCCCGTATTCCGGATGGTAAACTTGTAGGTGATTGCATCGCCCACCGCCGGCGGCGTGCTGAAATCGGTACTCTCGACCGACTTTTCCAACTCGATCGCAGGAGCGCGTTCGAAATTCGTCGTGACCGAATCGCTTGCCTCGACCTCGGTTCCCGGAATCGATGGCGGCTCGGCTTTCACCATGGCCTCGTTTGTCAGCTCGCCCGCATCGATATCTCCGCCTTTCAGCGGGTATGTGCCGCTGACCGTTATGGAGACGGGCCGCTCTTCCGTGCCTTCCGGCTCGGGATTGAGCGTCACTGTCGCTAGCCTGGCCGCATCGCCTTCGTTCAGTTCGAAACCGTCGAGACCGTCCACAAGCTGGAGGGCGGAGAGCGCCACATTGCCGGTATTGGTAATGGTGAACGTGTAGGTGAGCACTTCATCGGGAAGCGGCTGCGCGGACAGGTCCTTTACGTCCACCGACTTTTCCAGGGCAATTCCCGGCACACGCTCCAGATCCGCCTCGGTGCCGGGCATTTCCGTCACCGTGCCCCCATTCGGATCCTCGGCATCGACCCGCGCCACGTTCACGATCCTGGCCGCCTCGATATCGGATTGGCGGATGGCCGCAATGACCGTGAACACGGCAGTTT
Organism: uncultured Rhizobiaceae bacterium; assembly: GCA_964383325.1. Lineage (GTDB taxonomy): Bacteria > Pseudomonadota > Alphaproteobacteria > Rhizobiales > Rhizobiaceae > CAYLGY01. The sequence goes on from CAYLGY010000011.1 coordinate 12,386, forward strand.
CACCTGGCGCCAGGGTGGTATCATCCTCCGTAAGGATGGTGACAGGCTCGAAATCCGGCTCGCTGACCGTGACGTTCTTCAGCGTCACATTTCCGGTATTCGCGACGGTTACGGTCCAGCGGATTTCATCGCCGGCGCGCGGCTCCTCCGGAAGGTCGCCCGCCAACACCTTTTCCGCTTCCATCGCAGGGTTCTGGACCAGAGGAACTTCCGCATAAGCCTCTTCGGATTCAATGGGCGTGCCCTCATCGGGTCCAAAAACGCCGGTTGCAATCGCAGTGTTCACCGCCTTTCCGGCATCAATATCTGCAAGCTGAACCTTGTAATTGGCGTAGACGGTCTTGCTGCCGCCCGGCGGTAGTTCTCCAATCAGGAAGGGGGTTGCAGCTTCTGCAATTACCCCGTCCACCGCATCGACAATCACGACATCGCGCAGGTTCGTATTCCCGGTATTCGTCACCTTCAGGACATAGCGGATATTGTCGCCGATCTCGGTCGGGTCCCCGATTTCCGTGTGGTCAGGATCAATCGCCTTCTCGAGTTCCAGCCCCGGCCTGGCGAGGGCAACCACAGTGGCCTCTGCACTGGCGGTGACTTCTCGAGGTTCGCCGTTGATCCGGGCCCAGATTCCGCTGGTCGTCGCCGTATTCTCGACCTTGCCCCGGTCGAGATCCGCCTGGCTCAGGGAGTAGCCCGCCTCGAAGTCCTCCATTTCCCCGGGCTCGAGCCTCTCGATCTCGGAGGTCGGAAAGTCTTCCAGCCCTTCAAGCAGATCCGAAACGCTGACATTGAACAGCGGCGTGTCGCCGGTATTGGTGAGTTTGAAGCGGTAGTTGACCCGATCACCGACACCGGGAACCTTCTGGTCGTCTTCAAGGGTTGCCGTCTTTTCGATGCGGATTGACGGGGACGGCGCCAGGTTCGACACTGTCGGCGTGTTCAGCGATGGATTGCTCAGGCCGCCAGTGGTGTTGTGCGACAGATCGCTTACAGGCTTTTCGGAATATTCGCCTTCAGCATCGACTTCAGCCTGATTGGTCAGCACCAGCGGGCTGGCGATCCATGGCTTTGCCGGATTGACACGCAGGTTGAAGGTGATCCTGCCCTCCGCCTCCTGGACCGATCCGTCGGCCATGTTGGCAGGCAGCGAAGCGCCGCTGACCAGCACTTTGTTGGTGGAGCCGTTATATGCTCCGACCGTGCCACTTGTGAAACCTGCCAGTTCAATGGAGGATTCAACCGCATACTCCCCTTCTCCCGGGACCGGACCGCTCGCCAATACGCCGAAATTTCCATTCGGAGCGATGAGATCGTCGCGGATTTCAATGCTCTGCAGCGGCTCCTCGCTGAGATTCCGGACATGGATCGTATAGGGAACGACGTAATAGCCGTCCGCATGGAGGACCGGCGTTCCTGCGATCTTGGCAAGACCGATGCCCGGAACCGGGATCAGCGTGAAATCGTGATTCTTCGCTTCGGAATTGCCAAGCGTGACGATTCCGCCGATCCGGTTGACGCCTTCAGCGGCTGGATCCGTGTCCGCACCGGTCACCCTCGGACCGGCAAGCGCAGCACCCGGACTGTACCGATCCGCATTTGGCACATTGCCGTAGGAAACCGAATAGGTACCCGGCGGCAGGTCCCTGAAAATGTAATTCCCGTACTGGTCGGTCCTGACTGTCCGGGAAATGGTTGCACCGTCATGGGTTGCAATTCCGGTGACCGTGACTTCCACGTTGAAGATGCCGGTATCATGCGCTTCCCGAAGCTCGTTTCCATCGAAGTCGCGCCACACCGTCCCCTCGATACTGCTGCCCCGGACCGTGGTAACCGTAGCGCTCGCTTCATTATTGGCGGGGTCCTGGTCGAAGGAGAGCGTTTCCACGCTTGCAATATTGGTGGTCGCCTCAAGGTCGGTAATCTTGACGTGGAGATTGACGATGTATTGAGTCCCGGGCTCCATGTCGCCCAACTCGCAATGAACCTCCCGCATGCCGGGCATGCCGGTACAGGCCTCGGCGGGACCGGAAACGATCTCCGGCACCTGCGTCAGCTCCATGCCCGCCGGAAGCGTGTCGGAGAGCGTGACACCTTCGGCAACCTCATATCCATCCGCCTCGTTTGGATGGCTCGTAACCGTGAGCGTCCAGGTGAACTCCTCGTGCAGGTCCACTTCCGGCTTGTTCACGGTCTTGGTGACACCGACATCCGACTTGACGCGAACCGTGGTCCGCTCCGAATCCGAATTGTTCCCGGTGGGCCCTTCATAATTGCCCCGGGTTTCGTCCGAGGCGAGAGTGACCTTGTTTTCGTACTGACCGCGCTCGATCGATGTCAGCGCCAGTTCGAATGTCGCCGACTGGCCGGCTGGCAGCCGTTCCAGCGTGCAGGTCACCGTGCCGCCGGGCGCAGTCGTGCTCGCCTCCGACGTATCGCAGATCATGTCTGGCGGGAGCGAATGGATTCCTGAAAAGACAAAACCGGCCGCAGGCAACGTGTCCGTGATGACGATATTGAACGCATCGGAGGGACCGCCATTGGTAGCCGTGATCGTGTAGACCGCGTCCCCGCCCTTCAGCACCGGGTCATACAGATCCGGTTGATTCTGGGGTCCGGCATCCGTCTTCGAAATGATCAGATCGAGGACGGGCGCCAGGATCACTACGTCCTGTACGGTGTCGTTGTTTTCAAGACTGGTCTCGGCCGTGTCCGTCGTGACGGAGACCAAGTTGGAGACGGTTTGCCCGACCAGCCCGGTGGTCGGAACGACCGTGATGACGGCAGTACGCTGCGAGCCATTCTCGATCCGGCCGAGATCGCAGATGACCGTATTGTTGCCCGGCCCTGTCGGTTCCGTCGGATCGGGTGTCGTGGTACATATCCCGCCCGTGCCGCTGCCAACCGTGGCGCTGACAAAATACAGCCCTTCCGGCAGCGTGTCGGTGACCCTGACCCCGTCGGCGCCGCTCAGCCCGTTGCGCGGCACGCTTGCCGCAACCGTATAGACCAGCGGCTGCCCGGCGCGGATCTCCGAGACGCTGGTCTTGGAGACGGTGACATCCGTCTTCGATGTCACCGTATAGCTCACATCATCGGAATTATTGCCGGGAACGTGATCCGGAACATCCAGCGAAAAGACGATTGCCCTGTTTTCCTTGACGCCCTCGCCGCCGGGCCGCACCGGCACAGTGATTACGGGGCAGTCATTGCCAGCCGTACAGACCGGAAGCTGGTCGACCGTGCATTGCAGATCGAGCGAGTAGCCGCTGCTGGGCGTAACAAGGCAGCTGATGCCATCTGTGCTCTCCTTTCCGGGCCACGAAATCATTGGCGTGGCGCTGGTTGGCGTTCCCCCGGTTTCCGCAGCGACAATCTCGTTCAATCGGTCGTCCAGGACGACGCGCGTCGCGGTAGCCGGACCGTGATTGACAATCTCGATTGTGAATTCGAGGGGATCTCCCGCTGCTACTTCCGGCTGGTTGACCGATTTCCGCACAGCGATATCGGCAAGGTTCTGGCCCGTCGCGGCGCGGACATTCACCGACGTCTCGTTGTTGTCGGGGTTCGCATCAACATCCCTGTAGTTCGGGAAGGAAACGAGCATCCGGTTCGGAAACTGGCCTGCCTCGGTTACCTGGACTTCCAGCTCGATCGGGTCGGACCATTGCTGCGGCGCGAGCGGAGCGGCTGCCGTGTACTTGTCCGTTGTGCAGGAAACCGTGACAGCTTCGCCATCCTCACCGAGGCCACCGGGGATTCCCCCGGCGGGGATCGGATCGCAGATCCAGTCAGCGGGCGCCGAAATCGCAATTGCCGTCAGCCCGGCCGGAAGATAGTCGGTTATGGTGAGCGGTTCACCGAAAAAGCCAATACTCCCCTCATTGCGGCCGCGCAACGTGTATTTGTAGGTATTTCCGACTGCGACGAGCCCTTCCCGCGGTCCGCTCTTGTAGGCAACAAGATCGATGATCGGCGGCACGATGTGCGCCACGCCGTCACTGGCAGAATTATTGCCGGTCATATCGGCGTTTTCATCTTGCGAACTGATGCTTGCGGTATTGGTGACCCCCGCGTCGCCGGTCGCATCGATCGCGGTCGCGGAAATCGTGATCGGTGCGGCAAAGTTCGTGCCCGTCGCCGCGTCGAAATCGCAAGCAACTACATTTTCAGCGAAATCACAGTTCCAGCCCGAACCCGATCCGACGAGCACGTTCGTGACCGTGTAGTGATCCGGGACCACGTCCGTGATCCGGGCACTGCCGGGCAGCCAGCCGGCATATTGGGGCGTCAGCGTGAAGGTGACCTCCTCGCCCACGAAGAGCATGCCCGACGGCGTGCGGCTTTTCTGCAGGCTTACATCCAGCCCGCGAATGACCTCCTGATCGATCTCGGCGTGATTATTGGCGGCAACGCCGTCAAGCGGCCGGGATTCCCCGATGTTTGCGGTAATCGTGATGGTCGATTCATTGCCGACGGTGACTTGCGTTTCGAAGCGCAGGGTGCGGGCCGTCCCCTCGGGAATGGGACCGGCAATCTCGCAGATCACCTCTGCCCCATATACTTCGCAATCCGCCGGCATGGTTGCGAAATCTGCCGACAATCCGGCGGGCACCGGAATCCGCAAGGTTGCCGTATCGACCTTGTAGGGGCCATGATTGGTAAGGGTGGCGGTAAAGCCCGCAATTGACCCGGCCTGAACCGTAGGGCGATCAAGTGCCAGTTCGAGCCCCAGATCGGCACCCTCTACAATGGTGACCTGGGCAAACTCTTCCGGGCCGGGATCGTCGATCTTGCCCTCGATCCGGCTGTTGAGCACGAAGAAGCCTGCCTCCATGGGAACAAGCCGGATGGTGCCCCGAACAGACGCCTCGACGGCAAGCTCCGGAACATCGCAGGTGACGACAAGAGGTTCGGACTGGACCGCGCCATCAGGTTCCGGCAAGCAATTCTCAAGACCCTCCGTTCCCAGGTAGACCATGGTCTGCGGGACGGTGAATTCGATCGTCGTCGGATCCTTCGCGACGTGGTCATTATTGTCGATGCGGAAATCGAAAGGCAGTTCCCGGCCGGCCGGCAGCGGCCACGGGAGGTCGGGATTGACAACGATGTTCAGCGTCCAGCCACCCGTCGCCTGCGTCCATGCCGGCAGGCTCCCGGCCCCGAGGATCAGCGTCGCCAGCACGGCTGCGCGCACGCCGCGGATTGCTCCCGGCAACAGGCGTCTAGCGTGGTTGATCTTCGAGCGAAACTGTTCAGCCGCACACCGCGCGCGCGCCTTCAGGCCAGGCCAGTACCCCATCATGCCCCTCACAAAAGCCATGCGGCATGGGCCGCAATTCGGGAGTCCTTGCAGGGCGGACCAAGAGGCCCATCCTGCCGAACTCCGTCTTTTGGCGGCTTGTGACAGGGAAACTGGAGAATTCGCCAGAGGGAGGTTGACCCGTTGCAGGTTAACCGAATATTAACCAGATTGCGGGTGAGTAACCTCACTGATTCGGCGGGCGGGTGCGGTCTTTTCCAAGCAATTTCTTGCAGAAAGGTGGTGAGCCTTCAGCGAGTGGAGTAGAGAATGGCCGCCTGGACCCGCGATGAGACGTCGAGCTTTCGCAGAATTTCCTGCACGTGGTAATTCACCTGCTTGGGGGTCATCTCAAGGATGACAGCGATGTCAGTGTTTGACTTGCCCATTGCCAGCCAATGGAGAACCTGTATCTGCTTGTCCGAAAGGGTCGAAAAGCGGTCTTTTCCTGCCGGGTGGTCAAAGCTTGCCAAACCCAGTTGCAGCATTTGCGCCTTCACCGCAGCGCCCAGGCTGCGGGCGAGACTTGCGGTCAGATGATCGTCCAGCTTGCCCTCCTCGATTGCCAGGAATGCGATCGAGCTGAACCTGCCCTCGCCTGCAGGCAGCGGTATGACCGCCCCACCATGGATCTGACGTTCGGCGAGCATTTCCGTATAGGGTCCCGGCTGCGCCCTGTGGAGTTGTGCCTGCTCCCAGATCAATGGGGCATCCGAACGCTTGAGATATTGCAGCAATGGATCCACTTCAAGGAAGCCGAGGTCGAGATAGGATGCGAGATCGGCATCGCTCCATGTGGTCAGCATGGGATGGGTCATGAATTGCTCGACATTTTCTCGCTCACACCCGAAGTTGAAGCTCACGAATCCAAGTTTTGCAATTGAATTGATAACCGCATCCTGAATTTGACCTTTATTTTCCGCGTTCAGGATTTTGTAAATTGAATCTGCGAACTCCACCAATTCATTGGCCTTGCTGTCATTTCCACATATCATTCTTAATTCTCCCGCCCCAAATACTCAAGCGAACTCGCCGCCCGGCCTTCCTTCTTGAAGGCGGCGGGAGAATGCACATGTAGCGGTAAGTACGCAAGTACGTATGTACAGTTCTGGACAGATTAATGACCAACCCCGTCAACATTTGCCTCGTGCATCGCTCAGTTCCGCAAGACCCGATAGATTGCCGGAATGACGAGCACTGTGAGCAACGTCGAGGAAGCCAGCCCGAAAAGGAGCGAGATCGCCAGCCCCTGGAAGATCGGATCTGTCAGGATCACCGCCGCTCCGATCATCGCGGCGAGCGCGGTGAGCAGGATCGGCTTGAAGCGGATCGCGCCGGCCTCGATCAGGATTTCGGTCAGTGGCCGCCCCCTGCGATCCGTATGGCGAATGAAATCGACCAGCAGGATGGAGTTACGCACGATGATGCCGGCGAGCGCGATGAATCCGATCATCGAGGTGGCCGAAAATGGCGCGTCGAACAGCCAGTGGCCGCCGAGAATGCCGATGAAGGTCAGCGGCACCGGCGTCAAGATTACCAGCGGCGCCTTGAATGAGCCGAACTGCGCCACGACAAGGATGTAGATGCCGAGCAGCGCCACCATGAAAGCGGCACCCATGTCACGGAATGTCACCCATGTCACCTCCCACTCGCCATCCCAAAGCAGCACCGGTGCCCGCTCATCCTCGGGCTGGCCGTGCAGGGAGATCACCGGTTGCGGCAGATCGCCCCAATCCTGCGCAGCGAGCGCCTTCTGCACGGCAAGCATGCCGTAGAGCGGCGCTTCGAAATCGCCCGCAAGCTCAGCCGTCACCATCTCGGCGGCATGTCCATTGCGGCGGAAGATCAGATGGGAAGCCTGCTCCTCGCTCACCCGCACCACATCGCCAAGCTCGACCACGCCACGGTCGCCGGGCAGGACATTTGCCGGAATGGGCGTCGTCAGGAATCGTTCGTCAAGGCGGCGTTCCCGCTTCGGCCGCTCGATCCGCAGCGGGATCGGCTGGCGGCCCTCGCCGCGATGCGAATAGCCCACCGTCATGCCCCCATTGAGAATGGCGATCGTATCGAACACATCACCTTCCTCCACCCGGAAGAATTCGAGATCGTCCGTCGAGACGGTGAGCCGTAGCCGCCTTGCCCTGACGCCGTGGGAATTGTCGACATCGACGATATAGGGAACGGAGCGGAAGGCGGCTTCCACCCGCTCCGCCACGGCGCGCCTCGTCTCGGGGTCTGGTCCGTAGATCTCCGCCAGCAGCGTCGCCATGACGGGCGGGCCCGGCGGCGGCTCGACCACCTTCAGACTGCTCCCTGCCGGCATTTCGACCGCAGCGAGCCGCTGGCGGATGTCGAGGGCAATATCGTGGCTGGCGCGGCTTCGCTCGCCTTTGGGCAGGAGATTGATCGCCACTTCGCCGAGATTCGGATCGCTGCGGTAGAAGGAATGTCGCACCAGCCCATTGAAGTTGAACGGCGCGGAAGCACCGGCATGGGTCTGGACCGACTTCACCTCATCCATTTGCAGCACGATGCGCGCGACCTGCTGGGCGACTGCGTCCGTTGCCTCGACTGAAAACCCTTCGGGGAGATCGATCGTCACGGAAAGTTCCGACTTGTTGTCGAAGGGCAGCAACTTGACCGTCACGTGCTGCGTATAGAACAGCGCCAACGAGCCCAAGGTCAGAACTCCGACGCCGGCGAGAAAAAGCCAGCTTCGCGACTTGCTGCGCAGGATCGGCCGCGCCGATGCGGCATAGATGCGGCCGAGAAGCCCGCCCTCTGCATGCGCGGCGCCCGTTTGCGCATGCGCCGCATCCTCGCCGCCGAACTTCAGCATCAACCAGGGCGTGACCATCACGGCGACGAAAAACGAGAAGATCATCGCCGCCGACGCATTGGCGGGGATCGGGCTCATGTAAGGACCCATCATTCCGGAGACAAACAGCATCGGCAGGAGCGCCGCCACGACGGTCAGCGTCGCCACGATGGTCGGATTGCCCACTTCCGCCACCGCTTCAACGGCCGCCTGCCGTCGCGGCCGGCCGTCCCTCATCGCCCAATGGCGGGAGATGTTCTCAATGACGACAATGGCATCGTCGACGAGAATGCCGATGGAGAAGATCAGCGCGAACAGCGAAACGCGGTTCAGCGTGTAACCCATGATCCAGGAGGCGAACAGCGTCAGCAGGATGGTGACGGGAATGACCACGGCCACAACCAGCGCTTCGCGCCAGCCAATGGCGAGCCAGACGAGGAGAATGATCGAGACCGTGGCGAGTCCCAGGTGGAACAGCAGCTCATTGGCCTTTTCATTCGCGCTCTCGCCATAGTCGCGCGTCACTTCGACGGCGATCTCGTGCGGGATCAACGTTCCCTGCAATTCGTCGACCCTGTGCAGGACCGTGTCAGCGACCGTGACGGCATTGGCGCCGGCGCGCTTGGCAATCGCCAGCGTCACTGCCGGAACACGTGAAAGCCCGTCGCCATCGCGCGTTACCGTCGAGACCAGCGCCTCGCCGGGATCGGTCACGAACTCGACCGTCGCGACATCGCGCACATAGATCGGACGGCCATCGCGGGAAGTGAGCAGTAGATTGCCGATCTGTGTGGGCGTCGAGAGGGTTTCCCCCGCAACCAGCATGATCTGCTCGCCACCATCGCGCAAATGGCCCGCCGGAAAGGCGCGGTTGGCGCCCTGCACCTTGCCGGCAAGCTGCTGCAGGGTAATGCCATGCAAGGCGAGCCGTGCCGGATCTGGCGCAATGCGGATCGCCTCCTCGGTTGCCCCGACCAGGTAGGTCAGGCCGACATTCTCGATCTTTGCGAGTTCCGTTCGCAATTCGCGGGCGATGCGCGTGATCGCGTTGGCATCGATCCGGTCGGCGGCTTGCGCGATCGGCGTCAGGGTCAGCGAGACAATGGCGACATCGTCAATGCCGCGTCCGATGATCTGCGGTTCGGGGATCCCGACCGGAATCCGGTCCATGTTGGCCCGTAGCTTGTCGTGCACCCGCAGGACGGCGGCATCGGCCGAGGTGCCGACCAGAAACCGTGCCGTGACCAGCACCCTGTCATCCCGGGTCTGCGAATAAACGTGCTCCACTCCGTCAATTCCCTTGACGATGACTTCGAGCGGTTCGGTCACCAGCTTTACCGCATCCTCGGCCTTCAGCCCGTCGGCCTGCACGAGAATGTCGACCATGGGGACGGAAATCTGCGGCTCTTCTTCCCGAGGCAGCGCGAAAAGGGCCAGCAGACCGAAGACAAGCGCGGCGATCAGAAAAAGCGGCGTGAGCGGCGAGACGATGAAGGTTCGCGTGAGCCCGCCGGCGATACCAGGCGACGGGGTCGTCATGGCAAGACCAAGGTTTCACCTGCCGCAAGCCCGGTCAGGATCTCCACGAGATCCTCGCCCCCGATCACAAGGGTCTCGCCAGGCACCACGACGCGCTCGACGAGCTCTCCTGCTTCGGTTCTGACGCGCACGAAATCAAGTCCGGAGCGGTTGGCAAGCCCGGCCCTCGGAACCAGCAGCGCATTGCGCAGACCGACCGGCACCTCGACCAGCATGCGGGCGTCGACAAAGGCGTCCTCCAGGGCCTCGACCTCCACGTCGGCGATGACCCGCCCGTTCTCGATGCGCGGATACAGCTTGGCAAGCCGGCCGGTTCCTGGCTTTCCGGCCGTCACGATCCGGATCGGTGCGCCTTCCTCAAGATCGGCGGAATGGCGCTCGGGAATGGCCAGTCGCAGGAATAGGCCGCCGCCGCCGATCGTGACCACGGTTTCACCCGGCATGATGACCGCGCCCTTCGTGACCGGCACGTTGAGCACACGGCCGGATGCGGGCGCCAGCACGTCTCCTTCTTCGCCCTGCTGTACCAGTACCGAGCGTTGCGCCTGCGACGCGGCAATCTGGTTCTGCGTCACTTCCACATCCGTGGCGAGCTGCTCCAGCCGCTGGGCGGTGATGACGCCGCGCTCGACGAGAGACCGGCCTCGCTCGTATTCGGACCGCGACCGCGCGAGCTGAGCTTCCAGCGCCCGCAACTGCGCATCGATCGCCGCAATCTGGAACTCGATCTTGTCGTCGCGCACCACGGCAATCCGCGCCCCGGCCTCCACCGCGTCGCCTTCCACGACCAGCAGCTCGACGACGATCCCGCCGATGCGCGCGCGGGCCGGCACCACATCGCGCGCCTCGACGCGGCCATAGACCGGCTTCCACTCCGGAACGGCCTGCCAGTCGAGCATGAAAGACTCCCCGCCAAGGGCCGGCGTGGTCGCAATGAGCATGGCGGCAAGGATCGCGCTACGCATCGGATCGCCTTCCGGTCAGGCCGCGCCGGCGGGCCGGAAGCCAAGGCGCCGCAAGATCATCGCGGCGGGGCAGAAGCCGGTGAAAGCCGACTGGAACATGTTCAGACCGATAAATACCGTCAGCCAGATGAAATGGGGCGATACCCAGAGGGTCAGTGCCACGGAAATCAGGACCATGACGCCGGCGAAGGCAAGGACGGAACGTTCGAGTGTCATCACAAATCCTCCTGTGAGTTACTATTTCACTATCTACGCATATACGAATATTAATACAAGACCCACCTGCGCGCGGCGTGATGTCTCAGCCTGCCGGTTGGCAGTAGGCCCCATACAGCACTTTCACAATGTTCCGCGCGACATCGCTTTCGATACGATACCATACATTCTGGCCATCGCGACGGCCGGCAATCAACCGGTCCCGGCGCAGCAATGCCAGATGCTGCGAGACGGTCGAGTCGCGTATACCCAGAAACCCGGCAAGCTGGCCGACCGATTTCTCGCCATCGATCAGTCGGCACAGAATGAGCAATCTGTGCCGGTTTGACATCGCTCTGAGCAATTCACTCGCCTCATCGGCGGCGCAATGCATGGCATCGGAGTCCATGGTCAAATTGATTTTCATATTTTCGTATATACCGTTATTTGTATACTAATGCAAGACTTTTCGGAGCGACACCGGTCGATGCCGGAGGAACAACCTGCTGGATGCGGGGCGACTTGCGGGTGTGGGCCCGGCCGAAATTCTCTTCATTTTTACTGGATGCGGAGCGGGCGCTTCTGGAGGAATCCCTGTATCATGCACGTCCGATGATTGCATGCAGGAGGCTGATCCATGCAGCATGACATCCTGATTGTCGGCGCGGGACCGACCGGACTCGTTCTCGCCCTGTGGCTGACCAAAATGGGCACCAGGGTGCGCATTATCGACAAGGTTGACCGGCCGGGAACGACATCCAGGGCGCTGGCGGTGCAGGCGCGCACGCTGGAACTCTATCGGCAGCTCGATCTGGCGGATGATGTGGTTGCGCTCGGGACGAGGGTGGATGGCGTCAATTTCTGGGCATTGGGCGAGCAAGAGGCCCACATTCCATTCGGCGCCATAGGGGAAGGCCTTACGCACTTTCCCTATGTGCAGATCCTTCCGCAGGACGAACATGAGCTGCTCCTGGTCGAGCGCCTGCAATCCCTCGGCATCGCTGTGGAACGGCAGACCGAGCTCATCGAATTCACGGATGACGGCGCCCGCATCCTTGCACGATTACGGACGCCGGATGGGCGCGAAGTGACCAGCGAAGCCTCGTTCATCGCCGGTTGCGACGGCGCCGGCTCCACGGTTCGCCACCTCATCGGCGCCGGTTTTCCGGGAGGCACCTACCCGCAGGCGTTCTACGTGGCGGATGTCGAGGCAACCGGACTGGCCGTGAATGGCGAAGTCAACATCGCATTCGACAAGGCGGATTTCATCCTCGTCTTTCCGATGAAGGCAGAAGGACGTGTCCGTCTCGTCGGGATCGTCAGCGACGAGCGCGTCGAACGCGCCGACACGATGAGCTTTGACGACGTGTCACGCGCCGCGATCGATACCCTGCAGATGGAAGTGCACAAGGTAAACTGGTTCTCGACCTACCGCGTCCATCACCGGGTCGCGGATCGCTTCCGGGCAGGACGCGCATTTCTCGCAGGTGATGCCGGGCATATTCACAGTCCCGCCGGAGGGCAAGGCATGAACACGGGAATCGGCGATGCGATCAATCTTGCCTGGAAACTACATGCCGTGGTGCAGGGAAAGGCGCCCGAGGCCCTGCTTGCCAGCTATGAAGCGGAACGGGTCGCCTTTGCTCGCCGGCTGGTCCTGACCACGGACAGGGCCTTCCGCCTGGCGACTGCCGACAGCCGGTTTGCCGACTTCATCCGAACCCGCCTTGCTGCTCGCATCCTGCCATTGGTGACCCGCATCGGCGCGGTGGCGCGATTCATGTTCCGCACCATCTCGCAGACGGCGATCACCTATCGCGGCGGACCGATCTCCGAGGGCAAGGCAGGCGCCGTGCACGGCGGTGACAGGCTGCCCTGGGTGCTTGCAGATGGGGTCGACAATCATGAAAACCTTGCGGCGATCAGTTGGCAGGTACACGTGTATGGAACATCGAAAGCCGATCTCCGGAACTGGTGCGAAGAGCTGGGCGTGCCCCTGCGGGTATTCGGCTGGCATCACGGCCATTACAGCGCCGGGTTCGCGCGCGATGCAGCCTATCTTCTTCGACCCGACACCTACGTCGCGGTGGCTGACCCGACCGGCAGCGCCGAATCGTTCAAGCGATATATTTCCCGCCATCAATTGTGCATCGGCGCGGCAGCACGATGACACTGGAGAACTCACGCATTCATTGCCGCGTTGCGCCGGCCGAAAGCTCCTTCCAGAAGGGATCGAGCGCCTTCGCGAGCCGAATCCATAGCGCATAGCGCCGATCGTAATGCTCGCGCATTGCGGGATCAGGTAGATGGCAGGCGGCAAGCCGGGTCATGGCCCCTACAGCCTTCTCCTCATCACGGAAAAAACCTGCACCGATTGCCGCTGCCATTGCCGCTCCCAGCGTCCCTGTCTCCCTTGCCTCGGATACCGCAATCTCGCAGCCCAAGCCGTCTGCGAACATCTGCGGCCAGTGCGGCGATCGGGCTCCCCCGCCGGACAGGACAGCCCGCGTGAAGCGGACGCCGGCATCGGCCAGCACTTCAACATGGCGGCGATGCTCGAACATGATGCCTTCGAGGACCGCTCGCAGCATGACCCCCTCCCCGTGCCAACCGGCAAGGCCGAAGAAGCCGCCACGCCAGTGCGCTCCGAGCCTGCCACCATAGAGAAAGGGATGGAAAAGCGGATCGTCCGGCGCGGGCGGCGTCGCCGCGACAAGTTCGTTGACCAGGGCAAAGGGATCGTCGTGATGGCCACCGCGCTCGATCAGCGTCCGGACATACCATTCGAGATTGGCCCCGGAAGTGGCACTGTTCTCCATGTTGATGAATCGGTCGAGCCCATGCGCGGCGACCATGAATACCCTGTCGTCCCGGGCGGGCCGGCGCGAGAAGACCTGGTTGATCGACCAGCTTCCGGCGATAATGGACGCCTCGCCCTCCCGGACAACCCCGGAGCCGAGCGCGGAGGCCACCACGTCGAAATAGCCCGCGACAACTGGCGTCCCGGCAGCAAGCCCGGTCGCTGCTGCTGCCCCCTTCGTGATCGTCCCGACCTGATCCGTCGGCAGGTGCAGGTTCGGCAACAGGCGTGTGTCACCGGCGAGGCCATAAAGTTCCAGCAGTGCCGGATCGTAGCGGCATTCGGGAAGGTGCAGTAGACCCGCCCCGGACATGTCCGAAATCTCGGAGACAAGATTGCCCGTCAGCTTCCAGGTGAGGACGTCCTTGGCAAAGAGTAGCGTCGCGGCCCGGGCATGGAGTTCCGGTCGGTGCCGCTTCAGCCACGCGAGCAGCACCGGCGTCTGCGAAGGCCAGGGCCGCTGCCGCGACAGCGCGTACGCCTCCGCGCCGATCTTAAGGTCCAGTTCCGCCGCGAGGGCGGCCGCGCGCGTATCCAGCGACTGAATGCCGATGATTGCCGCGCCTTCGTCGTCCAGCAGATACAGGCCATTGCCATGCCCGGCAGTTCCGATGGCGGCGATGTGGCGAGGGTCAATGCCTGCCCGCGCGACGCACCCGGAAATGGCGGTTTTCGCATTTTCCCACAGCTCGGATACCGACCGTTCGACCATGCCGGGACCTGGCTTGTGTGTCGCTCCATCGACACCATGCCAGGCGATCTGTCTTCCGGAAAGATCGAAGAGCACCGCCTTGACCACCGTATTGCCGGCATCGAGACCGAGCAGGAATGGGCCGGTATCAGGCACGGTTGTAGATATCCCAGGCTTCCTCGCCGCCGGCGCCTTCATGAATGATGCTCATGAGGGCCCGCACGACAGCGCGCGGATTGGTGTGCTGGTAGATGTTGCGCCCGTACACCATTCCCTTCGCCCCCTGACGCATGAGGGCCGCCGACCGTTCCAGCACCGTTTTCAGATCGCTTTTCCCGCCGCCGCGCACCAGCACCGGCACCCGCGCTGCCTCGACGACGCGGTGAAAGTCCTCCGGATCATCGGTCGGGTCCGCCTTGATGAGATCGGCGCCCATTTCCGACGCCACGCGCACCAGCGTGACAATCTTGTCGGCATCGCCATCGACCTGATAGCCTCCGCGAATCTCGTTCGGCAGCATGACGAGCGGCTCGATCATCAGCGGCATGCCATAGCGACGGCAATCGGCGCGCACACGGGCGATATTCTCCACGCATTGGCGGAACAGGTCCGGCTCGTCCGGCAGCATGAAGAGATTGACGACCACGCAGGCGGCATCCATCTCCAACGCGCCGATCAGAGGCTCGTGATGGTTCTGCAAGGCGCACCACATCACGCGGTGACGCACGGGATTGTAGGGATTGCCCATATCGAGGCGCATGACGAGGGCAGGCTTGTCCCTCTCCGGCCGGTTCTGCAGCAGATCCGCCTGTCCATAGGCCATCTGGATCGCATCCGGACGCGCATCCACCAGCGTATCGACGACGCGCGGCATGTCCTCCAGTCCGGCGAGAAAGCCTGGCTCGTTGCACACGCCATGATCGACGGCAACATCGAGACAGCCGCCATTGTTGAACAGCCGGTTCATCCGGGCTTTCGTGCTTACTCGCATGGAATGCTCCCCTCGTGCGAACGGATCTCGAGCGTCTCCTGCGTGACGCCATGAAATTCCTCGAGATCGGCGAGAAATTGCTCGACCTCGACCTGCTCCCTCGCGGGCGTCCAGCCGAGCTCCGCCGCCATGATCCGGGCGACGCTTTCGACAATTTTCATGGACAGATCCCCGCGAATGGCGAGTGGCGTGCGCCGCAACAACATGTCCTCGAGCCGAACAGCCATTTCTGTCCGGCACAGCCAGACAATCTCCGCTCCAGTCAGGAGGCAGCCTGCCGCGAGCGGAAGGTCATCCTCGCGCTTGAGGCAGAAGGCGAGCATCTCGCCGGCACGCGTGCCATATGCGCCGGCAAGCCAGCTGGCCCGGGCCCGCGATATGCCGTGCCTTGCGATCAGGCCTTCTTCAAGTGCCTCGATGGAGGCAGGAAAATTCCTTCCGCCGCCGACCGCAAGATCGATCGTCCCGCGCAGCCGCGGCTGGCCCAGTTCCTGCAGCACGGATTCGGCGGCCTGCTCCGCAAAGGCCCGGAAAGTCGTCCACTTGCCGCCGATCATGCAGAATTGTGTCACCGGGCCTTCCAGGCGCCTGACATGATGGCTGCGGGTAATGCGCCCCGTGAACTGATGATCGCTTTTGGGCAGCGGACGGATCCCGCTGAAGCTGAATACAATCTGGTCGCGCGTGACGGGAATGTCGGGGAAGACCTTCCCCAGGGCTTCGAGGATGTAGTCGCGTTCCTCCGGCTCGCAACGGACCCGTTGCGGAAGTTCGACTCGAATGTCCGTAGCGCCCGCAAGCACCTTGCCGAGATAGGGAAAAAGGATGCAGATGCGTCCGTCCTCATTCTCGAAAAAGATCATGTGGCCTTCCAGCGCTTCGAGCAGTTCCGCATTGTCGATGATGAGATGCGAACCCTTTGTGCCGGCGACGAACCGCTCCCGCGGCGCCGATCTCCCTTCGAGCTGCGCTCTCGCCTCGTCCAGCCAGGCACCGGTCGCGTTGACGATTGCGCGGGCACTGACCGGCATCATCTCGCCACTCATTGCGTCAGTGAGCTGAAAGCCCGCGTCTAGGTGGACAAGCCCAGCATGATTGAGCGCCACGGACCTGGGCGCCATGGCGGCCGTGTCCAGCAGGATCTCCATGCCAAGGCGTTCCGGATAGCTGATCCACGCATCGTGATAGGTCGCGGAAAATCGCAGTCGCGGATCGAGCCTTGGCCAACGGCGCAGCGTCTCGCGGGCGCCACGGAAGCTGTGCTTCGGAAGGAGCCGGCTATGCCGGGTACTCCAGTCATAGAGCATGAGCCCGATCTTGACCGGCAGCGCACCGCGGCTGGACGGGCGGCTCGACAGGCCGAGAAAGCCCGCCGCCCCGTTCAGCATGCCCGAACAGACCTTCCGGATTGGAATGGTCGTCGGCAAGGGCCGGACCATATGCGGCGCGTTGCGCAGCAAAGCATCCCGCTCCCGGAGCGATTCGCGCACCAGGCCGAACTCCCCATTCTCGAGATAGCGCAGCCCTCCGTGGATCATGCGCGACGGCGCTGCGCTGCAGCCCGAGCAGAAGTCCCGCTTCTCGACGAGCAGCACACGCAGGTCCTGCAGCGACAATTCGCGAAAGACGCCAATGCCGTTGATTCCGCCGCCGACGACGATGACGTCAAATGCACCATCGGCACGAACGCGATCCAGAGACGCGTCCCGTTGCAGGTGAGGTGAAGCATTGCTGCCATCGTCCAACTGCATCGCGATCACGCATCGAGACCGGTCAGATGGCGCGCAGCTGCGGCGTCGATCCTTGCCAGATCCTCGACCGTCAGCCGGATCCGGCCGGCTGCCGCGTTCTCTGTCGCCTGTTGCGGATTTCGGGCACCGCACAGAGCGAATGTGATGCCCGGCTGGCAGAGCGTCCAGGCGATCACGATCTGGGCGAGCGTCGCGCCATGTGCCGCCGCCAGCGGATCGAGCTCGGCCTTGAAGCGGGCGACCTTCTCCCGATTGGCCACGGAAAGGCGCGGATTGTTCCGACGCTGGTCATCGCCGGCAAATTCCCTTTCCGGTCCGATCCGGCCGGTGAGCAGACCCAGCGCCAGCGTCGAATAGGAAAGGACCGAGATGGAATGCCGGGCGCAGAGCGGCAGCAGCGAATGCTCGATCCGGCGCACGATCATGCTGTATTCTTCCTGGATGGCGTCAATCCGGCCGGTCGCAGCATAGGCCTCCAGCGTGTCCGCGGAGACATTGCTCGCACCGATCGACCGGATCTTCCCCTGCCGCTTCAGCTCTTCCAGCGCCGCGACCGTCTCTTCGATCGGAGTGGTCGGGTCCTGCCAATGGGTAATATAGTGATCGATATATTCGGTCCCGAGCCGCCGCAGGCTTTGCTCGACCTCGTGGATGATGGAGTCCCGTCCGAGGTAGCGGTGCACCGGACGCCCCTCATAGTCGAAGAAGTGCTGGCCCTTCGTGGTGTGCCAGACCAGGCCGCATTTCGTGGCGAGGATCACTTCCTCCCGCCGGCCGCGAATGGCCTTGCCCACGATCTCCTCGGCAAGGCCCTGGCCATAGGCGGGCGCGGTGTCGATCAGCGTGATGCCGGCATCCAGCCCGGACCGGATCGCATCGATCGCCTCGGCCTCGTCGGTGCCGCCCCACATCCAGCCGCCAATGGCCCAGGTTCCCAGGCCGACGGCTGAGGCATGGATGCCCGAACGACCGATTTCGCGCGTAATCATCCCGGATTTCATCATAACTTCATGCGACATTGCGAACAGGCTCCAGGGCTTCAAGGACGCTGGTGGCAGTTTCCTCGTCAATGACCAGCGAGTGGACAAACTGGCCGCGCAACGCGGCGCGGATCGGCATGACCTTCGCGGGACCGGCGGCGATGCCGATGATGTGGCGGCACTGCGCGATTTCCTTCGGCGTCAGGGCCACCAGCCGCTCATTGAGGGGGTGATCCGCGATCGAGCCGTCCGCGCCGACAAGATGGGCGAGATACTCACCACAAACGCCTTTGCGGACCAGTTCCTCCCGGTCGAGGTCAGGTAGCGGCTGCAGATCGTAATAGCTTGACCCGGCGCTCAGGACGGAACCGACGCCGACCAGCGCAATGGCGGCCTTGCGCGCCAGGTCGAACACTTCGCGCACCGGCGCCATCTCCTTGAGAAGGTCGCGCTGGGCAGTGCTTTCGGCGAAGAGCGGTGCATGCAGCAGCATCGCCCTGCCGCCCAGCCTGTCGGCGAGCCGCGAGGCGAGGTGATTGACATCCGTATAGAATTTGCCCTGGACGCCACCGGTGAGGGGGACGACCGTCACGTCGAACCGACGCTCGGGCTGGAGGTTCTCCACCAGGGCGCTGACCGCGCGCCCGCCGGTGATCGCGATCACGTCGCCGTCGCGCAAGCGCTCCAGAAGCTGGTTGCCCGCCGCACGACCGACCTGCTGCAAGGTGGTATCCTGGCTGCCGGAGACGGTAGGCGTGACCACAGCATCGGCAAGGCCCGCAATCGTCGTCAGTTTCCTTTCAAGCTCCACGAGTGGCTGGAATGGGCTTTCGATGCTGATGCGTACCATGCCCAGTTTGCGCCCCTGGGTGATCAGCCGGTTTACCTTCGACGGCGACAGGTTCATCCTGGCTGCAATCTCGGACTGCTTCATGCCTTCGATGAAATGCAGCATGAGCACCGTGTAGATCTGCCGTATCGCCTCGAAATTTTCCTTGCCTTCTGCCATTCTAACCACGCCGCTTGTTGATGTAATGGTCGATCGTCACTGCCGAGAGCAGGATCGAGCCGCGAATGATGTCCTGCCAGTAGACGGAGACGTCGAGCAGGACCAGGGAACTGGAAACGACCGACAGCAGCACGGTTCCGAGGATGGCGCCGAAGATGGTGCCCGTGCCGCCGGACAGGCTGGCCCCGCCAATGACCGCCGCCGCGATGACGTTGAGTTCCATGCCGATGCCGAAGGTCGGCTGCGCCGATCCGAACCGCGCCATGTAGATGATGCCGGCCAGACCGCAAAGTGCGGAACAGAGGGTGGTCGTCAGGAACACGACCCGCTTTGTGCGGATACCGGAATAGGCCGCCGCCTTCTCGTTGCTGCCGGTATAGAACACCTTCCGGAACATTGTCGTACGCCGCAGAAGGAAGTCGAAAATCACCACGACGATGACGAACAGAATGATGACTACCGGGATCGGCCCGACCGAGCCCTGGCCGATGAATTTGAACTCGGCGGGAAGCGTGTACAGGCCGAGGGGCCTTCCGCCCGTTCCCAGGAGGCACAGGCCACGCGCGATCACCATCACTGCCAGGGATACGATGAAATGATGCAATCCCACCCTGGTGACGAAGAAACCCATTGCCGCGCCGATGCCGGTACAGGCGGCGATGGAGAGGATCGAAGCCGTCCATGGGTCGACGCCATTGAGAAAAAGCAGGCCCGCAATGACCATGGCCAGCGCCGTGACCGAGCCGACCGACAGGTCGATGCCGCCCGAGATCAGCAGGATCGTCATGCCGACAACCACAATGCCCTCGACCGCAAAGGCCATCGCCATGGCCCGCATATTGTTCCAGGTGAGGAAATAGGGCGAGGCAAAGGACATGGCGATGAAGAGCGCCAGGATGATCAGGATGAGCCCCGTCTCGCGCATCCGCAACAAGCGCTTCAGCGCGTGCACCGGCCCGCCAGCCTGTTGCTTTCCGGCGGGTACTGTCGCCGCAAGGGTTTCGTCTGCCTTCATGATGCCCGCCGCTGCCTTTCGCCCATGGATGCCAGGTACATGATGCGGCTCTCCGTCATGTCGTCGCCCGTCACTTCGCCAGCCACCCGACCTTCCCGGATCACCAGCACGCGATCGCATACGCCGATAAGCTCGGGTAGCTCGGACGAGATGATGACGATGCCGACGCCGCTCCGCGCCAGATTGCGCAGGATGCGGTGAATCTCGGCCTTGGCGCCGACATCGACCCCGCGGGTGGGCTCATCCAGAAAGATGACTTTCGGATTGACCGACAGCATTTTGGCAAGCGCCACCTTCTGCTGGTTGCCGCCGGAAAGAGCCGAGACAGGCTGGCCGACATGGCCGCATTTCAGGTTGAGACGAATGCCGAGCGACTCGGCCTGCTCGCGTTCCTTTCCCTCATCGATCACGCCGAAACGTCCGGACACCTGCTCCACCTTCAGGGCAGAAACATTGGCCGCGATCGGCAATGTCAGGAAGAGCCCATCACCCTTCCGGTCCTCGGACAGGTAGACGATCCCCTCCTTGATGCTGTCGGCATAGTGGCGAAGTTCGATCTGTCTGCCATGCAGGAAGACCTCACCGCTGATTTCACCCTCCAGACGGCAGACGCCCTTGGCGATCTCGCTGCGTCCCGCGCCGATCAACCCGGCAAGGCCGAGCACCTCGCCCCGTCGCAGCGTGAACGAAACATCGCGGAAACGGGTCTTCTCGCAGAGATTGCGAACTTCCAGAATGCAGTCGCTGGATTGCTCATTCGCTGCAAGCTTGGGGGGATAGTAATTGTCGATTACCCGGCCGACCATCGCGTTCACCACCTCATCCGGCGTGGTCTGTGCAATGTCCATCGTGGCGATGTACCTGCCATCGCGCAACACGGTGACGCGGTCGCAATTGCTGAAGATCTCGGCCATGCGATGGGAAATGTAGATGATGGAAATTCCCTGATCCGCAAGGGTTCGCATGATCTGGAAGAGAATCTGCCCCTCCCTTTCCGTCAGCGCGGCTGTCGGCTCGTCGAGAATCAGAATCCGGCAATCGAGCGTCAGCGCCTTGGCGATTTCCACCAGCTGCTGCTGCGAGATCGAGAGCGTTCCGACCAGCCGCCCCGGATCGATCTCCGCGAGGTCGCGCAGGATATCGGCCGCTTCCCTTTCCAGGGTAGCTGAATTCAGAAGGAAGGAACGGCTGGCGCCGGTCCGGCTCATGAAGATGTTCTCGGCAACGGTGATGTCCGGGCACAGCGCGATTTCCTGATGGACGAAGCCGATGCCGAGTTTCTGTGCCATTGCCGGAGACGTGATCGTCACCGGCTCGCCATCGAGCAGAATCTCGCCGCGATCGGGCTTGAGGATCCCGTCGATGATATTCACCAGGGTTGACTTCCCCGCGCCGTTCTCTCCCGCGAGTGCATGGATCTCGCCGCGCCGGAGCTCGAACTGTACGTCTCGCAGCGCGTTGATGAGCCCGAAGGACTTGCTGAGTCCGGTTATGCTGAGAATCGGCTGTCCGGATGTGCGCGCCGGCATGGGCCTGCCCTCCACCACGATTGCGCGCTGCCCGCGCAACGGGAATCCGCCGCGGGCAGCACAGGTCCTCCATCAGCTTGGGTCACGGCCTTCCATGTACGTGTTCAGGTCGAAGGCATCGGCATTCTCCTTCGTGATGACCGCAAAGCCGTTGTCGATGAACGGGATCTGGACCGGATTGTAACCGGAGATCTTGTAGTCGTTGAAGGGATCGAACAGCTCCGGATGCGCCGACAGGAAGGTGGTGATGAAGCCCATGAAGCCCTGCACGCCCTGGTTGGGGTTGAGCGACATATGGATGTTGCCCGCCTTGATGTGTTCAAGCGTAGTCGGAGTGATGTCCGCATGCATGATCAGGACGTCCGCCTGGGCTTCCAGCACTGCGGCGACCGCTCCCTCTGCCGATCCGGCCTCCGGAATCCACATCGCCTGAAGGCCGGGATTGGCCTGCAGGATCGCGGCCGTCGCGCGATAGGCGGCATTCGTATCCTGGTTCGTGGCCTGGCGCCCGACAAGCTTCATGTTCGGATAGTTCTGCTCCATGTAATCGATCAGCGCGGTGACGCGCAGGTCATGGTTGCTCTGCCCGGGATTCTCCAGCACCGCATATTCGGCACTGTCGCCAACCTGCCGGACGATTTCCTCGGCCGCGAACTTCGCCTCGGCAATATTGTCCGATGTGATGTAGGCGGTCCGTTTTGACTGCGGAGAATCGGCGGCGAAGGTCACGACCGCCACGCCGCTGTCGATTGCGGCATTGATCGGCTCGATGAACGGATCCGACTGCATAGGATGCAGCAGGATGCCGGCTGGATTCTTGACCAGATCCTGCTCGAAGGAAGCGATCTGCTTGGTGATGTCATAATCGGGCGTGCCCGAGAATACGGTGTCGCAGCCCATAGCCGCGGCAGCCTGCTTGAACCCCTGATAAACCGGCACCCAGTAGGGGTGCGCCGAAACCATTACGTTCATGATATAGGTTTCACCGGGTTCACACTGGAACTTTCCTTGCGCGGACGCCTCGCCTGCGCTGCCACCCAACAGGATTGCCGCCGCCAACGGGACGGACAGTACGATCTTCTGCATGGTCTCCTCCACTTTCAACTCCCCCTCCCCGGGGTGCAGAATTGCAAGAAATTTCAATGTCAGAAAAATCTTCCACGAAGAGGCATAGAAAACCGCTGGCTCAATGTCAAGGCGAATGCACGATTATTCGGTATCTGAAATTTCTTGCAGCACCAAATCTGTGGCCGCGGAGCGCCGCTGCGGTAACCGTTCATCCAGTGGCGGCAGCTTTCGTCGACAGGGCAAGGAGATCAAAGCCCCGCAGCCCATTCGGGCCCTCCCGATCGCACGCCTCCGCGCCGCAGCTGACCGTCAATATGTTGCCTTCTGACTATCCAGACCCCCAACCTCCCCTGGCAGGTCGTCGATGCTTTGTGCCAGTGCATCGAGATACTCGTCGACTGCCCCCTCATGCGTAATGTTGAGCATGATGTGAAGCCCTTCCGGCTCGCTGGTCTGCCCAACCATCCATCCACGTTGCTGCATTGCAGCGGCAATGGCCGGCGCACGAAGATCGCTGCGCCCATAACTGAGGATGCTTAGCTTCGGCTCGCCAAATATTTTGAAGCCCAAGCCTTCTACGCCTTTCTCGAGCCGCTTCCGCGTTTCCAGTATTCGACGAGTTCTGTCGAGGTAACCTTCATGGCCGAGGTAATTCATTACGGCCCAGGCTGCCGCGATTGCCCCGCCCGCTCGGGTGCCCACCAATGTATTCGTCGAATAATGACCTCGCTGCCAATTACTGAATTGAAATGACAGGTGTTTGAAATTCTCCTTGTCAGAGAACAGTAATGTCGACGCCCCTTTGGCTCCGTAACCATATTTGTGAATATCGGCACTAATGGTTGCGACGCCCTCCAAAGAAAAGTCGAAGCCAGGAATCCCCGCATCAAGTTCACTGGCGAAAGGTATTAGGAATCCTCCTACACAAGCATCGACGTGCAACCAAACCCCTCTCTCGGATGCGAGGCGCGCAAAGTCCTCAATCGGGTCAACAACACCGTGCGGAAATGCCGGAGCAGATGCAACGATCATGGCTGTATCTTCGCTGATCGCGGCAGCAGTCGCGATCGGGTCTGCACGAAAATCTGCGTCAACGGGCACGCGTACCACTTGCATGCCGAGATAATGCGCAGCCTTGTCGAAGGCCGGATGCGCGGATCGCGGCGCAATCACGGTGAGCACTCCCCGAGTCGAGCCCTTCCCGGCCAAGGCGCGATCGCGGGCGCATTTCATGGCGAGGAAAATGCTCTCTGTCCCCCCTGTAGTCATGACACCGCAAGATTCAGGCCCGCCATTCAATAACCGAAGGGTCATTTCGATGACGTCGCTCTCCATCCGGAGCAAGCTGGGGAAGGCTCGGGGGCCAAGACCATTCTCGCTGAAAAAGGCCAGGTAGGCCTCTTTCGCGACTTCCAGCACATCATCGCCCGCAAAATGGACATAGGCACTGGTTCGACCCCGTCTCCAGTCGAAATCTTCGCGCTTGAAGTTCGCCAGTTGTGAACGGATTTCTTCCTTGGATATCCCGGTCCTGGGTAATCGCATGACCTTCTCCCTTGAGTTGACGTGGTTTCTCCAAACTTGACGCGATCCGATTCGTTCGGTACTTATGAATCCATATTCAGATATAGAGAACAAGATGATATCCAGCCTTTATCGCGGTCTTGCAATCCTTGAGCTCATGGTAGCGGAAGGCAGGCCAATGCGCCTTGCCGAGATCGCCGACGCACTACCCGGATCAAAGTCCGGGCTGCATGCGCTTCTCGCTACCTTGGTTAAATGCGGCTACGTTGAGCGTCTCGCTGGGGGAGTTTATCAGCTCGGAATGAAAGCCTGGCGGCTCGGCGCCGCCTTTCCCACAATTGACCTGGTGCGCATTGCACGCTCCAGGATGGAGCTTCTTGTTCGTCAGGTCCGGGAGGGTGCGATCCTGGGCGTGTTGAGTGGCACGGACGCAGTCTATGTCGATCTGGTAGAGGCCAATCAAGCCGTCAGAGTGCACGCCGAGGTCGGCGATCGCATTCCGGCTCATAGTACTTCAGTTGGGCTTGCGCTCCTCGCATTCCAGCCGCCCGAACTCCTCAAGCAAATCCTGCCTCAGCAGCTTGATGCCCTTAGTCCTCACACGATTGTGGACAAGGATATTCTGATGGATGAACTAGGGCGTGTGAGGCTTCGTGGATACTCAATCAATCGAGGAGGCTGGAACGCGGAAGTCGGCGGCATTGCGGCGCCAATATTCGACCAGCGCGACAAGGTTGTTGCTGCGTTGTGCGTCGCACTTCCGCTGTTTCGCATGACCCCTAACTGGATTCGCAATACCGCTCCGGCGCTTGTGGGGGCAGCTTCCACAATTAGCCGCGAACTTGGCGCCCCTGCAGCGTCCGGAGCTTACGCCAGATGAGCACTGATCGGGGAGAAACCTGGCGAATTGGTGTGGATGTCGGCGGGACATTCACTGACCTTGTCCTTGCAACTTCTTCGGGCAAGATCGAAGTATTCAAGGTTCCAACCGTCTCTTCCGATCCAAGTCAGGGGGCAATGGCGGCTGTAGAGCTTGCGGCAAGTGCCAGGGAAATTTCCGTGGAGGAGATGCTGGAACGTTGCACGCTTTTCGTACACGGTTCGACAGTTGCCACGAACATCGTTCTCGAAGGAAAGGGCGCGAAAGTCGGTCTTCTTGCGACGGATGGTTTTCAGGACGCGCTCGAAATACGACGCGGCTTTCGACGAAACCCATGGGACCATCGTACACCATTTCCTCCAGTGCTTGTGCCGCGCTACCTGCGCCTCCCGATCCGAGGTCGAATTGACCGACATGGCATGGAGACAGAGGCGGTTTCGACAGACGGCGTCAGGGACGCCTTGGTCGTGTTGGAGCAGGAAGGGGTCGAGTCGCTGGCTGTGTCCTTCTTAACAGCTATCTCAATCCTGCGCATGAAGAGGTTGCCGGTGAAATCATCGCGGCGAATCGGCCGGACTTGCCTTTCACTTTGTCGAGCAATGTCGCTCCCATCATGGGAGAATTCGAGCGGACTTCGACCGCAGTACTCAACGCATACATATCCCCCAAGACCCTCTCCTATTTGCGCGCGCTAGGCCAGCGACTCGCAGAAAGAGGGCTTCGCACTCCGTTGATCATCATTCAGAGCAATGGTGGCGCTGTTTCCCTAGATGAGCTGGAGAATCGCTGTGTGAACCTGCTTTTATCAGGTCCTGCCGGCGGCGTCGGAGCTCTTAATTATTACAAGAATACCATTGGATCGAACAGCCTGATCTCAATTGAGATTGGCGGCACCAGTTGCGATGTCATCCTCATGGATCGAGGCGAATTCGCTACTGTCGATATGCTTGATATCTCCGGTTACAGCTGCGTTACCCCTTCCATAGATGTGCATACGATCGGAGCGGGAGGAGGCACGATCGCGGAGCTTGATGCTGGCGGGCTGCTGCAAGTCGGGCCCGCAGGCGCCGGAGCCCTGCCCGGGCCGGCATGTTATGGGCTCGGCGGGACAGCGCCGACAATCACGGATGCACAAGTCGTCTTGGGAAGGCTGCGGCCGGGACCCTATGCCAACGGCGCGGTCAAAATCAGCCGGGATCTTGCGCAGAAGGCCATACGAGAGCGTATCGCCGAGCCGCTGGGCATTGCGGTGGAGCATGCTGCCGCCGGAATGATCGAGCTGATGGAACAGAAACTGATTCATGCAGTGCATCGGGTAAGTACGGAACGTGGGCATGATCCATCCGAATTTACCCTCGTGGCTGCGGGCGGCGCTGGCCCACTGCATGCCGCAGCGGTCGGACGCGCCATGAACTGCCAGAAAATTTTTGTCCCGAAGTTCTCTGGAACCTTCTGCGCCCTGGGAATGCTCAATGTGAACGTTCAGCACGACTACATACGCGTCTTGCTTGGCGACCTTGCCGAGATCGATGGTTGTACTCTTGAACATCGTTTCAAAGCCATAGAAGCAGAGGCTCGCTTGCTGCTTGCGCGCGAAGGCTTCAGCGAAGACAGGACGGCTTTCGAGCGCGCGCTCGATCTTCGATATGTGGGCCAACAGTGGGATGTGACGGTTCCGGTGGAAGAGTCATTTGACGCCGATTCGATACGTCGTTCATTCGAAGCCAGGTACGAGACGCTTTTTGGGCATACCCAACCTGAGGGAAGGGTGTCGATCACCAAGATCCGTTTGACCGGCAAGGGATTGATCGACACGCTTCCAAATGTGGAAGGAATGTCGGCGAGGACAAGTGCGGAGCCCATCGACCGACGCCTGGTCTGGGCCGACCATCAAACCGGCTGGCACGAGACCCCTGTCTACGATGGGACGACTCTGACGGCCGG
The DNA here is from genome assembly GCA_964383325.1 of uncultured Rhizobiaceae bacterium. Taxonomy (GTDB): domain Bacteria; phylum Pseudomonadota; class Alphaproteobacteria; order Rhizobiales; family Rhizobiaceae; genus CAYLGY01. The sequence goes on from CAYLGY010000011.1 coordinate 39,444, forward strand.
ACAGCGCATCGAAGGGCCAGCAGTCATCGAAGAGCAGACGACTACGATCTTCATTGGGCTTATGGACAGCATCGTTGTGGATCCAGGTGGCAACTACAGTATCGAGATCAGAAAATGAAGCCCATCGATGACCCGATCCTTGTAGCTCTCGTTCAGAACCGGCTGGATCACATCGCTGCGCATATGGGATGGGTGATGACCCGTACTTCGCGCAGCCCGATATTCAACCAGTCGCATGACTTCTCCTGCTACCTGACCGATGGGAACGGCATGCTGATCTCTCAGGCGGATGGCATTCCCATCCACACTGGCGGAGGGGGCTTTGCGGTCAGGGCAATCCTGAAAGCGTTCAAGGACAGAATCGAGCCGGACGATGTCTTCTTGCTCAACGACCCGTATGTCGCCGGTGGGAATCATCTACCGGACTGGGTGATCGCAAGACCCGTCATCGCAGAGGGACGGCTGGTCGCTTTTGCCTGCAACCGTGCTCACCAGTCCGATATTGGTGGCGGCGCGGCTGGAACCTACAACGCAAAGGCCACTGAGATCTTTCATGAAGGGATCCGGCTGCCGGCAATGAAGCTGGTAGAGCGCGGCAATGTTCGGGATGATCTTTGGCAAATGCTGATGATCAACAGCCGTTGCCCCGACTTGCTGGACGGCGACCTGAGGGCAATGCTCGGAGCGACACGCGTCGGAGTGAATGAGGTCCTGAGAATTGTCGAGGATTACGGTAGTGTGAAGACGATTGCGCTTTTCTCGAAAATTCTCGATCATGGTGACTTGATGATGCGATCGGCACTGACGGAGATTCCGGACGGTGTCTATACTGCGGAAGAACGGTTTTACAATGATTGCTTCGAGGAGATGGAAGTCGGCTTCAGGCTAACCCTCACGAAAAGCAGGGATGGGATCATCGCGGATTTTACGGGGACTGATCCACAGATCCGCGGCTTCAAGAATTCCTCGCTCGCCAATACCTATTCAGCCGTCTATGCCGCGGTGGCATCCTTCTTCGACCCAGCAATTCCACGGAACGAAGGCACATTCCGGTGTATTGAACTGATTGCCCCGGAGGGTACGGTCGTAAACGCCAGACCCCCTGCACCAGTCACCATGTGCACGGTTTTCCCGGCGCATGAGATCATGCATATGGTTTGGCAGGCACTAGGAAAGGCAGCGCCGGAACGGGCCTTGGCCGGGTGGGGAATCATGGCTCCCCTGTTGGCGCATGATCTTGCCCGGAAAGCGGGAGCCACTTTCCGGGATCATGTGCTAGCGCGTCGGATGTTCTGATTGAATCGAGTGGGATTCCCAAGGTCTGATTT
>CAYLGY010000012.1:0-38435 GCA_964383325.1 uncultured Rhizobiaceae bacterium
GACTTCGCCAGTTCGACATCGTGATTCTTGGAAGCATGCGCCAGACGCTTGTAGTGATTGTGCACGGCGACGGACAGCACGCGCTTGGCATGCGACTGGCCGATCACATAATCATCGAGGACCTGGCGGATCTCCTGCGGCGTCGGCACGCCTTCGCGCGACTTGGCCATCGAGGATTTGTTTTCCTCGCGGATGATGTCCATGCACAATTCGACGCATTCATCGCAGATGAACACCGTCGGGCCGGCGATCAGCTTACGCACCTCGTGCTGGCTCTTGCCACAGAACGAGCAGTAGAGAGTGTTCTTGGTATCGCTCCCGCCGCTGTTTCCGACCTTACTCATGTTCCGACTTGCCCTTTCCGTATCGCTGCCCGAGCCACGCTTCCGACATGATACAGCCAAAACCCACTCTGCACCGTCATCCGGATGTCACGTACTGTGTAGAATCTAGCGCCACTGTCACGAAACACAATCCCGAACCGCCTCGCCTGGCCGCATAGCCTTTCCTGCCCGCATGCAAAAGCCGCCAATTGCGGGCACTGGCTGCGCCCATGCAGCAAGTCGGCACATTGTGACCAAATTGCAGCAGTGAACCGGAAAAACGACAGCGATGCCAGACCTACTCGCTTTCCGGGTTTTCCATCGATTCGCGTGACGTGATGACCTCGTCGATCAGACCGAAATCCTTCGCCTCAAGCGAAGTCATGAAATGATCGCGATCCAGCGTGCGTTCGATGGTCTCGTAATCCTGGCCAGTGTGGCGCACATAGGTTTCGTTCAGGCGCCGCTTCAGCTTCAGGATATCCAGCGCATGGCGCTCGATGTCGGACGCCTGGCCCTGGAAGCCGCCGGATGGCTGGTGCACCATGATCCGCGCATTCGGCGTTGCGAAGCGCATGCCCTTCTCGCCGGCGCAGAGCAGCAGCGAACCCATCGAGGCCGCCTGGCCGATGCACAGGGTCGAGACTGCAGGCTTGATGAACTGCATCGTATCGTAGATTGCCATCCCGCTCGTGACGATGCCGCCCGGAGAATTGATGTAGAGGGAGATCTCCTTCTTCGGATTCTCCGCTTCCAGGAACAGGAGCTGGGCGCAAACCAGCGACGCCATCATGTCCTCGATCGGACCGGTGATGAAGATGATGCGCTCCTTCAGCAGCCGCGAGAAGATGTCATAGGCGCGTTCGCCGCGATTGGTCTGCTCGACCACCATGGGCACGAGGTTCATGGCAGTCCGGATCGGGTCGGTCATGGAATTCCCTTCGTCTGAATCAGGTCGCGCGGCAGCAGCCCTGCGGCTGATAGATAGTGCAGGCCCGCCCCCTTTCGCAAGGGCCAATGCACGCCGACCCGGATCCGGATCCCGGCAACAGAGCCTCTCGCTGCCGGGTGACGGTCGGGAGAGGTCCATCCGCGTACCCCCGGCATCATTTGTTCTGCACTTCCATTCTGTCTGTTGCCGGTTTCCGGGCACATCCTCCCGCGAATCGAAAACGCCCGCATCCTTGCGGAAACGGGCGTGATCGGAAAGATTGCGTCGGGCCGGGATCAGGCTTTCTCGAGCGCCTGCTCGAGGTCGGCAATGATATCGGCCGGATCCTCGATGCCGATCGAAAGGCGAACCGTATCGGGGCCGGCGCCCGCGGCAATCTTCTGCTCGTCGCTCAATTGCCGATGGGTCGTGGAGGCCGGATGGATGACCAGCGAGCGCGTATCGCCGATATTGGCGAGATGCGAGAACATTTCGAGCGCCTCGACGAACTTGACCCCGGCCTCATAGCCGCCCTTCAAACCGAAAGTGAACACGGCTCCGGCGCCCTTCGGGGAATATTTCTGTTGCAGTGCATGATTCGCATCTCCCGGCAGCCCGGGATAGCTGATCCACGAAACCTTCGGATGGCTGGAAAGCCACTCGGCCGCCTTCAGGGCATTGTCGCAATGGCGCTGCATGCGAAGCGGCAGCGTTTCGGCGCCTGTCAGGATCATGAAGGCGTTGAAGGGCGAGATCGAGGGGCCGAAATCGCGCAGCCCCAGCACCCGGCATGCCAGCGCGAAGGCGATATTGCCAAAGGCCTGATGCAGGACCATGCCGCCATATTCCTCGCGCGGCTCGGACAGCATCGGATAATTGCCGGATTTCGACCAGTCGAACGTGCCGCCATCGACAATGATGCCGCCCATCGAATTTCCATGTCCGCCAATGAATTTGGTCAGCGAGTGGACGACAATGTCGGCGCCATGCTCGATCGGGCGCAACAGATAGGGGCTGGCCATCGTATTGTCGACGATCAGCGGCAGGCCATGCTTGCGCGCAATGGCGCTGATGGCGGCGATGTCGACGAAAGTGCCCCCCGGATTGGCCAGGCTTTCACAGAAGATCGCGCGGGTGTTGGCGTCGATCTGCTGCTCGAAACTTGAAATGTCTTCGGGATCTGCCCAGCGCACTTCCCAGCCGAAATTCTTGAAGGCATGGCCGAACTGGTTGATCGAACCGCCATAGAGCTTGCGCGCGGCGACGAAATTCTCGCCGGGGCGCATCAGCGTATGAAAGACGATCAGCTGCGCGGCGTGGCCCGATGCGGTCGCGAGCGCCGCCGTGCCGCCCTCCAGCGCCGCGAGCCGCTCCTCGAGGACCGCCTGGGTCGGATTCATGATCCGCGTATAGATATTGCCGAATGCCTGCAAGCCGAACAGCGACGCGGCATGTTCCGTATCGTCAAATACAAAGGAGGTGGTCTGGTAGATCGGCGTTGCGCGCGCGCCCGTCGCCGGATCGGCCTTGGCGCCAGCATGGACTGCCAGCGTATCGAATCCCGGTATGCGTTGAGACATGATTCCCTCTTCTTTCCATGAATGGTATCCGTCGCCCCGGACTACTTCCTAGTGCATCCTGTCGCGTGATGAAATCTCCCCGCGTGTGGGTCCGGGCGTGCAGTCAGGTAAAGCCGGCTGCATCCTGATCCATCGCCCCGGTCGCGTCAAAGGGTTCCATCCTGCCTCCGAACCTGATCCGGCAAAATTTCCCCCGCAATGCCTGGGATCCCGGAATGGAATTCCTCCACTACCGGAATCCGCCACACGATCATCCTGTCAGCACAGGCGTACATGTTCGATGGCCGTACAACGGTTCATCACCACATCAATTCCGGCAGCATCCAGCTTCGCCGCCGACCTGTCATCGCGAATGCCGAGCTGCATCCAGACCGTGCGCGGCAGGGGATCGAGCGCGAGGATTTCCCCGGCGATCTGCGGCATCTCACGCCGATTGCGGAAGATGTCGATCATGTCGACCGGGACGGAGATATCTGCAAGCCGGGCGACAATCGGCCTGCCGAGCAATTCGCTGCCGGCCAGACCCGGATTTACCGGAAACACCTCGTAACCTGCATCGATCAGGAAACGTGTCACGCCATGGGAAGGCCGGTCGGGCCTTGCCGACGCCCCCAGCACCGCGATGGTGCGGGTCCGTTTCAGGATCGCCCGGATCCAGTCATCCGGATAGTATTCGTGATTCGTGGCGCTCATTCTTCTTCCGTTCCTGCCGCTTTTTCCACTGGTCGCGCCCTGGGCGCGGGCAATCCGCGCGCGGTCCGGGACCAGCCACGATGTCTGTGCCATGGTTTCCATGGCATTGCGATGGCAAAGCGGACCCTCGCCCGCCCTTGTCTCCCGAACCGGATCTCTGCCGCTCCCCTCCTTGCCAGCAACCGGGCGGAGAGCACGACCGGCGGTCCGGCGGGTCCGAGGCTGTCTTCGCCGCACAGGGCGGCATGTGGTGCGCCGGGATCGTTTATGACAATCACGCTGGCAAGGCCACAGGCGCGGCGGGCTGTGGACGTGCTACCGGCATGGACGATGACCGTGCCATCCTTCATGCGCAGGCTGCACAGGTCGTCATCACAATGAAAGCTCGGCAGGCCCTGTTCGTCCGGACCCGGAAGCGCAAGGGCAGTCGCGGCGGTCGCATCCTGCCAGACCCGGAGCGTGAAACCATTGCCTCTCGCCGGATGGATCGCCAGCGCCTCGCCGCTGCGCACCGCAACCAGCGCCGCATCTTCGCTGACCAGCACATCCGGCATGCTGCGCGCCTGGATCGCCCAGATCGCGCCGAGGCACAGGGGAATAGCGAAAAAACGAAGCCGCGTTGTGAGAAGCGTGGCAACGATCAGGCTCGCGCTCGCCAGCAACAGGGAGGAGGCCGGAATGGCACCGACTGCATCGAAGGGCGTCCGTTCTGCGAACCAGGCGGCGATGGCGACGACGAGTGCGATCGCCTTGCCCAGCGCCATAAAGGAAAGCCAATCGAGCCCCAGCGGGATCAGAATGACCGAGAGCATTGCCAGCGGCATGACCGCCAGGGATACGACCGGCATGGCGGCGAGATTTGCGAACACGCCCAGCGGCGCGGCTCGGTGGAAATGCCAGATGCCGTAGATGCCGGTCGCGACGCCCGCGACAAGCGAGGTGAGTGCCAGCAGGAATGCTGCATGGACCGCGCCCATCACCAGACGAACGATTACGGAATCACGCGCCAGCCCCGATGCCCGGTCTCCCTCGGCCCGGTCTGCCTTCCAGTCGCTCCAGGCGCGATAAACCACAATCAGGGCCGCCGTGGCGGCAAACGACATCTGGAACCCCGGATTGAGCACTTCGTGCGGATGTACCGCGAGGATTACCAGTCCCGCAATGGCGAGATTGCGCATGGTGAGCGAAAGACGGTCGCACAGGACTGCCCCGAGCATCACCCCCAGCATAATTGCTGAACGCAGGGTGGCGACCGCCGCACCTGAAATGAACAGGTAGAGCAACAAGGCGGCCAACGCCGTCGCCGCGGCCAGCTTGCGGACTGGAAAGGCCGAGGCGAAGCGAGGAAACAAGGCGCCGGCAAGGCGAATGATTCCCATCACCAGGCCGGCCACAAGCGCCATGTGCAGCCCCGAGATCGACAGGATATGCGCAAGTCCGGTCGCGCGCAGCACATGATTCGTTTCTTCGTCGATTGCCGACTGCACCCCGGTGATCAGCGCGCTGGCAAGCTCGCCTTCCTGACCTGGCAGCCGCGCGCGTATCCGCTCCGTGAGCGCATGGCGCACCCGCTCGATCTTCGTCACCATCCACTCCGTGGCCGTCCCCATATGCTGATCGGCGAATATCTGCGGCGGCCCGAGAAAATAGCCGCTGGCGCCGATCCCGGCATGGAAGGCATGAAAGGCATGGTCATAGCCGCCGGGACGCACCGGCCCCTGGATCGGGAACAGCCGGGCCCGCCCGGACAGCAGGCTTCCCGGCATCGCGCCCTCCGGCAGGGAGGCCGCGACGATCCGTACTTTCCGTGGCGGCGCCTGCAACTCCGGCCCGGTCGTTGACCGGACGGAAAGGGTGAGCCTTGACTTGCCGGTCCTCGTGGGCTCGATCCGCAGGATCCTGCCGGTCAGGTGCGTGCTGACGCGCTCGCCGAGCATTGGCGTGTCCAGCCGGGCGGCATGGAACGAGGCAACCCCCCAGCCTGCCACGACAGAAAGGCAAGCAAGCATTGCCATCCGCAGCAATGGCCGGTCTCGTCCCAGCCAGGCGAGCAGGCCAAGCATGGCCGACGCGGGCGGCAATACGGCCCGATCCGGCTCAAGAGGCAGGAGGAAATAGGCCGATGCGCCGACCGCCAGCAGCACCGGCACGAGGAGAAACGGCGTTCCCGCGGCGCCTTCCCTTGCAAGCGCGCCGGAGAGGCGGTCCCGTAGCCCGGTCCGGCCGAGCCGGGTCTTCCGGTATGCCGGATGTCGCCGCCCCCATGCGTGCTGTCTTCGAAACTGCCGGAACCGGCGCGCGAGCGCCCTCCCCGCCGCGCCGCCAAAGCGGTCCGCAAGCCCGTTCATCATCCCCCGATCCGGCCTACATGGCCAGATGACTTGCGCCCCGGCGTCATGATGCTACATCAGGCGCAACCGCCGCACCATGGGGTGCGTCAGGATATCCAGACCGGAAAGACAAGGTCCGACAAATCATGATCGTCACCCGATTCGCGCCTTCGCCGACAGGCTATCTGCACATTGGCGGCGCCAGAACCGCCCTCTTCAACTGGCTCTATTCGAAGCATATGGGTGGCAGGATGCTGCTGCGCATTGAGGATACGGACCGGGAGCGCTCGAACGCGGCTGCCACGGCCGCAATCCTTGACGGGCTCACCTGGCTCGGACTCGACTGGGATGGTGAACCGGTGTCGCAATATTCCCGCGTCGAGCGCCATCGCGAGATTGCAGAGGAACTGCTGGCTTCGGGCAAGGCCTATCGCTGCTATGCGACGCCCGAGGAACTGGCGACGATGCGCGAGCAGGCCCGCGCCGAGGGCCGCCCGCCCCGCTATGACGGGCGCTGGCGCGACCGCGATCCTGCCGAGGCCCCGGAAGGCATCGCGCCGGCAATCCGGATCAAGGCGCCGCGCGAGGGCGAGACGGTGATTCATGATCTGGTTCAGGGCGAAGTCCGCTTCCCCAACAAGGATCTCGACGATTTCGTCGTGCTGCGCTCCGATGGCAATCCGACCTACATGCATGCGGTCGTGGTCGACGATCACGACATGGGCGTCACCCACATCATCCGGGGAGACGACCACCTGACCAATGCCGCCCGCCAGAAGATCCTGTACGAAGCGCTCGGCTGGAACGTGCCGGTCATGGCCCACATTCCGCTGATTCACGGTCCCGACGGCGCCAAATTGTCGAAACGGCACGGTGCGCTTGGCGTCGAGGCCTATCGCGCCATGGGGTTCCTGCCCGCGGCCCTGCGCAACTATCTCGCGCGTCTCGGCTGGAGCCATGGCGATGACGAGTTCATGTCCACCGAGGACATGATTGAATGGTTCGACATTGCCGACGTCAACAAGAGCGCAGCCAGGTTCGACCTTCGCAAGCTGGAGGCGCTCAATGGCATGCATATGCGCGCCTGCACCGATGAGGAACTGACCGGGGAGCTGTTGCGGGCGGCGCCGCACCTACCCAATGGCGCGACCCTCGCCGGCCTTGATCCGGACCAGCAGGCCCTGCTGCTTGCCGCCATGCCGGAACTGAAGGAACGCGCGCGTACGCTGGTGGAACTCGCCGATGGCGCGGAATTCCTGTTCGCCATGCGTCCGCTGGCGCTGGACGAGAGAGCTGCCGCACTGGTCGCGGAGGCAGAGAATCGTGTCTTGCTGGCAAGTTTGCACGACCGGCTGGCAGCACTGGAAGAATGGTCCGTAGAACCGATCTCGACAGCGATTCGCGCTCTCGCCGAGGAAACCGGCATGAAGCTCGGGCGGCTCGCGCAGCCCTTGCGAGCGGCCCTGACGGGACGGACTGTGTCGCCCGGAATCTTTGAGGTTCTCGCGCTGCTCGGTCGGGAGGAATCGCTCGCCCGAATTCGCGATTGTATCCGCTCCTGAATAGCATTTCTCTAATATTGCAGTGCGACAAAATCCTGTTTGGTTGTTGGCACCCGGAGTGAAATGCGCTAGCTAGAACCAGCTTTTTCGATGGTGCGGGGCGTGCACTGCAACATTCCGGCGCCAGATCTGAACGCGACAAGAGGAGTTCGCCATGACGGATGCAACAGCCAGGCTCGACCTTGGCGACAGCACAAGGGAGTTCCAGATTCGCAAGGGCACGATCGGGCCGGATGTGATCAACATCTCGTCACTCTATGCCGAGACGGGCATGTTCACCTATGATCCCGGCTTCACGTCGACCGCGAGCTGCGAATCCAGAATCACCTTTATTGATGGCGACAAGGGCCTGCTGCTGCATCGCGGCTATCCGATCGAGCAGCTTGCCGAGCACGGTGACTTCCTGGAAGTCTGCTATCTCCTTCTCTACGGCGAATTGCCTACTGCCGCGCAGAAGAAGGATTTCGACGAACGCGTCACGCGCCACACCATGGTACATGAGCAGATGACGCGGTTCTTCACCGGCTTCCGCCGCGACGCGCATCCCATGGCGATCATGTGCGGTGTCATGGGCGCCATGTCCGCCTTCTACCATGATTCGATCGACATTTCCGATCCGCATCAACGCATGGTGGCCAGCCTGCGCATGATTGCGAAGACGCCGACCATTGCCGCGATGGCCTACAAGTATTACGTCGGCCAGCCCTTCGTCTATCCGCGCAACGAGCTCGGCTACGCCGCCAACTTCCTGCATATGTGCTTCGCGGTGCCGTGCGAGGAATACAAGGTCAATCCGGTGCTGGCGCGCGCCATGGACCGGATCTTCATCCTGCATGCCGATCATGAGCAGAATGCATCGACATCAACCGTGCGCCTTGCCGGCTCGTCGGGAGCCAATCCCTTCGCCTGCATTGCCGCCGGCATTGCCTGCCTGTGGGGGCCGGCGCATGGCGGCGCCAACGAGGCGGCGCTGAATATGCTGGCCGAGATCGGCACGGTCGACCGTATTCCGGAATATGTCGCCCGTGCGAAGGACCGGAACGATCCGTTCCGCCTGATGGGCTTCGGCCATCGCGTCTACAAGAATTATGATCCGCGCGCCAAGATCATGCAGCAGACCACGCATGAAGTCCTCGGTGAGCTGGGCATCAAGGATGATCCGCTCCTCGACGTGGCACTCGAACTGGAGCGCATTGCGCTCACCGACGAGTATTTCATCGAGAAGAAACTCTATCCGAACATCGACTTCTATTCGGGGATTACCCTGAAGGCGTTGGGTTTCCCGACCACCATGTTCACCGTCCTGTTTGCGGTCGCGCGCACGGTGGGCTGGATCGCGCAGTGGAACGAGATGATCGAGGATCCGCACCAGAAGATCGGTCGGCCGCGCCAGCTCTATACTGGTGCGCCGCAGCGCGACTACGTGCCCGTCGCCAAGCGCTAGCACCATAGCGCATGCGGAACTGAAGGCGGCTATCGCTTTCTGGCCAGTTCCATCACGATTGCAGCCGACCGGTCTCCCGCCGGCTGCGCGGTGGCAAGGGCGGCGCGAGTCGTCTCGTAGCCTTCCAGCACCGCATTGCGGGCAGAACCACTCTCCCAGAGCATTTCGATCGCCCGCGCCAGATAGGCGGGCCGCGCCTGGCCGTCATAATATTCTGCGATGATCGGCCGGTCGGCAATGAGATTAGGCAAGGCACCCGACCACACCCGCACCAGCGGGAGGGCAAGCCGCATGATCCGGTCGAGCTTGTAGCAGGAAATTGCCGGTACCCCGGCAAGGGCGAGTTCAAGCAGCACCGTTCCCGAGGCGGCCAGCGCTGCGTCAGCCCGGCCAAAGGCCTGCCATTTCTCCGCCTCGGTCACGGTGACGGTTGCAGACAGGCCCAGCGAGCCGAAATAATGTCGGATCCGCGCCTCGTGGCGCGCCAGGGTCGGTACCACTACCTCGAATATATTGCCGCGCGCGGCGAGAATCTCCGCCGTCTCGGCGAAGGTCGGCGCAAGCGTCTCCACCTCCGAGCGGCGGGATCCGGGCAGCAGCAGCAGGCTTCGCCTTGCCGGATCGGGGCCGCCCCGCGCAGCCTGCATGGCCCGTGCGCCAGCAAGACCTTCATGGCTGGTCAGGCGATGGCCGACAAAGCTGCCCGGCGGCCCGCCAAGGCGTACCAGTTCGGCCGGCTCAAAGGGCAGCAGGCAGAGAACATGATCGATGCAGGTCTTCATCTTCTCCGCCCGACCCGGCATCCAGGCCCAGACGCTCGGACAGACATATTGAATGATCGGCAGCGCAGGATCGAGCTTGCGGATCTTCTTCGCCACGCGCAGGTTGAAAGCGGGGCTGTCAATCAGAACGACACAATCCGGTCGCGCCGCGACCAGCGAGCGGGCGGTTTGGCCAACGAGACGCAAGAGCCGCGGCAGGTCACGCAACACTGCGGTAATTCCGGCAATGGCAATGATTTCCGGATCGAACAGGCTATCCATCCCCTCGGCACCGAGATGCGCTCCGCCGACGCCAATCAGTTCCACCCGCCCGGAGACGATCCGGCGCAGGGCACGCACCAGGTCGGCGCCGAGCAGGTCGCCGGACTCCTCTCCGGCGACAATCGCAAGGCGCAATCCGGGACCGGTTTCCATCAGCCGGACCCCTGCGCGCCCGGCTCGATGCCGATAATGAACATACCTTCCCGCTCTGCCGCAGCGAGCGTCTCCTCGCGTTCCAGGATCAAGGTGCGCCCAGCCTGCAGGGCGATGCCGCGAAGGCCGGCTCTCGCCGCATCGTGAACCGTCCGCACGCCGATCGCCGGCAAGTCGGCCCGCAATTCCTGGCCCGGCTTGGCGCACTTGGCCAGCACCCCGCCTGTTGCGCCCGCCAGACGCCCGTGCTGGCGCAGCGCCACGGTGCGTTCGAGCAATCCGTCGGTCCCTTCAATGCCTTCCAGCGCGATGGCCCTGCCGCCGATCGCAATGGCCGCCTGGCCGATATCCAGCACGCCGATGGCCGATGCCGCCTCGAATGCCGCGTCGATGTCCTTCCAGTCGTTTCTTGATGGCGCGCGAGACCCCTGCGGGCCGACTGTGGTGACCACGTCCGGCAACAACTCATGCACACCGATGACCTCGACCCCGATTTGCTCGACATGGCGGACGATATGGCGCAGCAAGCCGTCATCGCCGAGTAGCAATGCGCGCGCCAGTTGCGGTAGCAGGCGCAACAGTCCCGTGCTCCAGCGCAGATGGCCGAGTCGAGGCCGGCGCTCGACGGATCCTGCCATGACAAGATGGCGCACATCGTGGCGACGCAGGTGCCGTGCAAGGTCAGGAAAATCCTCCAGGCGACGCGTCTCGCAAGGCAGTCCGGCAAAGCAGCTTTCCGGCAATGCCTCCCCATCGATACGAAAGACGATGGCGCGCTGGCCCTCGTCCCGCAGCTTCTTCGCCAGTTGGACTGGCAGCATTCCGCCGCCCGCCAGGATCGCTATGCACTCCTCGCGCGCGATCCGGGGCCGTTCCGGCTCAGCCCTGCGCCTCGCCATCATCCGAATCCGGTTCAGCGGAACCCGGAACGCAGAAATGCCTGCGTCCGCGCGTCAGGAGAAAGGCGGTCATTTCTGCGACCAGCGGGTCATCGCCATTTGCCGCGCGCACTGCTTCGGCATTCTCTGCCATCGATCCCGGACCCGAGAAGATCTGCCGATAGGCCGAACGCAGGGCACGGATGCGCTCGGACTTCAGGCCGGAACGCTTCATTCCTACGACATTAAGGCCGCGCAGCCGAGCGCGGTTTCCCATCGCCATGCCGAAGGGGATAAGGTCCCCGGCAAGGCCCGAACAGCCGCCGACAAATGCGTGATGCCCGATGCGCACGAACTGGTGCACCGCCGTCAGCCCGCCAATATTGGCGTGGTCACCGACTTCGCAATGGCCTGCGAGCGTCGCCTGGTTGGCGAGAATGACGTGATCGCCGACCAGGCAATCATGTGCGACATGGCTGTAGGCCATGAAGAAGCCTTTGCGGCCGACCCGGGTGACGCCACGGCTGTTGTCGGAGCCGCGATTCATCGTCACGCCCTCACGTATCGTGCATTCCTCGCCGATCTCCAGCGTCGTCAGCCCCCCGCCATGGGAAAGATTCTGCGGCGCACCGCCGAGCGTGGCATAGGGCCATACAACGGTTCGAGCACCGATGGTCGTCCCGTCAAGCACGGTCACATGGCTCTTTAGTTCCACCCCGTCACCGAGCTGCGCCGTCCCGGCAACATGGCAGAACGGACCGATCCGTGCACCCTGCCCCAATTCGGCCCCTGGCTCGACACAGGCGCTCGGATGAATCCAGGTTTCGTTCATGCATGATCCTTGCTGGACGCCAGCATCGCCGTCACGACTGCCTCAGCCACGATCGCGCCGCCCACCCTGCCTTCGCAGGAAAATTTCCATACCGGCCCACGCTGCTTCAGCTTGCTGACATGCAGTTCGAGCTGGTCGCCGGGAACCACGGGCTTGCGGAACTTGGCGCTGTCGATCGACATGAAATAGACGATGTCGGCGCCGCCGGACTGCTGCGCCATGCAGATGGCGCCTGCGGTCTGGGCCATGGCCTCGACAATCAGCACTCCGGGCATGACGGGATTACCGGGGAAATGCCCGGCAAAGAACGGTTCATTGATCGTGACATTCTTGATGCCGATCGCCGATTGGTCGCCATCGATCTCGACGATCCGGTCCACGAGCAGGAACGGGTACCGATGCGGGATCAAGGCCATGATCGCCGCAACATCCAGCGAGCCCCGGGAAGCGGGCTCCTGTTCAGCCATCTCTTCCGCCATTCTTTCTCCTGTTTGCAGTGAGCGCCGTCAATGTGGCAGTCTCACGGAAAAACTCGCGCAAGGGCCGTGCCGGATAGCCGGACCATGTCGTCCCTGGCGGCACGTCGCGCAGGACACCTGCGCCAGCGGCGAGCCGCGCACCACTGCCGATGCTCAGATGATCGGCAATCCCGACCCCTCCGCCGATCAGCACCCCGTCGCCGACCGTAACCGAGCCCGAAAGGCCACAGGCGCCCGCAATGGCGCAATGCCGGCCGATCCGTACATTATGCGCGATCTGAACGAGATTATCGATCTTGGTGCCCTCGCCGATGACCGTATCTTCCATCGCCCCGCGGTCGATGGTGGTATTGGCGCCGATCTCCACATCGTCCTGAATGATGACGCGGCCGATCTGCGGAATCTTCTCCAGCCCCGATTCGCCGACAAGATAGCCGAAACCGTCCTGGCCGATGCGTGCACCGGGATGGATGATGACGCGATTGCCGATCAGTGCGCACTGGATCGTCGCACCGGCGCCCACCCGGGATTCACGGCCGATCTGGACATTCGGCCCGATCACGCTGTTCGGCCCGATGATGGTGCCGCTGCCGATCGCTGCCTTGGCGCCAATCACCGCGCCGGCCTCGATGATGACGCCCGGCTCGATCATCGCATCGGCCGACACGACCGCACCGGGAGAAATGCCGGCCTCGCCTGTCATCGGCGTTGGCCGCATCGCTTCGGGAAACAGGATGCGCGAGATCTTGACGAAATCGGCCTGAGGGTGCGCGGAGACCAGGACCGCCATTTCCGGAGGCATGCTGGCAGCCAGGGCCGGCGGACACAGGATTGCCGCCGCCACGAGACCGGCCAAGGTCCCGAGTCGCCGCTGGCTGTCAATGAAGACCAGCATTTTTGGCCCGCCCTCGCTCAGGGGAGCAATTCCCTCGATGACGATCTTGCCTTTGGCTAAATCCAGCAGTTCCGCGCCGGTAATCTCTGCAAGCTCCGCCACCGTGAACGCACGCTGAGGCTGGTAGAAGGCAGAATCAGTCATGAGGTTACAAAGCCCGTGGAGCTGCTGGATCGTTTCTGTTCTCGGACGGACTTGCCCAGCCGCGTCGCAATTCCCGCTTTTCGGATAATTCGCCGGGGAATACAAGTCTCTTGCCAGCCAGCGCCGCGGCTGTACATCGGAGATTGACCGGCGCGCACAGGACACCGTGCGCACATGCCTTTCGCGCTTGTTCCAGCAATTCCGCACCCACAATTCCGCACCCAGAAGGCGAAAAGGCCGCGGCTGTCGCCACGGCCCTTCCCAATTCCTGTTTCCGGAAGCTCAGAAGCGGCCGGAAATGCCGAAATTGAACTCCTGCACCTTGTCGGTATCTTCCTTCATGACCGGCAAGGCATAGTCGACGCGCAGCGGGCCGAAAGGCGAATTCCAGATCAGGCCGACGCCGACCGATGCGCGAATGGCCGCGCCGGTGCTGTGCATCGTTTCGCCAGGATCGACAAGCGCGCTCGGATAGCCATAGAGCGTGCCGGCATCGGCAAAGAGCGCGCCGCGAATGCCGATGCTTTCCGGGACGATCGGCATCGGGAACTGCGTCTCGACCGAGGCATGGAAATAGGTCGAACCGCCGACATGCTCGGTCAGGTTGCCGAACGCACTTGGGTAGACGACCGCAGGACCGAAGCCGGCATTCTCGAAGCCGCGGACGATGCGGCTGTTGGACTGGAACAGGTCGAACGTGCTGAGCCCGTTATTGCCGATCGAATAGACATGGCCGGCGCCCGCCGAAACGATGCCGACGACATCGAGCGAGTCGACGAGCATGTGATAATAGCTGGCGCGGGTGGTGAAGCGCAGGAAATTGGCATTACCGCCAAGGCCGGCATATTCGAGTCCAACCGTCGCATAGAGCCCCTCACGCGGATCGCGCATATTGTCGATCGTGTTGTAGATCAGCGAGCCACTGATCGAGGATTTGGTCCACGGGCTGGCCGCGATCGCATTCTGGATCGCACGCGGCAAGGGGCAGTAGAGCGGGTTCGTATCCGGGTCCACGGGCAGGTTCGGATCAAACGGATTGTCCGGATCGTTCCAGCCATAGGGGTTCGGGCAGAATGGCGGATTTCCCGTATTCCAGTCGCCATACGCATAGCGTTGCTCGGTATAATTATAGGCAAGCTGCGCGACCAGCGCCTCCGTGATCGGCAGGCCGAGCCTGACCGTCGCGCCCTGCACATCATAATCATAGCTGCGATTGGTACGCTTCTGCTTGAACAGGTCGAACCCCGCCGACATTCTCCGCCCCAGGAAATAGGGTTCGGTGAAGGAAAGCTGGTAGTTCCGGCTGTCCTTGCCGCCGCCCAGCGAGAGGCGAATATACTGGCCGCGACCGAGGAAGTTCTTCTCGGTAATGCTGAACTCGGCCGTCGGTCCCGGCGTCTCGCCGCCGGTCGCATAGCCGCCGCCGATCGAGAACTCGCCCGTCGCCTTGTCGACCACATCCACGACCAGGATGACCTGGTCCGGCTGGTCGCCCGGAATGGTCGAGACGTTGACCGAAGTGAAATAGTCGAGATCCTCCAGGCGGCGCTTGGCGCGCTGCACCAGGGCCTGATTGAAGGCATCACCTTCCGAAATGTCGAATTCGCGCCGGATCACATAGTCACGGGTCCGCGAATTGCCACGGATCTCGATGCGCTGGATATAGGTGCGCGCACCCTGGTCGATCGAATAGACCACGGAAATGATGTTGTTCTCGAAATCCCGGTCGCCGCGTGGCGTCACTTCGGCAAACACATAGCCATGTTCGGCAAGGCCCTCGCTCAGCGCGATGAGGGACTTCTCGACGTCCTCGGCGCTGTAGACCGCGCCTTCCTTGGTCTTGATCAGGTGGCGCAATGCCTGCGGATCGATATCGCGAACCGAGCTGTCGATCTCGATTGAGCCGAAGCGGTAGCGCTCGCCTTCCTCGACCGTGATCGTCACCGAATATTCATTGGTCGACTCATCCAGGCTGGCCGTCGACGAGATGACGCGGAAATCCGCATAGCCGCGATTGTAATAGAAACGGCGCAGCGCCTCCTCGTCGGCCCGCAGCCGATCCTCGTCATAAACGTCGCTGCGACCGAGGAAGGAGAGCAGGTTGGATTTCTTGGTGGAGATGACGCTCGCCAGCCGCCGGTCGGAATAGGCATTATTGCCGACGAAATTGATCTGGTTGATCTTCGTGCGGCCGCCCTCCTTCACGGTGAAGACGACATTGACCCGGTTCTGCCCGAGTTCGATCACCTGCGAACTGACGGTTGCATCGCTACGGCCGATCCGGGCATAGGCTTCGGCAATTGCCTGCTCGTCAAGCTCCAGCATGGACTGCGAGAATGTTCCGCCCGGCTTCAGCTGCACGACATTGGTCAGCGCGTTGTCCTTCAGCTTCCGGTTGCCCTGGAAGATGACCTCATTGATGAGCGCATATTCCTCGACGCTGATTACAAGCGTCCGGCCGGCGACATTGATTCGCACATCCGAGAACAGGCCTGTCGAGAAGAGCCGCTTCACGCCCTCGTCGATGTCGCCATCGTTGAAATTCACGTTCGGACGAATGCCGACATAATCGATGATCGTGCCGTCTTCCACGCGCTGATTGCCGCGCACATCCACGGCGCTGACCACAGCCGCCTGCGCCAGATCGATGGATGCGGGCAGAATCGCCAGCGCAGCTACGGCAATGGTGAGCGCCATACTGATACGCATTGCGACTGACCGACTGAAATCCCCTAGTGCCTTCATCGGGCTCAATTACCTTTTTTCTCGTTTTCGCACGGCAAGACGGCCGACAATCCAGCTTTACGGTCTTAACCTATTAACCGGATTTTCGCCTTAGGCAAGGCTCCGATTTCAACATGCTTTACTAATAAGTCCAACGTGGCATTCGCGTCACGCCATTTTTTCGCCATGGTAAACATCGTCTCAACGTTCTCCCCCTGTCGACCCCTCAGCAGCCGAAAATATCGTTCCAGAATACGAACAGCATGAAGGCCAGTACGGCAAACAGGCCGATTCGGTAGGCGATTTCCACAATCTGTTCCGAGGGCTTGCGGCGCGCAATCGCCTCATAAACATAAAAAAGCAGGTGCCCCCCATCGAGCGGCGGGATGGGCAGGAGATTGAGAATGCCGATTCCCGCCGAGAGCAATGCGGTCAGTTGCACCAGCCAGACGATGCCGAGGGCCGCTGCCCTGCCCGCCATGTCTGCGATCTTCACCGGTCCGCCGAGCTGGCATCTGTCTTCCCGTCCCGCAGCGAATCGCTGCAGGAACTGGCCAGTGCGGGCGATGATGAAGACTGTCTCGCGAATCGCCTCCCCTGCCGCCTCGACCGGCGTATATTCGATCACGCGTGGCTGGCCTAGCGCCTCGTCGGTCTGCACGCCGATAATGCCGACCGTGTAGGAATTGCCGAGCTGGTCGGTCTGCTCCCTCGCTGCGGGGGTCGCAATCAGTTCGATCAGACTGCCCTCGCGCTCGATCGTGAAGCGGATCGGGTCGCCCGCCCGCGGCGAGACATAGCGCTGCACGTCGCCGAACGTGACAATGGGAGTGCCGTCCAGCGCCACGAATCGGTCACCAGGCTGGAAGCCGGCGGCAGCGGCCGGGCTTTCCGGCTGCACGGCGGCAACGATCGGCTCCATCACCATCCGCCCATGGAGTGCGAAGAGAACCGCGAATACGACCGCCGTAAGCACGAAATTTGCCAGCGGTCCGGCGGCGACGGTCGCAGCCCGCTTCCAGACGGGTTGGAGATGGAAGGCGCGGCGGCGCTCTTCCTCGTCCAGCTCCTGGTCCGCAACCCCTTCGGGAGAACTGGTTACGGACATGTCGCCGGTGAACTTGACATAGCCGCCAAGCGGGATGGCCGAGAGCTTCCAGCGCGTTCCGTGCCGGTCGGTGAAGCCGGCCAGTTCGGGGCCGAAGCCTACGGAAAATGCCGTTACGCCGATGCCGCAGGCGCGCCCGACCAGATAATGGCCCATTTCGTGCACGAAGACGACCACGGTCAGGACGACCAGGAATGGCAGGATCGTGCCGATCAGCAGACTGTCGCCACCGAACAGGCCGGCAAGGATTTCAGGCACTCGCGCACCTCCGAAGGGTTGTCTCGCTCTCGATCCGCTCTCTAGCCATGCGCAATTCCGGGATGCAGGCCAAGCATTGCAAGAATGAGAAGCGCCACCGCCGCGAATGCCAGCCCGTCAACCCGGTCCATCGCCCCGCCATGCCCGGGAATGAGCTGGCTGGAATCCTTGACGCCTGCCTGTCGCTTGATCGAGGATTCAAAAAGGTCGCCAAGCTGCGCCGCCAACGAGATTAAGAGGGCCGCCACGAGGATTGATGCCGAAAAACTGCCGGCCGACGCCGTCAGCAACATGCCGGCGAGAATGCCCGCGGCCAGCCCGCCTGCCGCCCCGGACCAGGTCTTGCCGGGCGAGATTGCCGGCGCGAGCTTCGGCCCACCGAGCTTGCGCCCGACGAAATAGGCGCCGATATCCGTCGCCCATACCACCGCATACAGAAAGAGCACCGCCACCAGACCAGTCTGACTTTCGCCCCGCAGCACCACCATCGCGTAGGCAGGCAGAAAGGCGTAGGCGAAGCCCTGAGCGACGTTGAACCCCTGCCGGCGCGTTTCGGCAACGATCGCACCGATCGCGCCGGCTACCAGCGCGGCGATCAGGCTGGCCAGCGGTCCGGCGCCAAGCAGCAGGACGACGATTGCCGCTCCAAAGGCTACGAGAACCGGAGCGCGTACCGACTGAAGATCGCCTTGCGCCATTGTCAGCCATTCGAGAAAGACGATCGCGGCGACCAGGCAAACCACCAGGCGGAAGATCGGCCCACCGAGCCAGGTCGCCAGAAGGACCGCCCCCGCAAGAACCAGCGCGGAAACCACACGCTGCTGCAGATTTGTCAGGCCTGCCGTCATCAGTTCGCCACGGCCTGCGCGGTCAATCCGCCGAATCGGCGGTCGCGCTGTCCGAAGGCGTCCAGCGCCGTGAGGAAGTGTTCCCGGGTAAAATCCGGCCAATAGCAGGGAACAAAGACGAATTCGCTATAGGCAGCCTGCCATAGCAGGAAATTCGACAGGCGCTGTTCGCCGCTGGTGCGGATGATCAGTTCCGGATCCGGCAGGCATGCCGTATCGAGCGCGCCCTCGACATGGCTCGCATCGATTTCGGAGGGCAGCAATTCGCCGCTGGCCACCTGTTCGGCGATGCGCTGCATGGCACGGACCATCTCGTCGCGGCCGCCATAATTGAAGGCTATGGTCAGGTTGGTCCCCCGATTGCGCAAGGTGAGTTGCTCTGCCTCGTTCAGCAGGTTCAGGATTTCCGGCTCCAGGTCGTCGCGGCGGCCGATCACGCGGATGCGAACGCCATTCTCGTGCAGTTCCGCCAGGTCCCGGCGGATGAACAGCCGCAGCAGGCCCATCAGATCATTGATCTCGGAACGCGGCCGAGACCAGTTTTCCGAAGAGAAGGCAAAGACGGTGAGATAGGAAAGGCCCAGCTCTCCTGCGACCCGCACAGCCTGCCGCAGCGCTTCGACTCCGGCCCGATGGCCCGCCGCACGCGGCAGCCCGCGTGACGTTGCCCACCGTCCATTCCCGTCCATGATGATCGCGACATGCGCCGGAACTGCCATAAGACTCCTCGCGACCCCCGCCCCCCGATAGCAGCCTGGTTCAGACCTGCATGATCTCCGCTTCCTTCTCCGCCAGAAGCCGGTCGATCTCGGCAATCCGCTCATCCGTGAGCTTCTGCACCCGCTCCGAGCCCTGGCGCATTTCGTCCTGGCTGATCTCGCCGTCCTTCTCGGCCTTCTTGAGCCGGTCCATACCGTCGCGCCGGACATTGCGCACTGCGACACGGGCCTGCTCGGCATATTGATGCGCGATCCTGGCAAGTTCGCGGCGGCGCTCTTCATTCAGCTCCGGCACCGGAATGCGCAGGTTCTGCCCATCGACGATCGGATTGAAACCGAGATTGGCTTCCCGGATCGCCCGGTCCACAGCCTGTATCATGGAACGGTCCCACACCGATACCGAAATCATGCGCGGTTCGGGCACGGAGATCGTCGCCACCTGGTTGAGCGGCATCAGGCTGCCATATGCCTCGACCTGGATCGGATCGAGCACGCTGGAAGAGGCCCGGCCCGTGCGCAGGGATACCAGATCCGAGCGAAAGGCGGCGATCGCGCCCTCCATCCTGCGTTTCAGTTCCTTCTCATCCGTACCTGCGCTCATTCTGCTCACTCCGTGGTGCTGGGGGACCTGGTTCGCCTTCACGAATCAGACACGATCGTGCAGCGGCCACCGCCGGCCAGGATTGCGCCAAGCCCGCCCTTCTCCTGTATGGAATATACGATTATGGGAATGTTGTTCTCCCGTGCAAGCGCTATCGCCGCCGTGTCCATTACTGCCAGCCCCCGGCTGATGACCTCGGCGTGGCTGATCCGATCGAAACGCGTTGCGGCCGGATCACGTTTCGGGTCGGCCGAATAGACCCCATCGACGAGCGTCCCCTTGAACAGCGCATCGGCGCCCATCTCCGCGGCACGCAACGCGGCCGCCGAATCGGTAGTGAAATACGGGTTGCCGGTACCGCCGGCGAAGATGACCACCTTGCCCGCATCCATATAGGCGCTGGCCTTGCGTTGCGAGAAGCTCTCGCAGATTTCCGGCATTGCGATCGCCGACAGCACAACCGTCTCGACGCCGCACTTGCCCAGCGAAGTCCGCAGCGCCAGCGAGTTGATGACCGTCGCCAGCATGCCCATGTGGTCGCCGGTTACCCGGTCTCCGCCACGCGAGGCCACCGCGACGCCCCGGAAGATGTTGCCACCGCCGATGACCACGCCAACTTCGACTCCCAGGCTGCGCGCTTCCGCAATGTCTCCGGCAATGCGATCCGCAACCGAGACGTCAATGCCGAAACCCTGTTCGCCCATCAGAGCCTCGCCCGATGCTTTAAGTAGAATTCGCTTATAAACCGGACGCTTCGACATGGAACCTCGCTTTTCCGCTGACCGGCCCCCGGATACAGGAAGGGCGCCGCATTGTCACGCGGCGCCCGCGAGGAAATTTGCCGTCATGGACAGGATTGCGGTACTTGCAGGTGTCTATCCCTTCGCCGCTGCCGCGACCTCGGCGGCAAAATCCGCTTCGTCCCGCTCCACGCCCTCGCCGAGGGCAAAGCGGACGAACCCAACGATCTTCGCCGGGGCACCGATGTCCTTTTCCGCCTGCTTCAGGGCCTCGCCGACCGTGACATCGGGATTGACGACGAAGGCCTGTTTCAGCAGCACGACCTCTTCGAAGAACTTGCGCAGGCGACCCTCGACCATCTTTTCGATGATGTTGTCCGGCTTGCCCGATTCGCGCGCCTGTTCCGTGAAGATCGCGCGCTCGCGCTCTACCGCCGCCGGATCGACTTCCTCGTCGGAAAGGGCGAGCGGACTGGTCGCAGCGACATGCATGGCAATCTGGCGGGCGATGGCATTGGCCGCCGTCGCGTCGCCTGCTGTCTCCACGGCGACCAGGACGCCGATCTTGCCGAGCCCGTCCGCAACCTGGTTATGGACATAGGTTGCAACGCAGCCCTGGTTGACGGAAAGCTTCGCCGAGCGGCGGAAGGAGAGATTCTCGCCGATGGTTGCCACGGCCTCGCGAATCGTGTCGGCAACATTCTTGTCCGAGCCGGGATAGGCCGCATTGGCGACTGCCTGCGCAGTTCCGTCGGTCGCCAGCGCGACATTGGCCACATTGGTCACGATCTCCTGGAAGGCGGCATTGCGGGCGACGAAGTCGGTTTCCGAGTTTACCTCGACCACGACCGCGCTGGTCGCATCCGCCGCGACGCCGATCAGTCCTTCGGCAGCCGTGCGCCCTGCCTTCTTGTCGGCCTTGGAAATGCCCTTGGCGCGCAGCCAGTCCACGGCAGCCTCGAGATCACCGCCCGTTTCCGTCAATGCCGCCTTGCAGTCCATCATGCCGGCGCCGGTCATGTCGCGAAGCTGTTTTACCAATGCTGCTGAAATGCTCATATCCGCCTCTTGCAATCCTTAGAATGTCGATAAAGGGCGCAGCCGGTTTGCACCCCTGTTCTGATCCCGATCCAGTTACGGTCGCGGTACAAGCCGGACCGCATGCGGATCAGGCTTCGGCTGTGCCCGGTTCGGCGGCTTCCGGCGATTCCGGCTCCGCATCGAGCAGGACCGGCTCTTCCGGCGCCTCGGCCGAAGCGCCGACATCCATGCCCAGCGCGCCCTGCTGCCGGGCGATGCCGTCGATCGCGGCACGCGAGACGAGATCGCAATACAGCGAAATTGCCCGGGCGGCGTCATCATTTCCCGGAATCGGATAGTCGACCACGTCCGGATCGCAATTGGAATCGACGATGGCGACGACAGGAATGCCGAGGCGCCGCGCTTCCTGAATGGCGATCGCCTCCTTGTTCGTATCGATGACAAACATCAGGTCGGGCGTCGAGCCCATGTCGCGAATTCCGCCCAGGGCACGCTCGAGCTTGGCGCGCTCGCGGTCCAGATTGAGGCGCTCCTTCTTCGTGAATCCCTCGACGTTTCCAGCGAGCATCTCATCGAGCTTGCGCAGCCGCGAGATCGAAAGCGAGATCGTCTTCCAGTTGGTCAGCATCCCGCCGAGCCAGCGCGAATTGACATAATACTGCGCCGAACGCTGCGCGGCGTCGGCGACGATCTCAGAGGCCTGTCGCTTGGTGCCGACAAAGAGCAGCCGCCCGCCGCCCGCCACCACGTCCGACACGGCCTGCAGGGCCTGGTGCAGCAGGGGCACGGTCTGGCTGAGATCGATGATATGGATATTGTTGCGCTCGCCGAAGATGTAGGGCGCCATTTTCGGGTTCCAGCGATGCGTCTGGTGGCCGAAATGCACGCCTGCCTCGAGAAGCTGGCGCATGGTGAATTCTGGCAGGGCCATGTCGATTTTCCTTTCCGGTTGACCTCCACGGACCGCAAAGGCGGCAACGCCGCCACCGGGGGTGCCCGCCGGATTTCTCCCGACAGCTACCATGGCCCGTGTGTGGAATGTCCGCGCCTATAGACGTTGCGCGCCTGCAATGCAAGTGGCCCGATGGAGTGCCCCCTTCACGGCGCGCAATCGCCGGGCATTTCGAATAGGTCGAGATCGACCAGCGTTCCCTTCAGGGCGAAATCGCCATAATCCATCACTAGGGACCGGGACACGCCATTGCCGTGCAGCCTGAAATCGACCCGGTATACCGGAATTTCCTCGCCGCGCTCTTCCGGCTCGGCGAAATAGGCCATCGAGACCGGCCAGTAATGGGAGCCTGCGAGCGCGCCAGCCGCCGCGGCGTCCGCATCTCCTGCCGAGGCCGTCGCGCGTCTGCCGATGACGATCGAAGTCGACAGCACCTCGTCGGCGGCGTCGGAAGCATCGAAGATTGTCGTTTCGTAAAAGGTCTCGCCCCGTTCGATGTGCTGCAGGAGGTCGATCATGTGGCGGGTCGGAAACAGTGCGGGACCCAGCTCGTGCCGCGCCGTTTCCGGCTTCACCATTTCGACCACGGTCCGGCCGGCGTCGGAACTCGCATTGCCGCGGATTTCCTGATCGAGCTGGCCGTCGACATAGGAACGCGTGGAAAAGGTGAAGGCGCTCCCCTTTCCGTCTTCCCAGGTCGTGGTGCGCTGGTCGGTAAGCTGGGTAGCCTCGTCCGACCGCACTTCGGTGACGAAGCGGAACTTCACCGTATAGCCTTCGCAGGGCGAGCCGCCGAATTCATAGACCATGCGCCCGTTGATCCCGTGAATCCCCGAACGGTCCGTGGCGCTTTCGAGTGCAATGTCGTATACCGCCCGATGCGGGGCAAGCAGATCGGCCCCGTGCGCGGGCAGGCTTCCGGCGAGGGCACCGACCAGGACAAGGGAACAGGCATCCAGCTTCATTGTACCATTTCCCGCAAGGTCATCTTCCGCTATCCGGGATCATGCGCGACCGGAAGATGATTCCGGCCCGTCCGTGAGAGCATACCGTCACAAACAGCAGCGACTAGCAAGGAAAATGCAATGACTGGAACGATCGATCAGCGCCTCGCCGAACTCGGCATCACGATTCCCGACGCCGTGCCTCCGGCAGCGGCCTATGTGCCTTACCGGACCAGCGGGTCGCTCGTCTACACGTCCGGGCAATTGCCCCTGGTTGACGGCAAGCTGGCGGAAACCGGCCTTCTCGGCGCCGGGATCGATGTGGAACGCGGCAAGGAGATCGCGCGGCTCTGCGCCATCAACGTGCTCGCCCAGGCGCGGCACGCCACGGGCGGAGACCTCGAAAGGATTGCGGGCATCGTCAAGCTTACCGTCTTCGTCGCCTCGGCGCCCGGCTTCACCGACCAGCATCTGGTCGCCAACGGGGCCTCGCAATTGTTCATCGACATTTTCGGCGAGCGTGGCCAGCATGCCCGCTCGGCAGTGGGCATGGCCTCGCTGCCGCTGAATGCGCCGGTCGAGGTCGAAGCCATTCTCGAACTTGCCTGATGTCTTCCGGAGATTCCGGGCTCGATTGGCTAACCGAGCGACCGATCGCGCATCGCGGCCTGCATGATCTCAATCGCGAATGCTGGGAGAACACGCTCCCGGCATTCGAGCGCGCCTGCCGGAAGGGCTATGCGATCGAGTGCGACGTCACCATTTCCGCCGATGGCGTTCCCGTCGTCATCCACGACACCAATCTCGTCCGGCTTACCGGGAAATATGGCTGGACCTATCGCCATTCGGCAAGAACCCTGCGCTCGATGCGGATCGGGCGAACCCGCGACCACATCCCGTTGCTGCGGGACCTGCTTGACCTGGTCGACGGCAAGGTGCCGCTGCTCATCGAGCTGAAATCGGCGCGGCGCTTCGACGGTCCGCTGGTCGAGGCCGTGGCGCATGCGCTGGCGGACTATCCAGGCAAGGCGGCGATCATGACCTTCGACCATCATCTGATTCGCCGATTTCCGACTGATGCCGGCGAAACGCCGACCGGGATCACGGCCGAAGGGCTGGACGATCGCGCCATGGAAGCGCATTTCTCCATGCTTGCCTATGGAGTTGGCTTCGTTTCCTACCGTGTCGGCGCCTTGCAGAACCGCTTTGTCCGTTTCATGCGCGACCGCCTGTCCGCACCCCTCCTCACCTGGACCGTCCGCGATCCGGAAACTGCGGAACTTGCCCGCAGCCAGGGCGCCCAGATCACGTTCGAGGGCTTCGAGCCGCCCCTCGCGGCCTTGCCCTGACACAAAGCGCTGCTATGGCTGGCCCATGAGCACGGATCGATCAGCGGCGGGCGGCAGCAGGGGCATGACCCTGCGCCTTGCCGACGGGATGGAATCCATACCGGCGCATGAATGGGACGGGCTTGAAGCCACGCGGCGCCTTCCCGGCCGCCCCTATAATCCCTTCATTTCCCGCAATTTCCTGCTGGCCCTGGAGAAATCCGGTTCCGCCACGGCGCGCACCGGCTGGTCGCCCTGCCATCTCTTGCTGGAAACCGGGGCCGGCGAGCTGGCGGGTGCGGCGCCATGCTACCTGAAAAGCCATAGCCAGGGAGAATATGTGTTCGACCATGGCTGGGCGAACGCGTTCGAGCGTGCCGGCGGGCAATATTATCCGAAACTGCAGATTGCCGTGCCCTTTACCCCGGCGACCGGGCCACGCCTCCTGGTCTCGCGATCGGGTGAACCGGCTGCGGTCCGCGCGGCACTCGCCGACGGGTTGCGGCAGATCACCGACCGGCTTGGCGTATCCTCCGCGCATGTCACCTTCCTGCCTGGTGACGAGGCCGAACTCCTGCGCCAGCGCGGCTTTCTCCTGCGGACCGATCAGCAGTTCCATTTCACCAATCGCGGATTTTCCGACTATCGCGAATTTCTCGCCACCCTGTCGTCGCGAAAGCGCAAGGCCCTTCGCAAGGAGCGCGAAATGGCCTTGTCCGCCGGCATTTCAGTTGAATGGCGTACCGGCGCCGATCTGACTGAGGAAGTCTGGGACATCTTCTTTGACTTCTACCAGGATACTGGCGCGCGCAAATGGGGCCGGCCCTATCTGACGCGCCGGTTCTTTTCGCTGGTCGGCGAATCGATGGCCGAGGACATCGTCCTCATCCTGGCCCGGCGCGATGGCCGCTACATTGCCGGCGCGCTGAATTTTCTCGGCTCGGACACGATCTACGGACGCTATTGGGGTTGCACCGAGGATCATCCCTACCTGCATTTCGAGCTGTGCTATCATCAGGCCATCGACTATGCCATCGCGCACCGCCTCGCCACGGTCGAGGCCGGCGCGCAGGGCGAGCACAAGCTGGCGCGCGGTTATCTGCCGGTCACGACCCTGTCCGCGCACTACATCGTTCACCCGGGCCTGCGCCGGGCAGTCGCCGACTATCTTGCCGAGGAACGCCGGGATGTCCGGCGGGTCGGCGAGATCCTGACCGCCCATGGCCCCTATCGCAAGGAACCGGGCCCCCTGCAACAGAAGGAAGAGGAAGGTCGATGACCACAGCCTACGATACGGACAATGTCTTTGCGAAGATTTTGCGCGGCGAGCTTCCCGCCCACAGGATCCACGAGGATGACGAGACGCTTGCCTTCATGGACATCATGCCCCGCGGCCCCGGCCACGCGCTGGTGATCCCGAAGCGGCCGGCACGCAACCTGCTCGACGCCGATCCGGACAGCCTGGCCGCGGTCATTGCCGTGACGCAGAAAGTGGCGCGTGCTGCGGTGAAGGCCTTTGCAGCCGATGGGGTCACCGTTCACCAGTTCAACGAATCGGCAGGCGGTCAGGTAATCTTTCACCTGCATTTCCACGTAATCCCCCGGTTCGAAGGCATTGCCCTGAAACCGCATTCCGGCCAGATGGAGCAGGCGGAAATCCTGGCTGACCATGCCGAGAAGTTGCGCCAGGCGCTCCAGGGCGCCTGATGCGGCCTCGAACCGTTCCAGGAAGGCGCTAGAGGACGATGACTTCCGTGCCGATCTTCACCCGGTCGTAGAGATCGATCACGTGATCGTTGACCATGCGGAAGCAGCCATTGGAGGCCGCGCTGCCAATCGTCCATGGCTGGTTGGTTCCATGAATGCGGATATGCGTATCCACATCGCCCCTGTAGAGATAGAGCGCCCGGGCGCCAAGCGGATTGCCCGGACCGCCCTTCATGCCGTCGCGATACCGGGCGTATTTTTCGGGGCTGCGCCGAATCATGTTCTCGGTTGGGCGCCAGCTCGGCCATTCCCGCTTCGAGCGGATCGTCGCCGTGCCGCGGAACTGCAATCCCGCCGCGCCGACCGCTATGCCGTAGCGGCGGGCCTTGCCACCTTCCTCGACCAGGTAGAGATAGCGCTTCGAGGTGTCGATGACGATGGTTCCCGGCGCATGGCCTGAATATTCGACAATCTGCGGCTCGAACCGTTCGTCGAGCTTGTGCTGCACGGGCTTTTTCGCCGCAGGGCGCGGCGCGGCTGCAGTCTCGCGCTTCTTCCTGATCGGCGCCGCCCGCGGCTCGATCTTTCTTGCAGGCGGTTCGGCGACCGTGGCGCTCGGTTTTGCTGCCTGGTAGATTGCCCCATGATCGCGTTCCGCCGCTGCAGGCATCGCTGCAAGACCCAGTGCCAGCCCGATGCTGGCCGCTGCCAGAAAACGCATGCTCACCCCCGTCAAGCTTCAGTCGTGTATGTCCACCATGACTGACAGACATTATTTACTGAAGTCTAAACTATGAGGAAGACGCTTCGAAACCGATGCCGGTTCAACGATTGGTGATCGCGGGGTTCATTCCGTGGGAACAGCCGGACCCGGCGCCTCGCGAGGCTCGCCACCCCCTAGCTGGTCGAGAATGCCGCCCGAAGGGGCATCCCCCTGCTGGCCGCTGGTAGCGGGCACGCGATCAAGAATGTCGACGGGCCGCTCGCCATAGCGGGCAAGGATCGATAGCCCGAGCGAGGTGACGAAGAAAGCCACCGCCAGCATTGCGGTGACACGCGTCAGCATGTTCGATGCGCCGCGCGCGGTCATGAAGCCGGAGCCGCCGCCAATGCCGAGCCCCCCGCCCTCCGATCGCTGGACGAGGATCACGCCCACAAGAGCGAGAACGATCATCAGGTGAATCACGATGAGCAGGGTCTGCATGGTCCGGTTTCCGATTGTTCAGAGAAGGCGCAATACACTTCTTTGCGGGTGATGGAAAGGGTCGCCGCGTTCATCCTTGGGCGCGGAACGCGGCGAGAATGCCGAGAAAATCCTCCGCCTTCAGGCTGGCGCCGCCGACCAGAGCGCCATCGACATTCTCGATTGCCATGAGTTCGGTGGCATTGGATGGCTTGACCGAGCCACCATAGAGCAGGCGGATGGACCCGGCATCCGGCGAAATGCGTTGCAGTTCGCTGCGGATATGGGCATGGGCGCCGGCAATGTCCGATGGGACTGGCGTCAGCCCGGTTCCGATCGCCCATACCGGCTCATAGGCGATTGCAGCATTTTGCGCGCTCGCACCTTCCGGCACGGACTCCCGGAGCTGTTCCGACAGCACTTCGAGCGTCCTGCCCGCGCGCCGCTCTCCCTCGGTCTCGCCGATGCAGATAATAGCGGTGAGGCCGGCGCGCCAGGCCGCGCGCGCCTTGCTGGCGACGATGGCACTGGTTTCGCCGTGATCCGTGCGGCGCTCGGAATGACCGACCAGGACATGGCTTGCGCCCGCATCCTTCAACATCTCCGCAGAGATGTCGCCCGTATGGGCGCCGCTCGCATTCCAGTGGCAATCCTGGCCGCCGGCATGAAAGCCCGCCTTGACGAGTATTTCCGCGCCGCGGGCCAGAAGCGTTGCCGGCAGGCACAGCAGCAGGTCGGCGCCGGCATTGTGCCCCGCGCCTTCCACGATCCTGCAGATCTCGACGAGCGAGCCGCTCGTACCGTTCATCTTCCAGTTGCCTGCGGCCAATGGCCGGATCCCGGGTGTCACCTTGATGTGCTCCTTGAAGAATTCTTGCGCTCCGTCTACCAGATCACGACGGCAAAGCAAGGACAGGACGCTTGCGGGAGCATGCCGGGCTGGCCTAAAAGATCGAACCGGCAGAGACAAGGGACGGAACTGGAACATGCTCGATTCATTGCGCAAGGCTGCAGGGACCTGGGTGGCGAAACTGCTGCTGATGCTGCTGGTTGCGAGCTTTGCCGTCTGGGGCATATCCGGCCAGATCGTCGGTGGGCTCACTGGCAATTCGGTGGTGACCGCGGGAGAGACCACCGTCAGCACGCTGGAATACCGGCTGGCATATGACCGCCAGCTTTCCGTTCTCGGCCAGCGATTCGGCCAGATGATCACCCGCGAGCAGGCCGTTGCGCTCGGGGTGGACGAACAGGTGCTCGCGCAGCTCGTCGCCGGTGCGGTGCTGGACGAGCAGGCGCGGGAAATGGGGCTCGGCCTGTCGAAGCAGCGTCTGGCGGAGCTGACGGCGGAGGACCCTGCCTTCCAGGGGCCGGACGGACGTTTCGATCGCGGGCGCTTCGACTTCGTGCTCCGCCAGGTCGGCATGCGTGCCGAGGATTATCTGAAGAGCCGCAGCCAGCTTGCCGTTCGCCAGCAGATCGCCGATGCGGTCGCCGAGGGCGTCTCGATGCCGCAAATCTTCGTCGACGCCCTGGCACGCTATCGTGGAGAGGACCGCACTGTCGAATATCTCGTCGTGCCGGGCGAGGCCGGCGGCCCGATAGCTGATCCCGGGGAGGACGACCTCCAGGAATGGTACGACGCGCGCAAGGACCAGTATCGCGCCCCGGAATATCGCAGCTTTACCTATCTTCTGCTTTCGGCGGAAACGCTTGCCGATCCGAATTCGGTGACTTCGGAACAGGCACGCGCCGATTACGAGCGCGGCATTGCCCGCTACACGAAGCCTGAGCGTCGGAGCGTCCAGCAGATCGTGTTTGCCACCCGCGAGGAAGCCGAAGCGGCGCGCGCGCGCCTCGATGGCGGCACGAGCTTTTCGGAGATCGCCGCCGCCGAGGGGAAGACCGAGAGCGACATCTCCCTGGGCGAGGTGACGGAGGACGACATTGCCGATCCGGCGATTGCCGAGGCGGCATTCGCCCTTGCCGCCGGCGAGACGAGCCCGGTGATCGACGGTGCCTTCGGACCGGTCCTGCTGCGCGTAACCGATATCGTCCCGGCCGTCGTGCAGCCCTTCGAGGAGGTCGAGGCGGAGTTGCGGCGTGAGCTTGCCATACACGAGGCGACGAGCGTGCTGACCGATATGTTCAACCAGTATGAGGATCTGCGGGCCGGCGGCGCGACCCTTGCCGAGGCCGCCGAGGCGCTGAACCTCGAATTGCACACGGTCGAGGCGGTAGACCGGGCCGGGTTGCGGCAAGATGGCAGCGTCACCACCGATTTGCCCGAATCGCGCCAATTGCTGCAGGAAGTGTTCGAAAGCGATATAGGGATCGAGAATCCGGCGATACATATCGGCAGTTCGGGCTATCTCCTGTACGAAGTGGCGGAGGTCACGCCAGAGCGCGAACGCAGCCTGGATGAAGTCCGTGACCAGGTCGTTGCGGACTGGAAGGGCGAGGAAGCCTCGCGCCTCGCCGCGGAGACCGCGGCCAGCATCGAGGAACGGCTTGCCGGCGGCGAGACGCTTGCGGCGATTGCGGAGGAGCTCAGCCTCCAGACCGAAACCCGTTATGGCATCCGGCGCGACAGCAGCGACGCGGGACTCGGCGAGGCCGGCATCGCTGCCGTTTTCGATGTCGCGGTCGGCGGGACAGGATCGGTGCCGGCTCCGGCGCAGGAAAATGCCTGGATCGTCTTCCACGTGACCGAGAGCTTCCAGCAGCAGGATAGCGAGATCCCGGAAGCGTCCCGGCGGGCGCTTGACGGGGATCTCGGCGACGATCTGGTCGAGCAGCTCGTGATGCAGCTGCAGAACCGCTATGGCGTCACGGTCAACCAGACCGCCATCAACCAGGCACTGAGCTTCTGAAGGCAGGCCGATGACCGATTTCCGCACTCATATCGCCAAGGTCGCCACCGGCAAATCCCTTACCGCAGCGGAGGCGCGCGAGGCGTTCGACATCATCATGTCCGGAAAGGCGACGCCGAGCCAGATGGGCGGCTTCCTGATGGCGCTGCGCGTGCGCGGCGAGACGGTCGACGAGATCTCTGGCGCGGTTGCCTCGATGCGCGCCCGCATGCTGAAGGTCGAAGCGCCGCACAATGCGATCGACATTGTCGGCACCGGAGGCGACGCATCCGGCTCGTACAATGTCTCGACGCTGGCCGCGCTGGTGGTTGCCGGGGCGCAGGTGCCCGTGGCCAAGCACGGCAATCGTGCCCTGTCTTCGCGCTCGGGTGCCGCCGATGCCCTGGCGGCACTCGGCGTCAATATCGAGATCGGTCCGGAACGCATTGCCACCTGCATCCGCGAGGCTGGCGTCGGCTTCATGTTCGCACCCACACACCATTCCGCCATGCGCCACGTCGCCCCGACGCGCATCGAGCTCGGCACGCGCACCATTTTCAATCTGCTCGGGCCGTTGGCCAACCCGGCCGGCGTGCGGCGCCAGTTGCTCGGCGTGTACCTGCCCGAATGGGTCGAGCCTCTTGCCGAAGTGCTCAAGGTCCTCGGCTCCGAGGCGGCATGGGTCGTGCATGGCGACGGGCTGGATGAAATCACTACCACCGGCGTCACACGCGTCGCGGAGTTGAAGGCTGGCCGGATCCGGACCTTCGAGATCCACCCGGAGGAAGCGGGGATTCCCGTGGCGACCATGGAGGCGCTCAAGGGGGGGGATGCCAGCGAGAATGCAGCCGCGCTGCGGCAGGTTCTCGAGGGCGCCCGCAACGCCTATCGCGATATTGCCGTACTGAATGCCGGTGCGGCGCTGTTGGTGGCGGACAAGGCGCCCCATTTGCGCGCCGCGGTGGAGATGGCCGAGCACTCCATCGATTCCGGGGCCGCTGCCGCTGTCCTGTCGCGGCTTGTCGAAATCTCCAACCGGGACGGGTAGCTTCATGGGAGACATTCTGAGCCGCATCGAGACTTACAAGCGCGCCGAGATCGAGGCGGCGAAGTCGGCGCTTCCCCTTGCCGAGATACGGGC
Organism: uncultured Rhizobiaceae bacterium; assembly: GCA_964383325.1. GTDB lineage: Bacteria > Pseudomonadota > Alphaproteobacteria > Rhizobiales > Rhizobiaceae > CAYLGY01. Next base: position 31,431 of record CAYLGY010000012.1, read on the forward strand.
ACGAGCCCGCGACCAGGAGCCTCCGCGCGGCTTCCTTGCCGCCCTCGCCAGAAGGCGCGATGCTGGCCGGATGGGGCTGATTGCGGAGATCAAGAAGGCCAGCCCGTCGCGGGGGCTGATCCGCGCCGATTTCGATCCGCCCGCGCTGGCGCGCGCCTATGCCGCCGGCGGCGCCGCCTGTCTTTCGGTGCTGACGGACGCACCCTCCTTCCAGGGCGCGCCGGAATTCCTGACCCGCGCCCGCGCCGCGGTCGAACTGCCCGTGCTATGCAAGGATTTCCTGTTCGAGCCCTATCAGGTACACCAGGCGCGGTCATGGGGCGCAGACGCCATTCTGATCATCATGGCGGCAGTCAAGGATGACGAGGCGCGCGCGCTGGAGGAGGCCGCGCTCGAAAACGGGATGGATGTGCTCGTCGAGGTGCATGACGAAGCGGAAACGGAGCGGGCGCTCGCCCTGTCCTCGCGCCTGATCGGCATCAATAATCGCGACCTGCGCAGCTTCGAGGTTGATCTCGCGACGAGCGAGCGGCTGGTCCGGCTGATTCCGGAAAGCCATATGCCCGTCGGGGAAAGCGGAATCTTCGCCCACGAGGATTGCCTGCGGCTGCAACGCGCCGGCATTCACTGCTTTCTCGTCGGCGAAAGCCTCATGCGCCAGGACGACGTGACGCTGGCGACACGCCTTCTGCTCGGCGAGGCGCCGGCGGCGGTCGGAGGCTGAGGGCATGGGAGACCGTCCGCCGAAGCTGACGCACATCACCGCCGCGGGCGAAGCGCAGATGGTGGACGTGGCCGGCAAGGCGCCGACCTTGCGCACGGCCATTGCCGCCGGCAGCGTGACCATGCGACCCGAGACCCTCGAGCTTATCTGCAAGGGCAATGCCGCCAAGGGCGATGTCATTGCCACGGCGCGGATCGCCGGCATCATGGCGGCGAAGCAGACCGCGCATCTCATCCCGCTCTGTCATCCGCTCAATCTGACGAAGGTCTCGGTCGACATCGAGCCCGATGAAGGCTTGCCCGGACTGCGTGTGACGGCGCTGGCGCGCGTTACGGGTCCTACCGGCGTCGAGATGGAGGCGTTGACAGCGGTCAGCATTGCCTGCCTGACCATTTATGACATGGCCAAGGCCGCGGACCGGCACATGGTCATCGGAGAAATCCGGCTGATGGAGAAGAGCGGCGGGCGCTCGGGCGACTGGAAGGCTCGGCCATGAGCCTGCTGCCGGTTGCGGATGCGCTTGCCCGGCTTCTGGAGGGCGTGCATGCGCTGGGGCCGGAGGAGGTGGAACTGTTCGAGGCCGCCGGCAGGGTACTTGCCGCCCCCCTGCCCGCGCTGCGCACCCATCCGCCTTTTGCCGCCTCGGCCATGGATGGCTATGCGGTTCGCGCAGCCGATCTTGCCGCGCCACCTGTCCTCCTCGGGCAGATCGGCGAAATCGCCGCCGGGCACGCCTTCGGCCAGAGCTTGGGACCGGGCGAATGTGCCCGCATCTTCACTGGCGCGCCCTTGCCAGCCGGTGCCGATGCCGTGCTCATCCAGGAGAATGCCGAGCCGCTCGATGGCGGCGGGGTGCGTGCGCTCGCCGCCGTCTCGCCCGGACAGAATGTGCGCCCTGCGGGCCAGGATTTCATCGCGGGCGAGGAGCTTCTGCCCGCCGGCAGAGTGCTCGATGCCGCAGGGCTGGCACTGGCGGCAGCGGCCAATCATCCGCGACTTGCCGTCGTGCGCCGGCCCCGCGTCGCAATACTGGCGACGGGCGACGAGCTTGTGCCTCCGGGCAGCGACCCTGGACCCGGCCAGATCATCGCCTCGAACGCCTATGGCATTGCTGCGATGATCCGCGAAGCGGGCGGCGAGCCGCTGGATCTCGGTATCGTCGCGGACCGGCGCGAAACCATTGCGAGCCGGATTCGGGAAGGCTTCGAGCGCGGCGCCGACATTCTCGTCACCCTTGGCGGCGCGTCGGTCGGCGACCATGACCTCGTCGGGCCGGTCCTTGCCGATCTGGGCGTCGATCTTGTCTTCCGCAAGGTCGCCATGCGCCCCGGCAAGCCGCTGATGGCAGGACGGCTGGGGCACCGTCATGTGCTCGGATTGCCCGGAAATCCGGCTTCGGCGCTGGTGACCGCCTGGGTCTTTCTCGTACCCTTGATCGCCAGGCTTTCCGGGCGGCAGGCAGACGAGCGGAGCCGCGCGGCGCGGCTGGGCACCGCCATGGAAGCGAACGGATCGCGGCAGGATCATGTCCGCGCCCGGATCGTCTCGACAGATGAGGGCCTGGTCGCCTTTCCCTGGCCAAGGCAGGATTCGTCCATGTTGCAGGTCCTGGCCGCTTCACACGGGCTCATCCTGCGCCCTCCGGATGCGCCCGCGGCCGCGCCGGGCGATGCGTGTCGCGTCCTCCTCCTGCGTCCGCCGGCCCGCGAGACCGATACCGATTCCATGTAGGAAAAAGCGCGCAAGGACCCTTGTCGAAGACACACGGAATGTATACGCTCTGTTCTGGGTTTGTACCAGACAGCGATTCGAGGGTCCGGGAGGGACGAGATGCTTACACGCAAGCAGCATGAGCTGTTGCTTTATATTCATACGAGACTGAAGGAGAGCGGGATTCCACCTTCCTTCGACGAGATGAAGGATGCGCTGGATCTCGCGTCCAAATCCGGCATCCACCGGCTGATCACGGCGCTGGAGGAACGGGGTTTCATTCGGCGGCTCCCCAATCGGGCCCGGGCGCTGGAAGTCATTCGCCTGCCGGATTCCATTGCCCACGGCGTTGGCGGCGCGCGCCGGTTCGAGCCCAGCATCATTGAAGGTGGGCGTAGCGAAGAGCGTGGCGAAGAAGAGGCGGTGGACGCCGTTTCGGTGCCGGTCATGGGACGGATTGCCGCCGGCGTTCCAATCGAGGCCATCCAGCATCAGACGCACCGGATCGAGGTGCCTGCCTCGATGCTTTCGGGCGGGGAGCACTTCGCACTCGAGGTCCGCGGGGATTCCATGATCGACGCTGGCATTCTCGACGGCGACACGGTGGTGATTCACAGCGTGAGCAGCGCCAATCCGGGCGATATCGTGGTGGCGCTGGTCGATGATGAAGAGGCGACCCTGAAGCGCTTCCGGCGCAAGGGCGCCTCCATCGCGCTGGAGGCCGCCAATCCAGCGTATGAAACGCGGATCTTCGGACCCGACAGGGTCAAGATCCAGGGTCGGCTGGTCGGGCTCCTGCGCCGCTACTGAGACCTGCCACGCCATTGGCGGCCGGGGCGCATCGCCCACAGGGGCTGTGGCTGAATCGGCCTGAAGGCCACTCCGCACTCGCGGAGGGTTTTCGTTCGCCGACAAACCGGCCTCGCCAGGAGCCTCGTCTCGTCGGGGTTCATCCGGCTGGTAATGTGCGTCTTGCCAGCTGGATTTCCCGCTTGAATTGCTGCCTAACCGGGAGGTTTCCAGTCAGGAATGCTTGTCGGGCCGGGAATGGCTGCCCGTGGGAGGTTGCCTGCCGGAGATGCCTGTTGTGCAAGTGAGGCAGCCTGGACGGTACGGCTTGTCTTACTCCCATGGCCTGTTCACCGGCGATGCAGGGCTCACCAGGAATGCGTTCGACCCGTAAGGATGTCTGGCCGGAAATTGCCTGCTGACCAGAAATGCTTGTCCGCCGAACATGCTTGTCGAGCCGGACTCTCCCTGCTCGGCCGGAAATGTCAGGTCGGGTGGTGGCTGGGGGGCGAGCGCCGAACGTTCAGGCGTCGCCGAGATAGGACTTGATCGTCTCGATGAAGCGCGGGACGGAGATCGGCTTGGAAATATAGGCCTCGCAGCCGCCCTGGCGAATGCGTTCCTCATCGCCCTTCATGGCGAAGGCCGTAACTGCTATGACCGGAATGTGGCGCAGCGCTGGATCTTCCTTCAATTGCCGCGTCACCTCGAGGCCTGACACTTCCGGCAACTGGATGTCCATCAGGATGAGGTCCGGCCTGTGCTCATGCGCGAGCTGCAGCGCTTCGAGACCGCTTCGCGTACGTACCGTCTCGTAACCGCTGGCTTCGATGAGGTCCCGGAAGAGCTTCATGTTCAGCTCATTATCCTCGACGATCATCACCTTCCTGGTCATGAAGCTTTTCCCTGGACTAGTGGCACGCGTGCATTTTGCCGCGCATCTTCGGCAGGCACTATTGCAAGTTGATTGACGAAATTCAAACAGTGGGAAGAATCGCGACTGGAATACGTATCGGAAGCCGGACATGGACAGCCAGACCGAAATGGGCTTTTGCCGCGATTGTCTCACGCGCCAGCAATCGGGCGCCGCCGGTCGGTGCCGGCGTTGCGGCAGTCCGCGCATTCTCGCCCATGCCGAGCTGGAAGAGCTTGAAATCGCTCATATCGATTGCGATGCCTTCTTCGCCGCGGTCGAGAAGCGCGACCGGCCGGAATTGCGCGACAAGCCGCTCATCATTGGCGGCGGGAAGCGCGGGGTCGTCGCCACGGCCTGCTATATCGCCCGCATCCACGGCGTGCACTCGGCCATGCCGATGTTCAAGGCACTACAGGCATGCCCGGAGGCGGTGGTGCTGCGCCCTGATATCGAAAAATATTCGCGTGTCGGGCACGAGGTGCGGGCCCTGATGCGCGAGCTCACGCCGCTGGTGGAAGCTGTATCGATCGACGAAGCCTTTCTCGACCTTTCGGGGACGGCCCGGCTGCACGGGGAGCCGCCGGCTTATGTGCTCGCCCGGCTGGCCGCAAGGCTGGAACGGGACATCGGCATTACCGCCTCCATCGGCCTTTCCTATTGCAAGTTTCTCGCCAAGCTCGCCTCGGATCTCAAGAAACCACGTGGCTTTGCCGTGATCGGACGGGCGGAGGCGACTGGCTTTCTTGCAAACCTGCCGGTCTCTGCCATCTGGGGCGTCGGGCGCGCATTTGAGGAAACTCTCAAACAGCAAGGGATCCGGACCATCGGCCAACTGCAGCGCATGCAGCGTGAGGATCTCCTGCGTCGCTATGGCGCAATGGGGGAGCGCCTGCACCAGCTCTCCCGTGGCATCGATCCGCGCCGCGTCGACCCACGCGGCGAGGCAAAGAGCATTTCCAGCGAAACCACCTTCTCGCGCGACCTTGCCAGCGCCGAGGAGCTCTTGCCGGTCCTGCGCCGATTGTCGGAGAAAGTCTCCACGCGGTTGAAGCGCAAGCATCTTTCCGGCCAGACCGTTACCTTGAAGCTCAAGACCGGCGATTTCCGGATCCGCACCCGCAATCGCCGGCTTGCCGATCCGACCCATCTTGCCGACCGGATCTTTGCCACGGGCCGCGCGCTGCTCATGAAGGAGCTTGACGGAACGAGATACCGCCTCCTGGGCATCGGCGTAAGCGACCTTGCCGACGAAAGCCGTGCCGACCCCGTCGATCTCGTCGATATCGGGGCGCAGAAGCGTGCCGCCGCCGAGGCTGCCATGGACCGGCTGCGCGAGCGCTTTGGCAAGAATGTTGTCGAGACCGGATTCACATTCGGGAAAGACTGAAAAGGTGAGAGCCGGCGAGCTGCGACGGCAGGCTATTTCCGCTTCGGCCAGCCCAGCAAGGCCCGCCGCGCCATGGCGACCTGACGGCGCACGGGCGAGAGCTCGATCGAATGCTGGAAGGCTTGCGGGCCTGCCTTCTGCAAGCGGTCGAGCCAGGGCCGCACCAGTCCCGCAGGCAGGAAGCCAGGCAGAAGGGCGGACGGGATCTCCCCCGCCAGCCTCTCGAAGGAGGTCAGGTGCTCCCGGGCAAGCGCGATCATTGCCGCCAGCGCCGTCTGCGCTGCTGCACCGGGCTCAGGGACGAACAGGTCCTCGGCCGTTGCGCCGGCCGCTGCCAGCACATTGCCGGGAATATAGCATTGCCTGCGCGCCCGGTGGCGCGGCAGGAGCGAAAGGAGCCCGGCAATCGCCTGCGCGCATCCTGCATGGCCCGCCGCATCGGCATGGCGGGCTGCGGCTGCGGGCGCCAGGATCAGCCCTGCAAGCTGTATCAGCGCACCGGCAGTTTCGCCACAATATCCTTCCAGGTCCGTGACGGTAGGCATCGGGTCGTCATAGAGATCGAAACGCCGCGCTTCAATCAGGTTGCGCAAGGCTACCACAGGCAGATGGTGGCGATCGATCGCCTCTCCCATCGCGACGGCCACCGGGTGGCCGGTGTTCTTCATCTCCCCGATATCATCGAGGAGATCGCTCCACCATTGCAGGCGAATTTCGCCAAGGCCGGGCTCGCGGATCCGGTCGCGAATGCGGGCAATCTCCGCATTGAAGGCATAGAGCGCCGTCAGTCCGGCACGGAAACGCTCCGGCGCATAGAGCGTGGACAGATATCTGTCCGGATCTGACCGGCGCAATTCTGCTGCCAATGCCTGCACGGCGTTTTCATTTCCTCAATCGACGGCGATCAGCGCTGCGGAAACGGCGCGTTCCTCCGCCAGCAGCACGTTGTAGCTGCGTACCGCCGCCCCGGTCGACATGGATTCGGCGACAATTCCCGCTGCGCGGAAACGGGCCCGCAATTCCGCCGGCAGGAAGTGCATCTCCTTTCCCGTGCCGACCAGCAGGATCTCGATCAGCCCGGCTTCCGCCAGCACCGGCTCGAAATCGGCGAGGATTGGCATGGGCGCTCCGACCGGTTTCCAGCCATGAATGCCCGAAGGCAGGCAAAGCAAAGATCCGCGGTGCGACATGTCGGCGAAGCGGAAACCGCCATTTCCGTAGGCATCGATGGGACTGCGCCCCGGAAAATGCGCGTCGCGAATGTTCCCGTCACGGTCCATGACCGGCTCAGGCCCGCACATTGGCTGCGGGTACCGGCTTGCCTTTCTTCTCATCCTCCTCGCTGCCGAAAATGTCCGGCCGCAGCTTGAACAGGATCAGCATCGGCCCCGCGACGAACACCGAGGAATAGGTGCCGATGAAGACGCCGAGCATGATGGGCAGAACGAAGGTCGCAATGACTTCGCCACCGTAGAAATA
>CAYLGY010000013.1:0-19002 GCA_964383325.1 uncultured Rhizobiaceae bacterium
CGCGGTCGAACTGCATGCCTTCGACGACTTCGAGCTCGGTCTCGGCGGTCTTGGCCTCTTCGACGGTGATCACGCCCTCATTGCCGACCTTCTGCATCGCCTCTGCGATCATCGTGCCGACTTGCGTGTCGCCATTGCCGGCAATCGTGCCGACCTGCGCAACCTCAGCCGAAGTGTTGATCTTCTTGGCCGTCTTCTTGAGGCCTTCGATGACCTCTTCGACCGCCTTGTCGATGCCCCGCTTCAGGTCCATCGGATTCATGCCGGCGGCCACGGCCTTGGCGCCTTCCTGCACGATGGCCTGGGCAAGCACCGTCGCGGTGGTCGTGCCGTCACCGGCCAGGTCATTGGTCTTGGAAGCGACTTCGCGCACGAGCTGTGCGCCCATGTTCTCGAACTTGTCCTCAAGCTCGATTTCCTTGGCGACGGTCACGCCGTCCTTGGTGATGCGCGGTGCGCCGAAGGATTTGTCGATGACGACATTGCGGCCTTTCGGGCCAAGGGTCACCTTGACCGCATCGGCCAGGATGTTGACTCCGCGGAGCATGCGCTCGCGTGCGTCACGTGAGAATCTTACTTCTTTAGCAGCCATTGTCTTGAAGCTCCCGGGCCTGCATTACGCGGCCCTCTGATACAGAGTTGAAAGGATGGTCAGCCGATAATGCCCATGATGTCGGATTCCTTCATGATCAGAAGGTCCTCACCATTGATCTTCACTTCGGTGCCGCTCCACTTGCCGAACAGCACCCGGTCTCCGGCCTTCACATCGAGCGGAACCAGCTTGCCGTTCTCGTCCCGGCTTCCGGAGCCCACAGACAGGATCTCGCCTTCGGACGGCTTTTCCTTGGCGGTATCCGGAATGATGATGCCGCCCTTCGTCTTCTCTTCGGACTCGACGCGGCGTACGACCACTCGGTCGTGCAGCGGCCGGAAATTCAGATTGCTCATGTTATGAACCCTTGATGCAGTGTTGAATGAACGACTGGCGGACAGGTGTCCGACTGTTAGCACTCACCCCAGGCGAGTGCCAGCGCCGCTGAAATAGGATCTGGGTTTGGGGCTGTCAAGAAGTCAGTCCGCATTTGCGCAAGTGCGGCGGCAACGAGGTGACAGAACGTGGCTCTTCGGCTAGAGCCTTGTCTGCCTGAATGGAAGCCGTCTGGTAGCGGGGAGTCGTCGTTCCGGCAAGAGAATTGCCGCGCCGCGATATAGCGATCGTGCGAGGATCTTGACGCAGCCGGGGAACCGCGAGCATGAGAGACCGGAGAGGGAATTGAGTTCACTACCAAAGAGGATCGAGCGCCTGGAGGAGCTTGCGGGCCCCTATTCCGTGATCATGTGCGATGTCTGGGGCGTAATCCACAACGGGATGCGCGCCCATTACGAGGCCTGCGCGGCGCTGGCGCAGCAGCGGGCGCACGGCAAGACCGTCATCATGATCACCAATTCGCCCCGCCGCAGCCAGGGCGTCGGGAAGCAGTTCGATGCCCTCGCGGTCCCCGGGGACAGCTGGGACCGGATCGTCACATCCGGCGATGTCACCCGCAGCCTGATCCGGTCGAGCGCACGCCGCATCCTGCATATCGGCCCGGACCGGGACCTTCCGATCTATGACGGTCTCGACGTCGAACTGGTGGAGGAACGCGAGGCGAGCGCCGTCTGCTGCACCGGGCTGTACGACGATCATGACCGCCCGGAAGACTATGCGGAGCTCCTGCAGCGGCTGCGCTCCCGCGATTTGCCCTTCATCTGCGCCAATCCGGACCTCGTGGTCGAGCATGGCGACCAGCTCTTGTGGTGCGCCGGCGCCCTTGCCCGCGATTACGGCCTGCTCGGCGGCAGGACGCTCGTGGCGGGGAAGCCGTTTCCCCCCATCTACGAGGCGGCTTTCGCCGCCGCTGAAGAAGCGTCGGGACGCCCCGTCCGGCCCGCGGAGGTGCTGGCGATCGGCGATGGCGTGCTGACCGACATCAAGGGCGCGGTCAATGCCGGCATCGATTCGCTGTTCATCACGGACGGCATTCACGCCGGCGAAATCGGCGGCGCCGCCGGCCCCGATGCGCTTCTGCTCGGTGACTTTCTGATGCAGCATGGCCATTGGCCGGTCGCCTACACGCCGCGATTGCGATAATCAGGGCCCATGCAGCTGATCCCCCCATACTGGCGAGAAGCGGAACCGAAGCGGATCATGGGCGAGGCAAGACTGCCGGAACGCCTGCGCGGCGGGGTGGTGGCGATCGGCAATTTCGATGGCGTGCACCGCGGCCACCAGGCCGTCCTGGGCGAGGCGCTGGACGCTGCCCGGCAACAGGGCGTGCCGGCGCTGGTGCTGACCTTCGAGCCGCATCCGCGCCAGTTCTTTCGCCCGGAGGTACCCCTGCCGCGAATCAGCCCCGCTCCGATGAAGGCGCGCATTTTGGCCACGCTCGGATTCGATGCGGTCATCGAGCAGGAATTCACCGCCGCATTCGCCGGTCGCAGCGCCGACGCCTTCGTGCGTGACGTGCTGCGGGACCGGCTGGGAATCTCGCATGTCGTGGCCGGAATGGACTTTCATTTCGGCCGCAATCGCGAAGGCGATCCCGCCTTTCTCGTCGAAGCGGGCGAGCGTCTCGGCTTCCGGGTGACGCAAGTGAGGCCGTTCCTGGACGAAAGCGGGCAGGTCGTCTCCTCCAGCAGGATCCGCGAATATCTGGCGGGCGGCGACCTGTCCGCCACCAATCGCCTGCTCGGCTATCGCCATTCGCTGCAGGGCGAAGTCATTGCCGGCCGGCAGCTGGGTCGCAAGCTGGGATTTCCTACCGCGAATCTGCGCCTGCATCAGGATGTAGCACTCCGTCACGGGATCTATGCGGTCCGTTTCCGGCGGCCCGATGGCAGCCTGCATGATGGCGTAGCCAGTTTCGGGCGGCGGCCGACGATCGAGCATGAGGGCGAGCCGCTGCTCGAGACCTTCCTGTTCGATTTTGCCGGCGATCTCTATGGCGAAACCTGCACCGTTTCGATGTTCGCCTTTCTTCGCGAGGAACTGAAGTTCGACGATCTCGATGCATTGACTGCCCGCATGCGGCAGGACGAGGCCGAAGCGCGCGCGATCCTGTCGGACGCGGTTCCCCTGAGCGATCTGGACCGGGCAATTGCGTTTGCCCTGCCACAAGCCTGACAAAGCGCTTTATTCCGGCTTCCGGGTTCGCTAGAGCCTTGTCTGTTGAAATGGAAGCAGCTGGGGCGCCGGGATTTTGTGACCTGGCAAGAAGCGGAAGGCGACACGGTGTCGGCACCGTTAGCCTTTCGCGACGATGTCCAGGATGCAAAAGACCCAGCCGAAACGATTCCATTTCAATAGGGAAGGCTCTAAAGCCTTGTCTTGTCCAGATGAAAGGCTCTAGAAGTCGCACCCATGAGCGTATCGCCAGAAAAAATCGACTATTCGTCCACCCTCTACCTGCCGAAGACGGACTTTCCCATGCGCGCCGGCCTGCCGCAAAAGGAACCGCAGATCGTCGCGCGCTGGCAGGAGATCGATCTCTACCGCCTGTTGCGCGAGGATGCGGCGGGGCGGCCGAAATACGTGCTGCATGACGGCCCGCCTTACGCCAATGGCAATATCCATATCGGCCATGCGCTGAACAAGATCCTGAAGGACATCATCACCCGTTCCTTCCAGATGCGCGGCCATGATTCCAACTATGTGCCGGGCTGGGACTGCCATGGCCTGCCGATCGAATGGAAGATCGAGGAGGAATACCGCGCCAAGGGCCGCAACAAGGATGAAGTGCCGATCAATGAGTTCCGGCGCCAGTGCCGCGAATTCGCCCAGCACTGGATCGACGTCCAGACAGAGGAATTCCTGCGGCTCGGCGTGGTGGGCAATTTCGATGATCCGTACACGACCATGAATTTCCATGCCGAAGCCCGCATAGCGGGCGAGCTGCTGAAATTCGCGATGTCGGGCCAACTCTATCGCGGCTCGAAACCGGTCATGTGGAGCGTGGTCGAGCGCACGGCGCTGGCCGAGGCCGAGGTCGAGTACCAGGAATATGAAAGCGACACGATCTGGGTGAAATTCCCGGTGCGGGAATTCGATCCGGCCGGGGAGGCAGGCACAGCGGCTGCCGATCTTTCCGGCGCCTTCATCGTCATCTGGACCACGACACCCTGGACGATCCCGGGCAACCGCGCCATCTCCTATTCACCGCGCATTTCCTATGGTCTCTATGAAGTCACGGCAGCGCAGAACGACTTCGGACCGCAGCCGGGCGAGAGGCTGGTCTTCGCCGATGCGCTCGCGGAGGAATCCTTCGAAAAGGCGAAGCTCGCCTGGCGCCGCATCCGGGATGTGCCGGCAAGTTGGCTGCACGGATGTACCTGCACCCATCCGCTGGAAGGCCTCGGCGGCGGCTATACCTTTGCCGTTCCGCTGCTGCCGGGCGAGCACGTGACTGACGACGCGGGAACCGGCTTCGTCCACACGGCGCCGGGCCATGGGCGCGAGGACTTCGATGTCTGGATGGATCACGCGCGGGAGCTGGAAGCCCGAGGGATTTCGGCATCCATCCCGTTCACGGTGGATGATGGTGGCTATTTCACGGCGGATGCGCCGGGCCTCGGTCCGGACCGCGAAGGCGGGCCGGCGCGGGTCATCGACGACAAGGGCAAGAAGGGCGATGCCAACAAGGAGGTGATCGAGGCGCTGATCGCGCGCGATCGCCTCTTCGCGCGGGGGCGGCTGAAACATACCTATCCGCATAGCTGGCGGTCCAAGAAGCCGGTCATTTTCCGCAACACGCCGCAATGGTTCGTCCATATGGATCGTGACCTCGGAGACGGCACGACGTTGCGGTCGCGCGCCCTCGCCGCGATCGACGCAACCCGTTTCGTGCCTCCTGCCGGGCAGGCGCGCTTGCGGGCGATGATCGAGGACCGTCCGGACTGGGTGCTGTCACGGCAGCGGGCCTGGGGCGTCCCCATCTGCATCTTTGCCGATGACCAGGGCGAGATCCTCAAGGATGAGGCCGTCAATGCCCGCATTCTGGCCGCCTTTGAAGAGGAAGGCGCCGATGCATGGTTCGCCGAGGGCGCGAAGGCGCGCTTCCTTGGTCCGGACCACGATCCGGATCGCTGGCACATGGTGCGCGACATTCTCGACGTCTGGTTCGATTCGGGATCGACCCATGCCTTCACGCTGGAGGACCGGCCGGAGCTGAAATGGCCGGCCGACATCTATCTGGAAGGCTCGGACCAGCATCGCGGCTGGTTTCATTCCTCCCTGCTGGAAAGCTGCGGAACCCGCGGCCGCGCGCCCTATGACATTGTCATCACCCATGGCTTCACCATGGATGAGGAGGGCCGGAAAATGTCGAAATCCCTCGGCAACACGGTCGTCCCGCAGGAAGTGATGAACCAGTCGGGGGCCGACATCCTGCGCCTCTGGGTTGCCACCACCGATTACTGGGAGGACCAGCGGCTCGGCAAGAATGTCCTTCAGACCAATATCGACGCTTATCGCAAGCTGCGCAACACGATCCGCTGGATGCTGGGCACGCTCGCCCATGATGATGGCGAGGAAATCCCGCTGGCGGAAATGCCTGAGCTGGAAGCCCTTATCCTGCATCGCATTTCGGAACTCGACCGGGTGGTTCGGCGCGGCTATGACGATTTCGACTTCAAGCGCATTGCCCGCACGCTGATCGACTTCATGGTGGTGGAACTCTCCGCCTTCTATTTCGATATCCGGAAAGACGCGCTCTATTGCGACGCGCCGTCCAGCCGGCGGCGGAAAGCCGCCCTGCATGTGGTGCGGATTCTTTTCGATTGCACCGTGAAATGGCTTGCCCCGATGCTGCCCTTCACCACGGAAGAAGCCTGGCTGGAACGCCATCCCGATGCGGTTTCCGTGCATCTGGAGCAATTTCCTGAAATCCCGACGGAGTGGCGAAACGAAGCGCTGGCCGCGAAATGGCGCGATATCCGCCGGGTGCGCCGCGTGGTGACGGGCGCGCTCGAGGTCGAGCGACGCGAGAAGCGAATCGGCTCGTCGCTGGAGGCCGCGCCGGTCGTCCATGTTTCCGACCCGGAGCTGCGGGAGATGATCGCCGGAGTCGACATGGCAGAGATCTGCATCACCAGCGGCTTTGCGCTTGGCGAGGGCACCCCGCCGGACACGGCATACAGGCTGGAGGATTCGGAGGGCATTGCCGTCGAGTTCCACCGTGCCGAAGGGAGGAAATGCGCGCGTTCCTGGCGGTACACGCTTGATGTCGGAACGGACCCGGAATATCCGGACGTATCGGCCCGCGACGCTGCCGCCCTGCGTGAACTTGCGGCAATGGGCAAGGTTTGAGCGGTTGCAGCAATTGCTCTCCTGGCAGCAAACATGTTAGGTACGCCTTGTTGTCGCCGGATTTGATGCGCACGAAGTTTCCGTGTCGCCCGGAGATTCCCGGCAGGGATGGGGACGGAAGATGAAAAGAATGTCCGCGAAAGGTACCGGCATGAGCCAGTCGCATTGGATCGGCGTTGCGGCGCTGGTTTCCGTTTTCGCCCTGACCGGCTGCATGAGCTCGCCGACCTACGGAACCGGCAAGACCGCCGGCCGGCAGCTTGCGGAAGATGTCACCGGCCTGCTGTCCCTTGGACCGCGAGAGACGGAGCACATCGAATACCGGCCGCGGCCCAAGCTGGTGACGCCTGCCGATACGTCCGAGCTTCCGGCGCCGCAGACGAATGTCGTTACCGCCGGAAACGGCGTGTGGCCTGAATCCCCCGAGGAGAGGCGCGCACGCATACGCGCCGAGGCAACGGAGAATCGCGACGACAGCGGATTCCGGCCCAAGGTCCGCCATAGCGGGACCGATGTGGCGCTGATGGATCCGATGAGCCGCGAAGCGACGCGAAACCAGACTGTGCCGCTCAATCCTTCGGCATCGCGCGCCGAGTTCAACCGCCGCCTGGCCATCGCCAATCAGGGCAATCCGGAAGCGCGCCGCTATCTTTCCGAGCCGCCGCTCGAATACCGGGCGCCCGCGGATACCGCGCCGGTCGGCGATGTGGGCGTGGATGAGGCCAAGAAGGAACGTGAGCGCGAGGCAGCGGCACGCAAGAAGTCGAACAAGACGAGCTGGCGCGACCTCGTTCCCTGGCTCTGATCCGGCGCAGGCATGCGGCCGGATCCTGAGGCGACCGCGGCCGCATGGGACCGTGATCCAGCATCAGGACCTTTTCCCGGCAAAGAACTCCCGCAACAGCGTCTGGGCGCGAAGTTCGTCGATGCCCGAATAGATTTCTGGCCGATGATGGCAGGTGGGCCGGGCAAAGAAGCGCACGCCGCTCTCGACGGCCCCACCCTTCGGGTCCGCGGCGCCGTAATAGAGACGTCGTATGCGGGCGAAGCTGATCGCCGCGGCGCACATGGTGCATGGCTCCAGGGTCACGTAGAGACTGGCGCCGCCCAGCCTCTGGCTGCCGACCCGGGCACAGGCCGCGCGAATTGCGAGGATTTCGGCATGGGCAGTCGGATCGTCCTGCTCAAGCGTGCGATTTCCGGCCTGCGCCAGGATCTTGCCATCCAGCACGATCACCGCGCCGACCGGGACTTCGCCACGATCGGCTGCGGCTCTTGCCTCAGCGAGGGCAAGATCCATCGGCGACTGGGCATTCTGGTCGATCATTGCACTCGCAACCCTGAAACGAAGCTGATAAAGCGAGGCTAGGCCAGTTCGATACCGTACCGGTCGTTGCAGGCCAGCCTGGCCGGTTCTGGCTCCTTTACAGGGACCGAAACGGGAATTCCACATGTCTGACAAACGAAAGCAGTTTCGGCCGCGGCAAGAGAAGAAGGCCGGCGGCACTTCCGCAGGCAGTCCTGCGGCAGGATCAGCCGGTGAGCGAATCGCCCGCAGGCTGGCGCGTGCCGGCATTGCCTCGCGGCGCGAGGCCGAAACCATGATCGCCGCCGGCCGCGTCACCGTGAATGGCAAGGTGCTCGAATCGCCGGCGATCAATGTCACCGAACGCGACGTCATCCTCGTCGACGGCGCACCGCTCCCGGCACGCGAACGCACGCGCCTGTTCCTGTTCCACAAGCCTTCCGGCACGATGACGACGAACCGGGATCCAGAGGGAAGGCGAACGATCTTCGATCTGCTGCCCCCTGAACTTCCCCGCCTCGTGACCGTCGGCCGGCTTGACTACAACACCGAGGGACTGTTGCTCCTGACGAATGATGGCGGGCTTGCGCGGGTGCTCGAACTGCCCTCCACGGGGTGGCTGCGCCGCTATCGCGCCCGCGTCCATGGCGAGGTCGACCCGGAGGCGCTGGAATCGCTCAAGGAGGGGATCTCGGTCGATGGCGTGCTCTATGGCGCCATTGAAGCGACCCTCGACCGCAAGCAGGGGTCGAATGCGTGGCTGACCCTGGCGCTGCGCGAGGGCAAGAACCGGGAAGTGCGCAATATCCTTGGCGCGCTCGGACTGCAGGTCACCCGCCTGATCCGCATTTCCTATGGACCTTTCCAGCTTGGTGAGCTGGCCGAGGGGGCCACGGTCGAGATTCGCGGCCGCATGTTGCGCGACCAGCTCGGGCCCCGCCTGATCGAACAGGCAGGGGCGGATTTCGATGCCGCGCTTCGCCAGCCGGCGCCACAGAAGGAACCGGCTCCGCGGGCTCGGCCCGGGGACAGGGCTGCGGCCCGGTCCGGGAAGCCGCCGGCAAGCCGCGAACAGGCGCTGGAGCGCCTGCAGACCCGGCCGGAAAAGCCCCGACGCGACGAGAAGGACGGCAAGGGCGCGCCGAAGGGCAAGAGACCGGCAGCCGAAGACACGCGGCCTCGCACCTCCAATGTCTGGCACGCGCCGGGGGCTCGCCCGCTCGGGCCTGCTGGATTGAAGAAAAAGCAGGAGCGGCCCGCCCGGCCGAAAGGCCCGGGCAAGGGTGCGCCGCGCAGCAAGGGCAGAGGGAATGCGGATCGTCGCCGGTGAATTTCGCGGCCGCCGGCTGCACGCGCCTCGCGGGCAGTCCACCCGGCCGACTTCCGACCGCAATCGCGAGACCCTGTTCAACGTGCTGCAGCACCGTTTCCCCGGACTGCTGGACGAGGCGAGGGTCCTCGATCTCTTTGCCGGCACGGGCGCGCTGGGGCTGGAAGCGCTGTCGCGCGGCGCCCGCTTCTGCCTGTTCGTGGAAATCTCGGCGCCGGCGCGCGGGCTGATCCGGGAGAATATCGAGACGCTCGGCCTTCAGGGGCGCTCGCGCATCTTCCGCCGCGATGCAACGCGGCTTGGGCCTGCGGGTACCATGGCGCCCTTCGATCTCGTTCTCGCCGATCCGCCCTATGGCAAGGAGCTTGGAGAAGCGGCGCTGGCTGCGGCTGTGGCAGGCGGCTGGCTCGCAGATGGCGCCGTGACGGTGGTGGAAGAAGCACAGTCGGCAAGCTTTACGCCGCCGCCAGACTTCGATCCGCTTGACCGGATCGCGAGCGGTGAAACCTGCCTGCATCTGCTGCGTTTGCGCAAGGCAGAGGCGCAGACTTGACGCGTTCCACTTTCCCGCCGCCTTTGCCTGCCCATATAGGAGAGAGACGATGAACGGTTCGGGAGACGAGCAGGAATGAATTTCAGTCAATGGCGCCGGTCCTGGCGCCGGTGCAGGGGGGCAGTGCTTGCCGCCGCCGTCGCATTGGGATTGCCTGTTGTATCCGCGGGCGCGGACGACATCACTTCCTTCGAACTCGACAATGGCATGCAGGTGGTCGTCATCCCCGACCGGCGCGCCCCTGTCGTCACCCATATGGTCTGGTACAAGGTCGGCAGCGCCGACGAACCCGCCGGATCCTCCGGAATTGCGCATTTCCTCGAACATCTGATGTTCAAGGGAACGACCAACCACCCCGCCGGCGAATTCTCCGCCAGCGTCGCTTCCATCGGCGGCGAGGAGAACGCCTTCACCTCCAATGACTATACGGCCTATTTCCAGCGCGTCGCGCCGGAGGCCCTCGCCACGATGATGGAGTTCGAGGCCGACCGCATGCGCAATGTGGTGCTGACGGAGGAAATCGTCCGCACCGAGCGCGACGTCGTCCTGGAAGAGCGCCGGTCGCGCGTTGAAAACAGTCCGCAGGCCCTGCTCGGCGAGGAGGTCGACGCCACCCTGTTCCAGAACCATCCCTATCGTATTCCGGTCATCGGCTGGATGCATGAGATCGAGCAGCTCGACCTTGAAGACGCCATGCGCTTCTACAGGCAGCATTACGCACCGAACAATGCCATTCTGGTCGTCGCCGGCGATGTCGAGGTCGATGCGGTGCGCGCGCTGGCCGAGGCAAATTATGGCCGCATACCCGCCAATCCGGAACTTGGACCGCGCATCCGGCCGCAAGAACCCGAGCAGAACACGGCGCGAACGGTGACGCTCTCCGACCCGCGCATTTCCGTGCCGACCATGCGCCGATACTGGGTGGTGCCGCAATATGCGAGCGGAACGGCCAACGATGCCGAAGCGCTCGATCTGCTGGCCGAAATCCTCGGCGGTGGAGTCCGCAGCCGGCTCTATCAGGAGCTGGTCGTGCGCCAGGGAATCGCGCAGAGCGTATCGGCCTGGTATCGCGGAACCGCGCTCGATCCCACCAGCTTTTCGGTCGGCGGCACGCCGCGCGCGCCCGCTTCCCTCACCGAGCTGGAAGCGGCGATCGATGCCGAGATCGACCGGATTGCGAAGGAGGGCATTGGCGAGGCGGAACTGCAACGCGCCAAGGACCGGCTTGTGCGCAACATGATCTATGCGCGCGACAGCCAGTCGACCATGGCACGGATCTTCGGGACGACGCTCGCAACCGGAGGTACGGTCGACGATGTCCTCGAATGGCCGGACCGCATCCATTCGGTGAGTGCCGAGGCCGTCCGGGAGGCGGCCGTCCGGTATCTGACGAAGGCTGCGACCACGGCCTATCTGCTCCCACCCTCCACCGACGCAGAGACCGAGGAATAGCCGCATGAGACCGAATCATTTCTCTCCCCTGTTCATGCTGCCGGCCCTGTTGCTGTTTCTGTCCTTGGCAGTACCGGCGCGGGCGGAGATCGACATCCGCGAAATCCGGTCCGACAGCGGCATCACTGCCTGGCTGGTGGAAGATTACACCGTGCCCCTGATCGCGGTGGAATTCGCCTTTGGCGGTGGATCGACGCAGGACCCGGCAGGCCAGGAAGGCTTGGCCAACCTGATGACAGGCCTGTTCGACGAGGGTGCCGGCGATCTCGATTCCGATACGTTCCAGGACCGCATGGATGAAGTCGGCGTCGAGATGTCGTTCAATGCCCGCGCCGATGCCATTTACGGTTCTGTCCGTATGCTCGCCGACAAGCGCGAAGAGTCGGTCGAACTGGTACGCCTTGCGGTCAACGAGCCCCGCTTCGACGAGGCGCCCTTCGAGCGCATCCGCGCGCAGGTCACGGGGTCGATCCAGGCTCGTGAGCGCGACCCCGCCACGCTGGCTGCGCATCGTTGGGCGGAACTTCTCTATGGCGACCACCCCTATGCGCGCCGCCAGGAGGGAACGGTCGAATCGCTGGCTGCAATCGAGCCGGACGATGTCCGCAAGATGCACCGGCGGCTGTTCGCGCGGGGCGATCTGCATATCGCCATTGTCGGCGCCATCGATGCCGAGGCGGCGCGCTCGATGATCGACCGGATCTTCGCCGACCTGCCCGAAACGCCAGAACTTGCGCCCGTCGAGGATGCCGAGATGCGCTTCGGCGAAAGGCTCCATGTCGAATACGACTTGCCGCAATCGAGTCTCCGGCTCGCATGGCCGGGAATCGATCGCTCCGCCCCGGAATTCTTCGCTGCCTACCTCATGAACCACATTCTGGGCGGCGGCACGTTCACCTCGCGTCTCTATGCCGAAGTGCGCGAAAAGCGCGGGCTTGCCTATGGGGTCGGATCCTGGCTCTCCAATGCCGATCACGCCGCCAGCCTGATGATCTCGACGGCGACGCAGGCGGATCGCGCCGAGGAGACGCTCGCCGTCATTCTCGACGAGGTGCGCCGCATGGCGACCGAAGGCCCGGATGAAGCCGAGCTGGAAGCCGCCAAGCGCACGGTCATCGGCGGCTATGCCGTTTCCAACCTGACCTCTTCGGGTTCCGTGGCGCGCACGCTGTTGGAGCTGCAGATCGAGGATCTTGGCATTGACTATATCGACCGCAGGGCGGAACTTCTGGAAAGGGTGACCCTTGAGGAAGTGCGCGACGTGGCGGCAAGGCTCTTTGCAACCGAACCCTCGATCCTGATTCTCGGTCGGAAGACCGCGGAGGCGCGCTGATGGACCAGGCAACCGCCGCGCCGCTGGCCCGGACCGCTGCCCGCCGGGATCCGACCTTTGCGGTAGCGTTTGGCGGCGGCGGGGCGCGCGGAATTGCCCATATCCATGTGATCGAGGTGCTGGACGAACTGGGCATCCGCCCTGTGGCCATCGCCGGTTCCTCGATCGGCGCCATCATGGGCGCGGGCATGGCGGCCGGCATGCGTGGGCGGGAAGTGCGCATCTACGCGCGCGAGCTGCTTTCCAACCGCGCCGAAATCGTCCGGCGGATCTGGCAATCCCGCCGCGGCAGCATGATGGCAACCGGCGTCGGCCTCCGCTTCACCCAGTTCGATGTCGAAAGGCTGCTGCGCGCGCTGCTGCCCGATGCACTGCCCGAAAATTTCTCTGGCCTGCAGATTCCGCTACGCGTGACCGCGACCGATTATTTCGGGCACAGGCTGGTCGTGCAGGAAGAGGGCGAGCTGTACACCGCGCTTGCGGCCTCTGCCGCAATTCCCGGCCTGTTCCGGCCGGTTCGCCGCGATGGCCGCGTCCTGGTCGATGGCGGCATCTTCAATCCCGTTCCCTACGACCTGCTTCTCGACCGCGCCGATATCGTCATCGCAATCGACGTCGCGGGCACGCCGACGGGCAGCGGCATCCGCATGCCGAACTCGATCGACCTCGTATTCGGCACGTCGCAGCTCATGATGCAGTCGATCACCAACAACATGCTCGCCCACAAGCGGCCGGCAATCTTTCTCCGGCCGAAAGTCTCGGGCTTCCGGGTCCTGGATTTCTTCAAGATCGACATGATCCTGAGTGAATGCGCCTCGATCCGCAGCGAATTGAAGCGCGGCATCGAGGAAGCCGTGCAGGAATTCCAGCACAGGCAGGAGGCGGTCGGCTGATCCGCGCGGGGTCTTGCCCGGCTTTCTCATTGCGTGCCCGTCGGCAACACCATAAATGAGGCATGCGGATCGGATCATTGCGATCAGGCCGGGAACGAACATTGCTGCAACAGGCTGAGCGGACTGGCGAAGAGATGAGCGACAGGGACGAGATGAGCGGACTGGCCGACCAGGTGGCGAGACTGGTCGAGGCCGCAATACGCGCCGGGGCCGATGCGGCGGACGCCGTGATCTCGCGCTCACGCTCCGCCTCGGTCTCGGTACGGCTGGGGAAGGTCGAGGGGACCGAGGCTTCCGACAGCGACAGCGTCTCGCTGCGTGTGTTCGTCGGCAAGCGCGTCGCAAGCGTCGCCGCGCCCGCGGCAAGCCCGGCCGAAACGCTTGCCCTGCGTGCGGTCGCCATGGCGCGCGCCTCGCCGGAGGATCCCGTCCAGGGCCTCGCCGAGCCCGGGCTCCTGGCGCGCGAGGTTCCGGATCTCGACCTGTTCGATCCCACCGAGGTCGATTCGGCGACCCTGAAGGAAGCCGCGCTCGCGGCCGAGGAGGCAGCCCTGGCGGTGCCCGGCGTTACCAATTCAGGTGGAAGCAGCGCCTATGCAGGCTCGGGCGGCATGGTGCTCGCGACCTCGGATGGCTTTCTCGGCCACTACCAGGTGTCGCGCTTTTCCCGGTCGGTCAGTGCCATCGCCGGCGAAGGCACCGGCATGGAGCGCGATTACGAGTTCACTTCGCGCATTCATTTTGCCGAGCTGGACGATCCGGAGCGCATCGGGCGCAATGCCGGCGAGCGCGCGGTGCGCCGTCTCGGCGCGCGGCAGGTCCGCACCGGCAAATACCCCGTCGTGCTCGATCCGAGGGTTGCCCGCAGCATCGCCGGCCATCTGGCCAGCGCGGTCAATGGCGCGTCGGTGGCGCGCGGAAGCAGCTTCCTGCGTGACCGCATGGGCTCCCGAATCCTGCATGAATCGATCCAAGTGCGCGATGATCCGCTGCGCCGGCGTGGCCCGGCCTCGCGGCCATTCGATGGCGAGGGCGTTGCCGGCGAGCCGCTGGACATCGTCGACGCCGGGGTCCTTCAGCACTGGCTACTGTCGACTTCCGCCGGTCGGCAGCTTGGCTTGCCCACAAATGGGCGTGGCGCAAGGTCCGGATCGTCGGTCGTGCCGGCGCCGACCAATTTTTCGATCGAGCCGGGGACATCCGCCCCGGAAGAGCTGGTCGCAAGCGTCCGGAACGGGTTCTACGCGACCGAACTGTTCGGTCAGGGCGTGAACCTCGTGACGGGCGAGTACAGCCGCGGCGCGTCCGGATTCTGGATCGAGAACGGCGAATTGACCTATCCCGTCTCCGAGGTCACCCTTGCCTCGAATTTGCCGGATATGTTCCTGAACATGATCGCGGCCAGCGATTTGGACCGGTATTTCTCCATTGCGTCCCCAACGCTCCTCATCGAGGGAATGACTCTTGCCGGCAATTGACCGTCACGCCGTCGCGGCAGATCTCGAATTGCTGAGCGCGGCTGCGAACGCGGCCGGAGATCTGGCCATGCGCTATTTCGGGCGTAAACCTGAAGTGTGGATGAAGCCGGGCGATTCACCGGTCAGCGAGGCCGATCTTGCCGTCAACCGCCTGTTGCGCCATGAATTGCTTGCGGCGCGGCCCGATTATGGCTGGCTGTCGGAAGAAGATGTCGAGCAGGCCAGGCGCGAAGGCGGCAGGCCGGCATTCATCGTCGATCCGATCGACGGCACGCGGGCCTTCATTGAAGGGAGTACGGTCTGGTGCGTGAGTGTCGCGGTCGTGCTCGATGGCCGGCCCGTGGCCGGAGTGCTCAGCTGTCCGGCGCGCAATGAGTTCTTCCAGGCTTCGCGCCATGGCGGGGCGAGGCGCAATGGCGAGCCGATACTGGTTGCCGGGACGCGGCAGACGCTGCAGGTTGCAGGGCCGAAATATCTGATCGACCGGGTGCCGCAGGAATTGCGGCAGCGCTTTCATACCCTGCCCTATATCCCGTCCCTGGCCTATCGCATCGCCATGGTTGCCGATGGGAGGCTGGACGCGACCTTCGTGCGACCGAACGCGCATGACTGGGATCTTGCGGCGGCCGATCTCATCCTGCAGGAAGCTGGCGGGGCGATTCTCGATCAACAGGGAAATACGCTGCGCTATTGCGGCGAGGATCACCGTCATGGCGAAATGGTGGTCGGCAGCGGGGAGCTGCTGCGGCGCCTTGGCGAAAGTCTGCTTGCCGCATAACGGGAACTGGGGAGAACATTGTGACGGAACGCGAATCGAAACAATTGCTGCATCTTGTATTCGGCGGCGAGCTCGAATCCCTCGAGGGCGTCCGGTTCCGCGATCTTGATGCGCTTGACCTGGTCGGGATCTTCCCCGACTACAGGTCGGCGGAAAAGGCATGGCGGGCAAAAGCGCAGGCAACGGTCGACAATGCGCATATGCGCTATTTTATAGTACATTTGCACAGATTGCTTGATCCTGATTCGGTTTCGGATCGCTGATCCATGAAGGAAAAGACCGATGCGCCCCTCTGGCAGGACAATGCCGGACCGCCGCTGGCAGTTTCCCGCACGCGCGAGCCGCGAATGAAGGCGCTCTGGCGCAGGATCCGGCGGCCCCTGGCCGATTCCTCCCTGCTCAAACATGTCATTGCGTGGCTGATCCACGTTTTCCTGCGCCTGACCTTTGTTACCAATCGCTGGGCAGAGGGTAGCCATCGGGTCAAGCGGGATCTCGTGCCGCTGCGCGGGTCGATCTTCGTCATGTGGCATGGGCAGCACCTGCTGATGCCGACGCTGCGCCCTTCGGGACAGCCGGTGGCGGCGATGTTCTCGCGCAGCGCCGATGCCGAGATCAATGCGATCCTGGCGCAGACCTTCGGAATCGAGCCGGTGCGCGGTTCGGGCGGCGATCCCGAGCGTCGTTCGGCCGCCAAGGGCGGGGCAAGGGCGCTCATTGCCCTGCGCAACCGACTTGCCCGGCAAATGACCGTGTTCATGGTAGCCGACAGCCGGCACGCGCCGCGGCAGGCAATGCCGGGTTCGCTGCTGCTGGCGAGGATCTCCGGCCGCCCGGTCTATCCCATCGCCATTGCCACCAGTCGTCGCAAGGTGTTGCGCAAGACCTGGGATCAGACAACCATCAACCTGCCTTTCGGACGCAAATGCCTCATTGTCGGTGAACCGGTGCATGTGCCATCGACGGTGGAGGAAGGGCAGCTTGAGGAACTGCGGCGCGCATTGACGGCGAGCCTCGATGCCGCGACGGACGAGGCCTATCGGAAGGTAGACGGGATCGGATGAGCGAACGCTGGGCACGCGCACTATTGTCCACCTATCGCTGGGCCGGCGCCGCCGCCTACCCGCTGGTCGGCGGCTATATCAACTGGCGGGCTGCCAAGGGCAAGGAGGAGCGGCCGCGCCGGCATGAGCGCTATGGATATGCATCCATCCCGCGCCCCGAGAAGGGCCCGTTGGTCTGGGTGCATGCCGCCAGCGTGGGAGAATCGATGGCGGTCGTGCCGCTGGTTACCCATCTGCACTCGCTTGGCCTCAATGTGGTGATGACGACGGGCACCGTGACTTCGGCGCAGGTGGTGGCGGACCGGCTTGCCGGGCTGGCGATCCACCAATATGTGCCGCTTGACCTGCGCCCGGCCGTATGCCGCTTTCTCGAACATTGGCGGCCAGACCTTGCCATCATCGCCGAGTCGGAAATCTGGCCGATGACGATTCTCGAACTCGGCGCCAAGCACATTCCGCAGGTTCTGGTCAATGGCCGGCTTTCCGACCGCTCCTTCAATTCCTGGCGCAAGGTGCCGCGGGTATCGGAAGCCCTGTTCGAGAACCTTGCGCATGTGGTCGCCCAATCCGAGACCGACGGAGAGCGATTCCGCATGCTCGGCGCCCGGCCGGTCACCGTTTCGGGCAATCTGAAGGTTGACATGGAGATCCCGCCCTATCCGGCGGAGATCCTGGCGCAGCTACGTCATGAAATCGGGTCGCGCCCGAACTGGGCGGCAATTTCCACCCATCCTGGCGAAGAGGATCTCGCGGCGCGGATCCATGTCCATCTGCGCAAGCGCACCCCCGACCTGCTGAGCATCATCGTGCCCAGACATCCCGAGCGCGCGGATGCGGTTCACAGCCAGCTCAATGCGATGGGCCTTGTGGTTGCCCGCCGCAGCTATCGGGATCCGATCACGCCGGAAACCGACATCCTGCTCGGCGACACGATCGGAGAGATGGGCCTCTATCTGCGCCTCACCGAGATCGCCTTTGTCGGCCGGTCCATGATCGCCAATGGGGGCGGCCAGAATCCGCTCGAACCTGCAGTGCTGAACACGGCAATCATCGCGGGTGAGGCGGTGCATAATTTCCGCGACACCTATGACATGCTGCTGGAAGGCGGCGGCGCCCGGCTCGTGCCCGATGCGCGAACGCTCTGCGCCACGGTGCACGAACTCCTGCATGATGTGGAGGAGAGGCGGCGCATGATCGCTGCCGGCCGGTCCACCATGGATCAGATGCGAGGCGCGCTGCGCCGCACCCTGCGCGCCCTGGAGCCCTATATTCAGCC
The DNA here is from genome assembly GCA_964383325.1 of uncultured Rhizobiaceae bacterium. GTDB lineage: Bacteria > Pseudomonadota > Alphaproteobacteria > Rhizobiales > Rhizobiaceae > CAYLGY01. The sequence goes on from CAYLGY010000013.1 coordinate 17,807, forward strand.
TCTGGTCGTCAAGGCGCGTCTGGAGCGTGACCAGCAGCAGCCGGGGGAACCATGACATCGGAAATGCCGCCATTCTGGTGGAATGAATCCGACTGGCGTCCATGGCTCCTGTATCCAGCCGCCCTCGCCTACGGCATGGTTGCCGGGCGGCGAATGGATCTGGCCCGGCCCCCCATGGGGTCCATTCCGGTGATTTGCATCGGCAATCTCACCGTCGGCGGCACGGGCAAGACGCCGGTCGCGATTGCGCTGGCCCGGCAGGCGGTTGGCGCCGGCATGCGGCCCGGCTTTCTCACGCGCGGCTATGGCGGCCGTCACGCCCGCCCGCATCTGGTCGATCCGGAAAGCCATGCAAGCTGGCATTCGGGCGACGAGCCCTTGCTCCTCGCCCGCGAGGCGCCGGTAGCTGTCGCCGCCAACCGGGCGCAGGGATTGCAATTGCTGGTCGACAAGGGCTGCGACTTCGCCATCATGGATGACGGGTTCCAGAGTCGGCGGCTGCACTACGACTATGCGCTGATCGTTGTCGATGGCCACCGGGGGATCGGAAACGGCCATATCCTGCCGGCAGGTCCCCTGCGGGCACCGATCGGCACGCAGCTGCGCCATGCCGATGCCCTGCTTCGCCTCGATGAGGGCCGCCATGCCGTGCCGGTAATCCGGCGGGCAGCAAGGGCGGGCCTGCCGGTCTTTTCGGCCATGACCCGGGCCGTCCATCCCGAACGCCTGGCCGGCCGCCGCATCTGTGCATTTGCGGGGATCGGCAATCCGCAGAAATTCTTCGACATGCTCACGGGCCTTGGCGCCGAGCTCGTGCTGCGCAAGGAGTTCCACGACCATTATCCCTATCGGGACGATGACCTGCGCCTGCTTGCAACGGAAGCCGAGAAGCAGGGGCTCGCACTTGTGACAACGGCCAAGGACGCGGTCCGGCTGGTCCATGGAACAGAATATGCCCGGGCCTTTCACGCGCGGCTGGAAATTCTCGAGATCGAGATCGATTTCACCCCGCCTTCACTTGCCGCCTCGATCCTCCGGGAAACCGTCGCAAATTATCGCCGCCGGGTTTTCGGATAGCGCCCAGGTCGGCAGCTGTTTCCCCAGCCAGGGTCGGTCCGCTGGATCGCGCTCCGCCATGCGCAACGGCGGGGCCCTGACCCGTCTTCACCCTACTCAGTCAAGGGCGGCGGCGGCGG
>CAYLGY010000013.1:19102-37450 GCA_964383325.1 uncultured Rhizobiaceae bacterium
GGCGGCGGAATGGAATTGTCCTGCACTTGCTGCAATCGTTCATTTTCGTGACGCGCCCCGATTTGATTGATGGTCTTGTGGACGCCCGTCTGATTGTCGCGTTTTTTCACCGCTATGGAATGATTGGAGCGCTCATTGATCCTTTTCTGCAGGGCTGACTCTTCAATCTTTGATCGCTCAGGGGCGGTCGTTGGAGCATGCATCCGAAACAACTGCGGCACGTTCGGCTGATCATCCGACACATTCGGCTGCTTCTTGGTCATCATTTTCCGCTGGAAGCTGGCCTGAAGAGCCTTTCTTTTTTCCCTGGATCTCTTCCTGCTTTCCGTCAGCTGGCTCTTTAGATTCTTGACCTCATCCTCAAATTTCTTGTAGGGTTTGGCAATTTCCTGAATCTGGCGCTGCTTTTCCCCGATCTGCTTGGTCAGCTCTTTCGATACCCCTTGCGGCGCGGGGTCGCTCTCCACGAATTCCGGATGCTTGACGGGTTGCAGATCTGGAGACTGCAGTCCGAATTGCACGCGATCGTTCGGCACCGAATCCAGCGACGGGTAAAAATCGCCGATCCCCTGCCCCTCCTCAAGCGGACGATCCAGCTTCTCCTCCAGTTCGAAGCCCAGTTCGAAATCGGGTGTCTCATTCAGGATCTGGATCTGGTGGGGCTGAACGAATGACGGGATCAACCCGTTTGAATCCTGGATCTGATTCTTCACGAGCATCGTTACATCTGAAATCTCAGACTGAATACTCTGTTGACGCACCAATGACGACACGAACGGGTTCTGGGACAGCGGCTTGCCATCGCAGACACTCTGGCATTTCGTGAGGAGTCTGTCATTGTCCCGCCTCAGATCCTTCAGGCGATCCCAGACGACGTTCTTCTTGTCGAGCCCCCACTGGACGAGTTGTTCAAATTGCGTTGGCGGTGCTGCTACCGAAGCCTTCTCACTGACCCGCTTGTCCAGGCTGACCATCGTCCGCACGGCGTCTTCGGCAAGGCGTACCCTGTAGCTAGCCGTGCGACCGAGATCGCCGAGAAGATCCCCGGCCTTCTGCCGGATGTCGGCATTTTCATGATAGGCGCATTGCAGAAGGATATCCAGCGCTAGGCAAGGCCCTTCCGGATCCTGCTTCAAGGCCTGCTCGGCGCTTGTCCTGACCTGTTCCAGATAGGACTTGAAGGCCTTCGGATCCTTGTCTCCCAGCAATCCCTGCAGGACCGGATCGTCGTAGCTTTCCGACACCGGGCTGCCAACCGGCTCCTGGACCGAGATCCGCTGAACATTGATGGATTTCTGCGTCTCGAGTGTCATGCTGTAACTCCCCATCACGGGTCGAAGCCAACGCGACCTTGGCCCATTTCAAGATGCCCCAGGTGCGATCCGCATGCTGTCTCATTCGACACAGTTGCGCGGGCCATCAGAGAATAGACGGAGAGAATGGGTACAGTCGGGCGCGATCCCGCAGGGTTTTCCCTGGCATGAAAGTAGCGGGGGCTGCCTGGCGAGGATTCCTGCACTTCCCGAACGCCAGGCGTGACGGCAGATCAGCGGCGGCCGAGCCCGTGGCGCAATTCCTGCTGCAGCGAGATCGCCGCGCTGGCATACGCCTCCTGCCGCGCCACGCTCCAATAGCGCAATTCATCGAGCGGAATGGGCTCGGACGTTACTGCGCAGCGCACGAAGGCGCCGGGCCTAAGCACGACGAAATCCCCGTCCAGATACCGGATCTGCGCTTCGCGGGCACCCGGCCCCTCGAATCTGTTCATAGAGCCCCCTTCGGGATTCGCCATCTGTCGATCTGGCGCCATCAAGGATTGCGGGCTCCCCGCGGCGACGACCCGGGGAGGGCCGTCTCCCGCGTCAAGCGCAGCCTCCTCCGGTCAGGCAGCCTCTTCCTGCGCCTTCTCGGCTTCATTGTCGGCCTTGGCCTTGCCGCGCGGGCCCTTCTTCAGATTGGCCTCGATCAGATTTACTGCTTCGGTCTCCGACATCTTGTTGACCGCGGCGATCTCGCGCGCCATCCGGTCCAGCGCCGCCTCGTATAATTGCCGTTCCGAATAGGACTGCTCGGGCTGGTTCTCGGCGCGGTACAGGTCGCGCACCACCTCGGAAATCGAGATCAGGTCGCCAGAATTGATCTTGGCGTCATATTCCTGCGCACGGCGCGACCACATGGTCCGCTTCACCCGCGCACGTCCCTGCACGACCCGAAGCGCCCGGTCGACATAATCGGTTTCAGACAGTTTGCGCATGCCGATGGAAGCCGCCTTGGCGACGGGCACCTTCAGCCGCATCTTGTCCTTCTCGAAGTCGATGACGAAAAGCTCCAGCCTGTGCCCAGCGACCTCCTGGTCCTCGATCGCGACGACCTGGCCGACGCCATGCGCCGGATAGACGATGTACTCGCCGGTCTTGAAGCCCTGTCTCTGGGATGCCTTCTTCTGGGTTGCCATTCGCACCTGACTCCTGTTCGTGCCATCGGTCCTCGCCCGGACCCCGGATTCGGGATCTGCCGGCAATCGACCACCTCTCGCCGCGGAACCTGCCCGCCGACCTCAGGGACCTCCACGGGTCCCCCCGCTCTCGATCAACATGGTATTTCCGAAAAGCTCGCGGCATTTCGGAAATACCATGCCATGCTTGCCCTGACCGCACCGCGCTCCAGCCGTGCTCGAGCGCGGCACCGATCCGCAAGGGGCGCACCCCTTCTCCGATCATCGGAGATCCCGCAACCCATGCAAGAATGCCGTTCGCCAGCAGCAGCTGGCGCTGCCTGAAACTCGCACCTTTTGGGATCAGAAGAGCAACATCGCCCGTTGCGAAAGATCTCTCACAATCGTATGGCGTTAATATAACACAGAAAATTCCCGGGATCAAGATTTTGCTGCAAGCGCGAAATTGACGCGGGCATCAATCTCCCTCGCCGGGCTCGGGCGAAAAATACTTCTCGAACTTTCCGGGCATGCCGTCATACTCGGCCGCATCCGGCGGCTCGCCGCGCTTCATCGTGACGTTCGGCCACTTCTCCGCATATTCCTGATTGAGCGCCAGCCACTGCTCAAGGCCGGGTTCCGTGTCCGGCCGAATCGCTTCGGCAGGACATTCAGGCTCGCAGACCCCGCAATCGATACATTCATCCGGATGAATGACGAGCATGTTCTCGCCCTCGTAGAAGCAGTCCACCGGACAAACCTCCACGCAATCCATGTATTTGCACTTGATGCAGTTCTCCAGGACGACATAGGTCATGGCGCAGGCCCTGATCGTTTGTGTAGCAACGAAATCGGCTCAACGCTCACGTAAACATTCTGGCCCTTCCTTGCAAGATGGAACTTGCCGTGAAGGGCCCGAAGCCGATGGGGCAAATCGGCGCGGGCAGCGGCCGCGCAAGTGCTTCCCGTCCCGGACGTGGCGCCATGTTCTGGCTTCCGGATCACGCCGGATCCGTTTTGGAAGATGCATTCCATGTACCCGGAGCGGGCTCCAGCCTGTCTCCCCGGATTTCGGGCGGCGTCAGGTCCTCGTAGAGCAGCCGGGCCTCGCTCGCCGGCCCGCGCCGTTCCGCCAGTCGCAGGACGCGATACACCAGCACTTGCCGCATCAGGGTGATCGTCAGCACGTCGCCGGTCCGGACGGGATGCGAGGCCTGTCCGGTCTTTTCCCGATTGATCCGTACCTTGCCGCCGGTAACGAGTTTCGCCGCCAGCGAACGGGTTTTTACGACCCGCGCGCATACCAGCCAGCGGTCGACCCGCTGTCGCTGGGCGGGCCGGCTCTCCTCAGAAGGCATCCGGAGCCCGGTTCATGGCGCGCCTACTTGCCCAATCGCTCGCGCAGCTCCGCGAGTTTCGCAAACGGGGAATCCGGATCGAATGCCTGCGGCTTTCTGCCGCGGGGCTCCTGCGCACGCGGTTTGTTGTCGCGCGGAGGCCTCGGGGCCTGGGGGGCTTTTTCCCGCTTCTGGCCCTTGCGCGCCTCCTGCTTCGGCGGACGGCGATTCTGCCTCCCCTGGCGTCCATTGCCCGACCGCGCCGGTCGCCAGGCCAGCACGGTCTTCGTTGTCACGACCTCAGCCGGTTCGGCTGGCTCCGCGGGCTCCGTTGCCTCGCCCGCTCCTCCATCAGGCCCGGATCGTGCGGCAGCTGCCGGTTCAGGCGGCTCTGCTCTAGCCGGGGTCGCAGCGTCTCCCGATTCGGCAAGGTTTCCGGCGTCTCCCGACCCGGCCGGGGTTCCGGCCTGCCCCGCTTCAGCGGGCGGTTCGAAATCTCCAGCCAAGGCAAGCGAATCTGCCTGCGTGCCATCCGCTGCGCCTTCGGCGGCCGCCTCGACCGGCGCGGCAGGCGCATCGCTGGCCGCATCCGACTCGCCAGGACCGGCCGGTGTCTCTGCGACCGCCGCAGGCCGGGCTTCGGTCTCCGCCTGCCCGTCGGAAGCGACCTGCACCTCCACCGGCTCTCCGCGATAGCCGAGCGCCTTGAGGATCTCCACCATATCATCGGCTGTCGCGCCGAGCAGCGACAGCATCGCCGGCGTGACGAGGAAGGAACTGCCATCATGCGCGCCGGCTGGTGGCGTTCCATTGCCGGGCTTCCATTGCAGGGCGGGGCGAATCAGATCGGCCAGCCGCTCCAGGATGTCGATGCGCACGGCGCGGCGGCCGAGCAGCCTGTAGCCTGCCAGCCGGTAGAATTCCCGCTCGAAGTCAGGGTCGGCAAGGATCGAGGTGCGGCCTGCGGCGAGTGCTGCCGTCACATTGCCGAAACCGGGCCTGTCGAGGGCGTCATTCGCAAGCGCCCAGAGCAGGGTCAGATGCGTCGCCGGCGCCGGCTTGATCAGCATCGGCAGGTAAATGTGATAGGCGCCGAAGCGGACGCCCAGACGGCGGAGCGATGCCCGCGCCTCCTGGTCGAGCTGGCGAATTTCCTCCGCGACGCTGCGGCGGTTGAGAATGCCCTGATTTTCCACCAACCGGTAGGCGATACCCTTCGCCATGCCGGACAGGCTTTCGTCGTTGGCAAGCTGGATCAGCGGCTTCAGATGCGTTTCGATCTGGTAGGCGAGGTAGCGTTCGGCGCGCGCCTGCACACGCTCGCGGGCCGTACCCGCAAGCTGGTCGTCAGCCAGGAGAATGAGGCGTGGCTTGAGCAGTTCCGCCGAGGAAACCACCTTTGCCAGCGGCGAGCCGAGCCAACGCAGCGTGCCTTGCGAATCCAGCGCCAGATCGCCATTCGGCGCGGCGGCAAAGCGTTCGGCGCGGGCCTCGTATTCGGACGCCAGCGCCTTCTGGGCCGCCTCGCGGACCGCCTTGCCGTCCTCGCCGCTGGCGCTGTTGTCCACCGTGAAGCGGAACCCGTCCAGGGTGCCGACAGGATGCCCTTCGACGGTGACATCGCCTTGGGAACTGATCTCGACTTCCAGCATGCTGCTTTCTCTCAGGCGTTTCATCAGGACAGAGGTTCTGCGGTCCACGAACCGCTTCGTCAGTTTCTCGTGCAAAGCGTCAGAAAGTCGATCTTCTATTTCTCTCGAACGCTCCTGCCAATAGGCAGGATTGGCAACCCACCCGGGACGGTTGGAAACGAAGGTCCACGTCCGGATCTGCGCGATTCTCGCCGAAAGCGTGTCGATCTCCCCGTCAACGCGATCGGCCTGCTGCACCTGTTCGGCAAGATAGTCCTCATCGACATGCCCATCACGCGCCAGATCCAGATAGATTGCCGCGATGATGTCGGCATGCTGGGCGGGGGCGATGCGTCGGTAATCGGGCAGCGAGCAGGCATCCCAGAGCAGCGCGATCCGCTCCGGCCGGTCGGCGAGCCTTGCCACATCCTCTTCCTGGCTGACGAGATCCAATGCCCGGGCATCGACCGCCGGCAGGGCCCTTGCCAATCCTTCCATCGGCGCCGGCGACTCGATCGAGCGCTTCAGCGCTTCGAGGCTGCTGAAATCGAATTCCGAATTGCGCCATTGCAGTACCTTGACCGGCTCGAACGCATGCGTCTCGATCCGCTCGACCAGGGCATCGTCGAACGGGTCCACCCGGCCCGTGACGCCGAACGTGCCGTCGCGCACATGGCGTCCGGCCCTTCCGGCGATCTGGCCAAGCTCGGCGGCGCTGAGCTGGCGATACTGATATCCGTCGAACTTCCGGTTCTGTGCGAAGCCGACATGGTCGAGATCGAGATTGAGGCCCATGCCGATCGCATCGGTGGCGACCAGATAGTCCACATCGCCCGATTGATAGAGCTCGACCTGCGCATTGCGGGTCCGCGGCGAAAGCGCGCCCAGCACCACGGCCGCCCCGCCGCGCTGGCGCCGGATCAGTTCCGCGATGGCATAGACCTCGTCCGCCGAAAAGGCGACGACGGCCGAGCGGCGCGGCAGGCGCGTGATCTTTTTCGAACCGGCATAGGCGAGCTGCGACATTCGCGGCCGCGTCACGACCGAAATGCCCGGCAGCAGCCTTTCGAGGATGCCGCGCACGGTGAGCGAGCCGAGCAGCAGGGTTTCATGCCGGCCCCTCAGATGCAGCAGCCGATCGGTGAAGGTGTGGCCGCGCTCCAGGTCGCCGGCGAGCTGCACCTCGTCGATCGCCGCGAAGGATGCCGTCGTCGAGCGCGGCAGCGCCTCCACGGTGTAGACGCTGTAGCGCGCGCCCGGCGGCACGATCTTTTCCTCGCCGGTGATCAGGGCGACATTCTCCCGTCCCGCCCGCTGGCAGATCCGGCCATAGACCTCGCGCGCCAGCAGCCGGAGCGGCAGGCCGATAATGCCGCTGTCATGGGCGACAAGCCGCTCGATGGCGAGATGCGTCTTGCCTGTGTTGGTGGGTCCGAGAACCGCCGTGACATCCCGCCCCGAAAAGGCGCGCGCCGAAGGCGGATGAGAAAGCTGGGTCATGTAGTCGGCAACAGCCCCTTTGGCTTGCACGGTTGCGTTCAGATGCTCTACAGGATTTCACGCGAATCGCAAAACGGGAAACCACGCCGGCGCGGCAAGGGAACGACTCCGGAACGAATCGGCGACGAATCGATGACATGGCCGGATTCCGGATTTGTTCACCCACATCATATGGGATATTGCGGCATTTTCGCCACCAGATGATGAATCGCCGCCGGCGGGCATGACAGGGCAGGACAATGCGGGCGGGCGGCAGGCTCCAGGCGGCGATCGAAATTCTGGCGACGATGGAAGAAAGCGGGATCGACGCCGCCGCCGCGCTTGCCGAATGGGGGCGCGCGCACCGCTTTGCCGGCTCGTCCGACCGGGCGGCCATTGCCAATCATCTCTTTGACGCGCTGCGCCGGCGCCGCTCGGCGGCTGCCCGGCTTGGCAGCGACACGCCCCGCGCCGCCGTTCTCGGCGCTGCATTGCGGGACCCGGACGAGCTCGACGCCATCTGCGCCACGGACCGTTTCGCGCCGGAACCCCTGACCGCCGCCGAGCGGGCCGCCTTGGCGAGCTTTGATGCTGGCGGGCTCGAGCCTGGCGTCGCCGGCGACATTCCCGACTGGTGCGTGCCGGAATTCGCCGCCGCCTTCGGAGCCGGCTGGCTGGAGGAAGCGCAGGCGCTCGCCATGCGCCCGCCGCTCGACCTTCGCGTCAATCGCCTTCGCGCCACGCGTGCCGAAGTGCTCGACGAGCTTCGCCCGCACCAGCCCGTCGAGACGCCGATCTCCCCTGACGGGCTGCGTATTGCGGCCCGCGCCGGCGATGGCAGGCACCCCAACCTGGAAGCCGGGGCGGCATTTGCCGAAGGTCGGATCGAGATCCAGGACGAGGCTTCCCAGATCGCGGCATGTCTTGCCGCGCAGGCCGGTCCGCTTGACGTGCTGGATTATTGCGCCGGCGGCGGCGGCAAGACGCTGGCCCTTGCCGCGCGGATGGGCAATGGCGGCCAGATCCATGCCCATGACGCCGATCCGCGCCGGCTGGCACCGATCGGGGCGCGGCTGCGGCGCGCCGGCTGCAGCAATGTCCGGATCGTTTCTGGAGAAGCGGAGCTGCGGGCCCTTTCCGGCCGGATGGATCTCGTCCTGGTCGACGCCCCCTGCACGGGCTCGGGAACGTGGCGGCGGCGGCCGGATGCGAAATGGCGCCTGCGTCCCGACCATCTGGCGCAGCGTATCGCCGAGCAGGAGCAGATCCTGCTGGAGGCCTCCGGGCATGTGCGCCCTGGCGGACGGCTCGTATACGTCACCTGTTCGGTCTTTCCGTCCGAGAACGAGGAGCGCATCGACCGCTTTGTCGCGGCAAGCCCCGGCTTCCGCCAGGTGGATCCTGCGGCGGCCTGGCAAACCTCATTTCCCGGCCATGCGGCCTGCGTCCACCTGCGCCGCAACGGGCTGGCGCTGACCCCGGCGCGCAGCGGCACGGACGGCTTTTTCGTTTCAATCCTGACGCGGGTGGACTGATTGCCAGCGCCGGCGCTTTCTGCAAGAAGAGACGCAATGAGCGATTCAAGCAGCATTCTCTACGTCATGGCCGCCGAGCCGGAATACGGTCCGCATCTGCGCCGGCGTTTCCAGCCGCTCTTCACCGGGATCGGGCCGGTGGAGGCCGCCATCGCCCTTGGCGCGGAACTGGCGCGAAGGCGCGAAAGCGATGCGTTGCCACGCCTCATCGTCTCGCTCGGCTCGGCAGGCAGCCGGACGCTGGAGCAGACGGAAATCTACCAGGTCGCCTCGGTTTCCTATCGTGACATGGATGCGAGCGCGCTCGGCTTCGAGAAGGGCCGCACGCCATTTCTCGACCTGCCCGCCACGGTCGAACTGCCGCATCGCCTGCCCGGCCTTCCTGCCGCGCGGCTCTCCACCGGAGCCAATATCGTCTCGGGCAGCGACTATGACCGCATCGACGCCGACATGGTGGACATGGAGACCTTCGCCCATCTGCGCGCAGCCATGGCTTTCGGCGTACCCCTGATCGGCCTGCGCGGCATCTCCGACGGCGCGGAGGAATTGCGGCAGGTTTCGGACTGGACGGCCTGCCTGCACATCATCGACGAGAAGCTGGCCGCCGCGATCGACCAGCTGCATGCGGCGCTCGCCGACGGCCTGCTCGACAGGACAGCCTGACTCCACGCCACCAAACTGCTTCCATTTGAACAAGAAAGGCTCTAAACGCCGTTCATGTCCGATCATCCAGAAAACGTCCTGATCATCGATTTCGGCAGCCAGGTCACCCAGCTGATCGCAAGGCGGGTGCGTGAGGCCGGGGTCTACAGCGAAATCGTCCCCTTCCAGCTGGCGGCGGAAGGCTTCGCCCGACTGCAACCGAAGGCCGTGATCTTTTCCGGCGGCCCGGCATCCGTGCTGGACGAAGGCTCTCCCCGAGTGCCGGAGGAGATTTTCAGGTCCGGCGTACCGATCCTCGCAATCTGCTATGGCCAGCAGACGCTGGCGTTGCAGCTTGGCGGCAAGGTGGAGGCCGGCCATGGGCGGGAGTTCGGCCGCTCCGAAGTCGAGATCCTGAAGGCCAGCCCGCTTTTCGACGGCGTCTGGAACGTCGGCGAAAGATATCCGGTCTGGATGAGCCACGGCGACCGCGTGACGGCGCTGCCGGACGGGTTCGAGGTCATCGGAACCTCGCCCAACGCGCCCTTTGCCATCGCCGCCGACGAAAGACGCAGATACTACACCACCATGTTTCATCCCGAAGTGGTGCACACGCCGGATGGCGCGCGCCTGCTCGCCAATTTCGTCCACAATATCGCCGGGCTGAAGGGCGACTGGACGATGGCGGCCTATCGCCATCAGGCCATCGCCGCGATCCGCGAGCAGGTCGGCAATGGCCGGGTGATCTGCGGCCTGTCGGGCGGCGTCGATTCCTCGGTCGCGGCGCTGCTGATCCATGAGGCGGTCGGCCCCCAGCTTACCTGCATCCTCGTGGATCACGGCCTGATGCGCCAGAACGAGGCGAAGGACGTCGCCGAGATGTTCCGCCAGCATTACAACATTCCGCTGGTGCTGGTGGATGCCTCGGAACGCTTTCTGGGCGAGCTTGCCGGCGTGACGGACCCCGAAGTCAAGCGCAAGATCATCGGCAGGCTGTTCGTCGATGTCTTCGAGCAGGAGGCGAAGAAGATCGGCGGCGCCGAATTCCTCGCGCAAGGCACGCTCTATCCGGACGTGATCGAGAGCGTATCCTTCACTGGCGGACCTTCCGTAACCATCAAGTCGCATCACAATGTCGGCGGCCTTCCCGAGCGTATGAACATGAAACTGGTCGAGCCGCTGCGCGAACTCTTCAAGGACGAGGTGCGCGAGCTGGGCCGCGAGCTGGGTCTGCCGGAGCATTTCATCGGCCGCCATCCCTTTCCGGGACCGGGGCTGGCCATCCGGCTGCCGGGGGGCGTCACCCGGGAAAAGCTCGCCATCCTGCGCCAGGCCGATGCAATCTATCTGGACGAGATCCGCAAGGCCGGGCTGTATGACGAGATCTGGCAGGCCTTCGCCGTGCTGCTGCCGGTGGAGACCGTTGGCGTGATGGGGGACGGGCGGACCTACGAATATGCCTGCGCATTGCGCGCCGTCACTTCCGTGGACGGGATGACGGCCGATTTCTATCCCTATGACATGGCCTTCCTGGGCCGCGCCGCAACCCGGATCATCAACGAGGTCCGTGGCATCAACCGTGTCGTCTACGATGTGACGAGTAAGCCTCCCGGCACCATCGAGTGGGAGTGAGCTGGCCGAAGGCTCATAGGCTCGCCCAGTCCTGCATCAGCTCCTCGCCGCGCATTGCCCCGGTGCCTGCAATTGCCAGGCCCTGCCGGACCGTGGCGACAAGTTCGGCATTCGATGCGGCGAGGCTTCCATCGGGCAGGAGCAGATTGTTCTCGAATCCGACGCGCAGGCCGCCGCCGAAGAGGCCGCCGGCGATCGTGCATGCTGCCTCATGCGCACCGAAGGCGCAGGTCATGAATCGTGCAAAGATCGGCTGTCCCGGTGCCAGATACGGTAGCAGGTCCTGCGGCAAGGCCGTCTGATCGGTCTTGTAGCGTCCCAGCACGTACAGAACGGGAGGTTCATCGAAGGGCACGATGCCGCGACGCCGCATCGCATCGAGCCGCGTGGCCTCCTCCGGCGAATAGAGGATGAATTGCGGCACGACCCCCTCGGCCTTCATCCATTGCAGGAAGGCGGCGAATTCCGCCTCGTCGGCGGGTTCCGGCACGATTTCGCGCAGCGCCAGCGATGCGGCCTGCGGCTTTACTTGCCGCACCACGGCCATCTGCGCCTCCGGGCCATAGATTCCAAGCGCCTCGGAAGTGATCTGGATGACCATCCGCTCTCCCACCTCGGCCCGGATCGCGGCAATCGCGGCCAGGTAGGCATCCGCGTCCAGCAGATGCCGGCTCGACCCGTCGCGCACGTGGAGATGGATCATCGCCGCGCCCGCCTCCAGGCATTCGGCTGCCGTGCGCGCAAGTTCGGCCGGCCCGATCGGCAGCGCCGGATGATCCGCCTTCGTCCGGCGCCCGCCATTGGGTGCGACCGCCACGGGCACCCGGGAGGCCCGGTTTCTCTGCTCCGCCATTTGCCAACCGTCCTTGGAATGATTCAAATATATCATGTGAAGAATTAGTGAATCATTTGTTGCAATGCGTCAATGCTGGAGCTAGCCTGCGGCCATGGACAGGAATCCCGTCAGGCAGAAGCTGGTGGAAGGTTTCGAGGCATTGCCCGGGCAGTTGCGCCAGGCCGCCCGCTACGTCCTCGATCATCCTCGCGATGTCGCGCTCCTGTCCATGCGCAAGCAGGCGCATGCGGCTGGCGTGACGCCGGCAACGATGACGCGGCTGGCGAAGCGGATCGGCCTCGACGGCTATGACAGGATCCGCGATCTTCACGCGAGGGCCCTGCGCAGGGGCGGGCCGCATGCATTCACCGCAAAGGCGGGCGAACAGGTTCACCGGCAGAAGAAGGAAGGCGACCGCGCCCTGGCCGAAGCCATGCTGCTGCGCAGCGCCGCCCAGATGCAGGAACTGACCGGCACCGTCAGCCTCAGACGCCTCGAACGGGCGGCGCGGGCGCTCAGTGCCGCGCGGCATGTCTACTGCGTCGGCATGCGCTCCAGCTATGCCGTTGCATGGCAGCTTCACTACATTCTCTCGATGGTGGGCCGCCGCTCGACGCTGCTGGACGGGCCAGGTGGAACCGGCGTCGATCTCGTCGGGTGCATCGGAGAGGGTGACGTCCTGCTTGCGGTCAGTGTCGCGCCCTATACACGGGCGACCGTGGAACTTGCCCGGCTGGCGACCGCGGAGGGGTCGTCGCTGATCGCGCTTACGGACAGCGAAGTCTCGCCCCTGGCGCGCATTGCCCACCACATCGTGATCGTGCCCGTGGACACGGCCTCCTTCCTGCACGCGATGGCGCCCGCTTTCGCCATTGTCGAAATCCTGGGCGCGCTTGTTGCCGGCCATTCCGGCGAAGCGGCCCTCTCGGCGTTGCAGAAATTCGACAGCCGGGCCGAAGCGCTCGGCATTCACATCCTGGCGCAACGCAAACGCAAGATGGTCTCGCCATGACCCGGCTCATGCACCGTTCCCTGCTCTCCACGCCACCTGTCGCCGTATCGGCGCGCGGCATTGAAATCGTCGATGCCAGCGGCAAGGCCTATCTCGACGCTTCCGGTGGCGCGGCAGTCTCCTGCCTCGGCCACGGGCACCCCGCCGTGCTCGAGGCGCTGCACAGGCAGCTCGACCAGATTGCCTATGCGCATACCAGCTTCTTCACGACAGAAGCCGCCGAGCGGCTGGGCGACATCCTGATCGAGGATGCGCCGGAGGGACTCGAACATGTCTATCTGGTCTCGGGCGGTTCGGAGGCAGTCGAGGCGGCGCTCAAGATGGCGCGCCAGTATTTCGTCGAGATCGGCCAGCCGCAGCGCCGCAACGTCATCGCCCGCCGCCAGAGCTATCATGGCAATACGCTGGGCGCGCTCGCCACTGGCGGCAATGCATGGCGGCGCGAGCAGTTTCAGCCGCTGCTGATTGAAACCCATCATATCGATCCCTGTTTTTCCTATCGTTACCGGCAGGATGACGAGAGTGAGGAGTCATATGCCGCGCGCGCTGCCGGACTGCTGGAGGAAAAGCTCGTCGAGCTCGGTCCCGAAACCGTGATCGCCTTTGTCGCCGAAACGGTTGTCGGGGCGACGGCGGGCGCCGTGCCGCCGGTTGGCGACTATTTCCGCCGGATCCGGGAGATCTGCGACCGCCATGGCGTGCTGCTGATCCTTGACGAGGTCATGTGCGGCATGGGCCGGACCGGCACCCTGCATGCCTGTGAGCAGGAGGGCATTTCCCCGGACCTGATGACCATCGCCAAGGGGCTGGGCGGCGGGTACCAGCCGATCGGCGCGGTTCTCGTCTCGGGCGCGATCTATGAGGCGATCCGTTCAGGTACGGGCTTTTTCCAGCACGGCCACACCTATATGGGCCATCCCATGGCCGCCGCGGCAGGACTTGCCGTGCAGGAAACCATCCGGCGCGAGGGCCTGCTCGAAAATGTCCGGGCCATGGGCGACGTGCTGGCGGAACGGTTGGCGGCGCGCTTCGGCAACCACCACCATGTCGGGGATATCCGCGGGCGCGGCCTGTTTCAGGCCATCGAGCTGGTGGAGGACCGCGCGAGCAAGCGCCCGTTCGCGCCCGACCGCAGGATTCATGCGGCGATCAAGCGCGAAGCGATGGCGCGCGGCCTGCTGGTGTATCCGATGGGCGGCACGATCGATGGCGTACATGGCGATCATGTGCTCCTCGCCCCGCCCTTCATCGTGAACAAAACCGATATCGACTGCATTGTCAGCCGTCTTGCCGATGCGGTCGATGCTGTTGTGGGTTGATGTACTGCCAGGGGTGAACACCATGAATGATGGATCGGAAACGCCGCCAGCATCGCCCCGGAACTGAGAATTTTCGTACAGCACAGGTCCAGTGGCACAGGGCCTGTGCTGAGTCCAGAGCCCCGACAGGGGAGTGCCCAAAGGGAGACACACTCATGAAACGACAATCGGTACTTGGCTTCGGCCTCGCCGCGGCGATGATCGCTTCATTCGCCACAGGAGTCGCCAGCGCCCAGGAACAGCGTTTCGTCTCCGTGGGAACCGGCGGTGTCACCGGAGTCTATTATCCGGTTGGCGGTGCGATCTGCCGCCTGATGAACCAGACTCGCCGCGACCACGGAATTCGCTGTTCGGTTGAATCGACGGGTGGCTCTGTCTTCAATGTCAATGCCATCAAGGGCGGCGACCTCGAATTCGGGGTCGTGCAGTCGGATGTCCAGTACAATGCCTATCATGGCGAGGCCGGCTTTGCCGATGGCGGGCCGCACGAGAAGCTGCGCTCCGTCTTCTCGCTGCATCCCGAGCCGCTGACGGTCGTCGCACGCGCCGATTCCGGCATCACCGATTTCGACAGCCTCAAGGGAAAGCGCGTCAATATCGGCAATCCGGGCTCCGGTCAGCGGGCGCTGATGGACCTGCTCATCGCGGAGAAGGGCTGGACCAATTCCGACTTTGCCCTCGCAGGCGAGCTTGCGCCGGCTGAGCAGAGTTCAGCGCTGTGCGACAACAATATCGATGCCTTCGCCTATACGGTCGGACACCCGGCCGGCGCGATCCAGGAAGCCACGACGACCTGCGATTCGCGGATCATTCCCGTCGAGGGCGAGGTGGTTGACCGGCTGGTCGAGGAACATCCCTACTACTTCACCGCCGTCATTCCGGGCGGAATGTACAATGGCAATCCGGACGATGTGAACACCTTCGGTGTCGGTGCGACGGTCGTGACGTCCGCCGATGTGCCGGACGATGTCGTGCATGCCTTTGTCGACTCCGTGTTTCGCGATTTCGAAGCCTTCAAGAGCCTGCATCCGGCCCTTGCGGTGCTGACGCCGGAAAACATGGTGAACCAGGGTAATTCCGCGCCGATGCATCCGGCCGCGGAAGCCTACTACAAGGAGAAAGGCTGGCTCCAGTAGGAGGCACGCATCATGCGGAGGGCACGTGCATGACCGATGACCGGGGCGTCATCGCCACCGTGCGGAAGCGCCAGCCGCGCAAAGGCATGCACGCGCCCGCCTGACCAGAGGGGAGACGTTCCGGGGCGGAACGCCTCCCTTCCCGCGTTGCAGATCAAGAATGGGGAGGGGAGCCGCAATGGCAACAGAGAACAGCAAGTCCGGCGCGAGCGCGCCATTGAGCGAGGCCGAACTTCAGGACCTCGTCGCTGCCGCCGATACCGGAGCCCGCAATCCTGTTGGCCTTGCCGCATGGGTGATTTCCGGCGTGGCGCTCTGCTGGTCGCTGTTTCAGCTCTACATCGCCTCGCCGCTGCCCTTCACCCTGAGCAGCGCCACCGGCCTGCCACTGGTATTCAACGATACCCAGACGCGCTCCATCCACCTTGCCTTCGGCCTGTTCCTCGCTTTCATGGCGTATCCGGCCTTCTCCGGCAGCCCGCGCAATCGCATACCGGCGCTTGACTGGATCTTCGCGATCACTGCCGCCGGCGCGGCGCTTTATATCTTCATCTTCTATCGTGATCTTGCCCGTCGCCCCGGCCTGCCGATCACGCAGGATCTGGTCGTGGCGGGGATCGGCGTGGTGCTGCTGCTCGAAGCCACGCGCCGGGCGCTGGGCCCGCCTCTGGCGGTCGTCGCCCTGGTCTTCCTGGCATATGTGTTCTTCGGTTCCTCGACCCTGGTGCCCGACATCATCCGCTGGGGTGGCGCCTCCTTCGGGCGGGCCATGGACCAGATGTGGCTCTCGACCGGAGGCGTCTTCGGCGTGCCGCTGGGCGTATCCACGGCCTTTGTTTTCCTGTTCGTGTTGTTCGGATCGATGCTTGACCGGGCCGGCGCGGGCAATTTCTTCATCAAGCTTGCCTTCGCGCTGCTTGGCCACATGCGCGGCGGGCCGGCCAAGGCCGCTGTCCTGTCGTCCATGATGACCGGCATGATCTCGGGCTCGTCCATCGCCAATGTGGTCACGACCGGCACGTTCACGATTCCCTTGATGAAACGGGTCGGCTTCACGCCTGAAAAGGCCGGCTCTGTCGAAGTGGCAAGCTCGGTCAACGGCCAGATCATGCCGCCGGTCATGGGCGCCGCCGCCTTCCTGATGGTGGAGTATATCGGCATTCCCTATATTCAGGTCATCAAGCACGCCTTCCTGCCGGCAGTCGTTTCCTATATCGCGCTGCTCTATCTGGTCCACCTGGAAGCCGTGCGCGGCGACATGCCGGTGCTGCCGAAGCGCGGGGCCGGAACGGGCATGCAGTCCCTGTTGCGGGCAGGCATCACCTTCGCCTCGATCGCCGTGCTGGCGGGCGCGGTCTATTATTTCATCAGCTTCGTGCGGATGCTGATCCCCGGCCTGTCCGGTCCCGTGCTGATTGCGCTTCTGCTGGCCGCCTATGTCGGGCTGATCTGGTATGCTGCCCGGGTCCCCGATCTCGACCTCGACGATCCCGAATCGCCGGTGGTGGAATTGCCTCTGGTCAAGGATGTCATCAAGACCGGCCTGCATTACCTGCTGCCGCTTTTCGTGCTGGTCTGGTTCCTGATGATCGAGCGCCGCTCGCCGGGACTGTCTGCCTTCTATGCGGTGCTGCTGCTGATTGTCATCGTCCTGACCCAGAAACCACTCAAGGCCCTGTTCCGCGGGCTTCGCGTGGCCGAGAATGGCGCCGCCTTCCGCGAGGGCTTCGAGGATCTCGTCGTCGGCCTGATTGCCGGTGCCCGCAACATGATCGGCATTGCCTGCGCCACGGCAGCCGCCGGCATCATTGTCGGCACGGTGACCCTGACAGGCATCGGCCAGGTCATGGCGGAATTTGTCGAATTCCTGTCCGGCGGCAATATTTTCCTGATCCTGGTCTTCACCGCGATCATCAGCCTGATTCTCGGCATGGGCCTGCCGACGACGGCGAACTATATCGTCGTATCGTCGCTGATGGCGCCCGTCATTGTGGAGGTCGGCGCGGCCAATGGCGTCCTGATCCCGCTGATCGCGGCCCACATGTTCGTCTTCTATTTCGGCATCATGGCCGATGTGACCCCGCCCGTGGGGCTTGCCTCCTTCGCCGCAGCCGCCGTCTCGGGCGGCGACCCGATCCGTACGGGCTTCGTTGCCTTCTTCTATTCGCTGCGCACAGTACTGCTGCCCTTCCTCTTCGTCTTCAATACCGAACTGTTGCTGATCGATGTGGGCTGGCTGGGCGGCATCTGGATGCTGGCGCTGGCGACGGTGTCAATGCTCATCTTCGCTGCGGCCACCCAGGGGTTCTTCATGGCGCGCAACCGCATCTGGGAGACGGTGGCGCTGCTCCTGGTCACATTCCTGCTGCTGCGTCCGGGCTTCTTCCTCGACCTGGTGCAACCCCCCTACGAAACGATCGACCCGCCGCGCTACCATGAAGCGATCGAAGCCCAGCCGGACAATGCCCGGATCCGCGTGCACATTACCGGGCCGTCCTTCAATGATCCCGGCAGGACGATCGAGCGAATCATGGCCTTCGACCTCGGCCCTGCCGGCGAGCCGGGCCCGGCCCGCTTCGAGACGGCGACCGGCCTTGCCATGCACCTGGACGAGCGCGGCGCGATCCTCGACGAGCCGTTCGACATGAACAGCCTTGCCGGCAAGACCCTGTCGGAGCTGGATTTCTACGCCGACGATCCTGTCCGGCTGACCGCGCTGGAACTCCCTGCGGAAAGGGCGCCGAAGGAGCTGTTCTACCTAGTGGGGTTGCTGCTCTTCGTGCTCGTCGTCTGGTCCCAGCGCCGGCGGGGTGGCACGCTGGCCGGCAATCCGCAGGCGCGATGAGGAGGGGGAAATGCACAGGAACATTCTGGTCACGGTCGATCTGGGCGAGCTGGAAGCGGAGAAGAAGGCCCTTCGCACCGCGGTCGAGCTGGCGAAATTCCACGGCGCCAACCTGCACGTGCTGACCGTCGTGCCCGATTACGGCACGCCGCTCGTCGGCAGCTTCTTTCCAAGGGAACATGAGAAGCAATTGCTCAGCCATGCCGAAAAGGCGCTGCACGAATTCACCAGGGCCAACATTCCCGAGGACGTCCGCCATCGGCACATTGTCGCGCAGGGCTCCATCTACCGGCAGATCCTGCACTATGCCGAACTCTGCAAGGCCGATCTCATCGTCATGCTGGCGACCACGCCCGGGCCGGAGAAATATCTCCTTGGTCCGAACGCGGCTCGCGTCGCCCGGCATGCCAGGGCATCGGTCTATGTCGTGCGGTAGTCTCCAGGCTGCCGGGCGGCCGGCAACCCGTCAATCGCCCATCTTGAGCGCGGAAATGAAGGCTTCCTGCGGGAT
>CAYLGY010000014.1:0-36331 GCA_964383325.1 uncultured Rhizobiaceae bacterium
TACAGAGTAATCAAGACGTCTGACGCAGGCGCCCCCATCAAGGGGCGCTTGCGCCAAACAAGGAACAGTTGAATGGCAAAGCAGCAGGGACAGCAGAAGATCCGGATCCGCCTGAAGGCGTTTGATCATCGTGTGCTGGATGCTTCTACGCGCGAAATCGTGTCGACAGCCAAGCGCACGGGCGCGAATGTGCGGGGGCCGATTCCGCTTCCGACGCGAATCGAGAAGTTTACAGTCAATCGCTCACCCCACATCGACAAGAAGAGCCGTGAACAGTTCGAGATGCGGACCCACAAGCGATTTCTGGACATTGTGGATCCGACGCCCCAGACGGTGGATGCGCTGATGAAGCTGGAACTGGCCGCCGGCGTCGATGTCGAGATCAGTTTGTGATGCGAATTGGGAGAGCCGGTACGGTTGAATGTTCCGGGCGGCTTTCCAGGAGAGGAATTGAACCGATGCGTTCAGGTGTAATTGCTCAGAAGGTTGGAATGACGCGGGTCTATACAGAGACCGGCGAACACATTCCCGTAACCGTTCTTCGCATGGAAAATTGCCAGGTCGTGGCTCAGCGTACCCAGGACAAGAACGGTTACACGGCCGTTCAGCTCGGGGCCGGTCTCGCGAAGGCGAGGAATGTAGGCAAGCCGATGCGTGGCCATTTTGCCAAGGCCGCGGTGGAGCCGAAGGTGAAGCTGGCTGAGTTTCGGGTTTCGCCCGAAAACTTGCTCGATGTCGGCGTAGAGATCACAGCTGATCATTTCGTGCCAGGGCAGAAGGTAGATGTGACGGGCACGTCGATCGGCAAGGGCTTCCAGGGTGTCATGAAGCGGCACAACTTTGGTGGTGGTCGCGCTACGCACGGTAATTCGATTTCTCACCGTTCGCATGGTTCAACCGGTCAGAGGCAGGACCCGGGCAAGGTCTTCAAGGGTAAGAAGATGGCCGGGCATATGGGACAGGTGCGTGTGACCACCCAGAATCTGGAAGTCGTTTCCACCGACACGGAACGCGGTCTGATTCTGGTGCGAGGCGCTGTTCCCGGGTCGAAGGGCTCCTGGATTCATGTGCGGGATGCGGTCAAGGCAGAACTGCCTGAGAACGCGCCGCGCCCGGCCGGCATCAGGGCTGGACTGGTCAAGCAGGATGAGGCTGCAGGGCAGACCGCGAATGAAGGAGCCGAAGGATGAATCTTGAAGTAACCAAGCTTAGCGGGGAGAGCGCGGGGAAGGTTTCCCTTTCCTCCGAGATCTTCGGGCTGGAACCGCGCGAGGACCTGCTTCACCGCGTCGTTCGTTGGCAACTTGCACGCCGGCAGGCCGGCACGCATCAGACCAAGGGCCGTTCTGACGTTGCCCGTACCGGGGCAAAGATGTATCGCCAGAAGGGCACGGGCCGTGCGAGGCATCATGCAGCTTCTGCGCCGCAGTTCCGGGGCGGCGGCAAGGCGCATGGGCCACGCGTTCGGGACCATTCGATTGACCTGCCGAAGAAGGTACGGGCGCTCGGACTGAAGCATGCGCTGTCCGCGAAGGCGAAGGCCTCCGATCTGATCATCATCGACGATCTGAGGCTTGAGGAAGCCAAGACCCGGACATTGCTGAACCATCTGGAGAAGCTCGGTCTTTCCGATGCTCTGGTGGTGGGGGGTACCGAGGTCGATCGCAATTTCCGGCTTGCCGCCGCCAATATTCCGGGGATCGATCTTCTGCCGGTCCAGGGGATCAACGTGTATGACATTCTTCGCCGGGGTAAGCTGGTCCTGTCCAAGGCGGCGATCGAAGCTCTGGAGGAGCGGTTCAAATGACGGATCTTCGCCATTATGATGTGATCGTCAGCCCGGCCATTACCGAGAAATCCACACTTGCTTCCGAGATGAATCAGGTGGTGTTCAATGTGGCCCGCACTGCTTCAAAGCCGGAGATCAAGGCTGCGGTGGAAGCATTGTTCGGTGTAAAGGTCACGGCAGTGAACACGCTGGTCCGCAAGGGCAAGGTGAAGCGCTTTCGTGGTCGAATCGGGCGGCAAAGTGATGTGAAGAAGGCGGTTGTGACGCTGGCTGAAGGTCAGTCGATCGACGTCGCAACCGGTCTGTGAACGGCCGCGGAGTAGGATCATGGCACTGAAGAAGTATAATCCGACGACCCCGGGACAGCGCCAGCTGATTCTTGTCGATCGGTCCGGCCTGTACAAGGGGAAACCTGTCAAGGGGTTGACTGAAGGGCTGATTTCGAGCGGCGGCCGCAACAATAGCGGAAGGATCACGGTTCGGTTCCGTGGTGGGGGACACAAGCGCAGCTATCGTGTGGTGGATTTCCGGCGCCGCCGGTTCGACGTTCCGGCAAAGGTCGAGCGTCTCGAATATGATCCCAACCGGACAGCCTTCATCGCGCTGATTCGCTACGAGGATGGTGAGCTGTCCTATATTCTGGCGCCGCAGCGCCTTTCCGTGGGCGATACGGTGATTTCGGGCGAAAGCGTCGACGTAAAGCCCGGCAATGCGATGCCTCTCTCGCGTATGCCGGTCGGCACGATCGTCCATAATGTGGAGCTGAAGCCTGGCAAGGGCGGACAGATTGCGCGTTCTGCTGGTGCATATGCGCAATTTGTCGGCCGCGATCAGGGCATGGCGATCCTGCGGCTGAATTCCGGGGAGCAGAGGCTGGTCTCCAGCCAATGTCTTGCCACGGTCGGCGCGGTATCCAATCCGGATCATGCAAACATTTCGCTTGGCAAGGCGGGACGCAATCGCTGGGCTGGCAAGCGTCCGCATAATCGCGGCGTTTCGATGAACCCGGTTGACCATCCGCACGGCGGTGGCGAGGGGCGCACGTCTGGTGGCCGCCATCCGGTCAGCCCGTGGGGCGTGCCGACGAAGGGCAAGCGTACTCGTTCGAACAAGGCGACGGACAAGTTTATCATGCGCTCGCGCCATCAGCGCAAGAAGTAGGAAAAGGGACAAGTCACGTGACACGTTCTGTCTGGAAAGGCCCGTTTGTTGACGGCTACCTCCTGAAGAAGGCCGAGAAGGCGCGCGAGAGCGGGCGCAATGATGTGATCAAGATCTGGAGCCGGCGCTCGACGATCCTGCCGCAATTCGTGGGTCTGACCTTCGGCGTCTATAATGGCCAGAAGCACATTCCTGTTTCGGTCACCGAGGACATGGTGGGACACAAGTTCGGCGAGTTCTCGCCGACGCGGACCTATTATGGCCACGGCGCCGACAAGAAAGCCAGGAGGCGGTAAGATGGGTAAGCCCAAAGCTGCACGCAGGCTTGCGGATAATGAAGCGCGTGCTGTGCTGCGCACGATCCGAGTCAGCCCGCAGAAACTCAATCTGGTTGCCCAGCTGATCCGCGGCAAGAAGGTTGCTACGGCCCTGGCCGATCTGGAATTTTCGCAGAAGCGCATTGCCGGAACGGTTCGCAAGACACTGCAATCGGCAATCGCCAATGCCGAGAACAATCATGATCTGGATGTCGATGCATTGATTGTTGCCGAGGCCTGGGTAGGCAAGTCGCTTACCATGAAGCGGTTCATGGCGCGTGGTCGTGGTCGCGCCAGCCGAATCGAGAAGCCATTCTCGAACCTGACGATCGTCGTACGCGAAATGCAAGAGGAGTCCGCCTGATGGGGCAGAAAGTCAATCCGACCGGCCTGCGTCTCGGTATCAACAAGACCTGGAGTTCGCGCTGGTATGCGACGGGTGCCGAGTATGGCCGACTCTTGCATGAGGATCTGATGATCCGTCGCGAGCTGGAGAAGGATCTGAAGCAGGCGGCGATTTCCCAGATCGTGATCGAGCGTCCGCACAAGAAGTGCCGGGTTACGATCCATTCTGCACGCCCCGGGCTGATCATCGGCAAGAAGGGCGCTGATATCGAGAAGCTGCGTCGCAAGCTGACCAATCTTACGCAGTCAGAGACGCATCTGAACATTGTCGAGGTACGTAAGCCCGAGATAGATGCAAAGCTCGTGGCGCAGTCAATTGCGCAGCAGTTGGAGCGCCGCGTCGCTTTCCGCCGTGCCATGAAGCGGGCCGTCCAGTCCGCGATCCGCCTTGGTGCCGAAGGGATCCGGATCAATTGCAGCGGACGTCTCGGAGGTGCGGAGATTGCGCGCATGGAGTGGTATCGCGAAGGCCGGGTGCCTTTGCATACGTTGCGCGCCGATGTGGATTACGGCACGGCCGAGGCCAGCACTGCATATGGAATCTGTGGCGTGAAGGTCTGGATCTTCAAGGGAGAAATCCTTGAGCACGATCCGAGTGCTTCGGAACGCCGCGCCCTTGAGGGTGATCAGCCGGGCGGCCGCCGGCGTGATGCGGCGTAAGCCGCAAGCCTGGATTTTGGAGTTCGAAACATGCTGCAACCCAAGCGAACGAAGTTCCGCAAGCAGTTCAAGGGCCGCATTCACGGCGCGGCCAAGGGCGGAACGGATCTCAATTTTGGCGCCTATGGCTTGAAGGCGCTCGAGCCGGAGCGGGTGACCGCCCGGCAGATCGAGGCCGCGCGCCGCGCAATTACCCGGCAGATGAAGCGCCAGGGTCGTGTGTGGATCCGGATCTTCCCAGACCTTCCGGTTACGGGCAAGCCGACCGAAGTTCGTATGGGTAAAGGCAAGGGTAGCGTGGACTATTGGGCGGCTCGTGTGAAGCCCGGACGGGTAATGTTCGAAATCGACGGTGTCAACGAGCAGGTGGCGCGCGAAGCGCTGCGCCTGGGCGCCGCCAAATTGCCGATCAAGACGCGCTTCGTTCAGCGCATTGCAGATTAGGAAGGGCAGTCAGGATGAAGGCCGCAGATGTTCGGGCTATGACCCTCGATCAGCTCAATGAAGAGCTGGCCAAGCTGAAGAAGGAGCAGTTCAACCTGCGCTTTCAGAAGGCAACAGGCCAGCTGGAGAAGACGGCGCGCGTCAGAACCGTCCGCCGCGATATCGCACGCATCAAGACGATCGCCGCCCAGAAGGCGGCTTCGAACAAGGCTTAAGGAACGATAGCATGCCGAAGCGCATAATGCAGGGCACGGTCGTCAGCGACAAGAACGACAAGACGGTCGTCGTGCGGGTGGAGCGGAGATTCACGCATCCGGTCATGAAGAAGACCGTGCGGATTTCGAAGCGCTACAAGGCGCATGACGAGAACAATAGCTTCAAGGTCGGCGATCAGGTGATGATCCAGGAATCGCGACCGATTTCCAGGGACAAGCGCTGGACCGTCGTGCAAAAGGCAGGCGCTTAGATTTACAGGGATTACGATTCGCCGCGGCCTGCCAAGTCTGGCTAGCGCCCAAGGCGGGTTCAGAAGGACAGCCAGTCATGATTCAGATGCAGACCAATCTCGATGTCGCGGACAATTCTGGCGCCCGCCGCGTGCAGTGTATCAAGGTACTGGGCGGGTCCAAGCGCAAATATGCGTCAGTCGGAGACATTATCGTCGTCTCTGTCAAGGAGGCCATTCCGCGTGGGCGGGTCAAGAAGGGCGATGTGATGAAAGCCGTCGTGGTGCGGACCGCCAAGGATATCCGCCGCCCGGACGGCAGCGTGATCCGTTTTGACAAGAATGCGGCTGTACTGGTCGATGGCAAGAGGGAGCCGATCGGGACGCGTATTTTCGGTCCGGTCCCGCGCGAGCTTCGTGCGAAGAAACACATGAAGATCATTTCGCTGGCGCCCGAAGTGCTCTGAAGGAGAGAATGACGATGCAGAAGATCCGAAAGGGCGACCAGGTCATCGTACTGGCCGGACGCGACAAGGGCCGAAAGGGCCAAGTCGTGAAGGTCATGCCCAAGGAAGGGACGGCGCTGGTGAGCGGGATCAACATGGTCCGGCGCCATCAGCGTCAAACGCAGAATCAGGAAGGCGGCATCATTTCCAAGGAAGCGCCGATCCATTTGTCCAACCTTGCCCTTGCCGACAAGGACGGAAAGCCGACCCGTGTGGGTTTCCGGATCGAAGATGGCAAGAAGGTTCGGTTCGCAAAACGTAGCGGAGAGTTGATCGATGGCTGAGGCTGGATACACGCCGCGGTTGAAGCAGCACTATCGCGAGGTGATCAGCAAGAGCCTCCGCGAGCAATTCAATTATGCAAATCCGATGCAGGTCCCGCGGCTGGAAAAGGTTGTGCTGAACATGGGTGTGGGTGAAGCCACCGGCGATTCCCGTAAACCCGCTGCAGCCGCTGAGGAACTTTCGTTGATCGCCGGGCAGAAGGCGGTCGTTACGTATGCCCGAAAGTCGGTCGCGAGCTTCAAGCTGCGCGAGAAGATGCCAATCGGAGCAAAGGTGACGCTGCGCCAGGACCGCATGTATGAATTTGTCGACCGGCTCATCAATATTGCCTTGCCGCGCGTGCGGGACTTCCGGGGTCTGAATGCGAAAAGCTTCGATGGCCGGGGAAATTTCGCGATGGGCATCAAGGAGCACATCGTGTTCCCGGAAATCGACTATGACAAGGTCGATGAGATTCGGGGGATGGATATTATCGTCTGTACGACCGCCAACACGGATGATGAAGCGCGCGCCTTGCTAGCCGCCTTCAATTTTCCATTCCGGCAGTAACGGCAGGCGAGCAACAGGAAGCAGGAAATGGCGAAAATCAGTGCAATCGAGAAGAATGCGAGAAGGCGCAAACTGGTCAAGCAGTATGCTGCTCGCCGGGCGGCGCTCAAGGCGATTATCAATGATCGCTCGCGCCCCCTGGAAGAGCGTTTCGCTGCCCAGTTGAAATTGGCGCAATTGCCGCGGAATTCCTCGAAAACGCGCATTCGCAACCGCTGCGCGGTGACGGGCCGGCCGCGCGCATTTTATCGGAAGCTGAACATGTCACGTATTGCATTGCGTGAGCTCGGCTCGGCGGGGCAGATTCCCGGCCTTGTGAAGTCCAGCTGGTAAGGAGACGCTCAAAATGTCCATCAGCGATCCACTCGGCGATATGCTGACCCGCATCCGCAACGCTTCCGGGCGGCGCAAGAGCACGGTCAGCACGCCGGCATCCCGGCTGCGGGCACGCGTGCTCGAAGTGATGAAGAATGAAGGCTATATTCGTGGCTATACCCAGATCGATCACAAGAACGGCAAGTCCGAGATCGAGATCGAGCTGAAGTATCACAATGGTGGCTCTGTCATCCGTGAGATCTCTAGGGTTTCAAAGCCCGGCCGTCGCGTATATGCCTCGGTCAGCAACATTCCACATGTCGCAAACGGGTTGGGCATTGCCATTCTGTCTACACCAAAAGGCGTGATGGCAGATCACGAGGCGCGCGAGGAGAATGTCGGCGGGGAAGTTCTCTGCCATATCTTCTGATCCAGTTTTGCGAACGTAATACAAGGACTTAGTGAAATGTCCCGAATTGGCAAGAGGCCGGTACCCGTGCCGGATGGCGTTACCGCCACAATCGACGGCCAGGCGGTTAGCGCCAAGGGGCCGAAGGGTGAGCTTCGGTTCGTCTGTCATGATGAGGTCGAGGTCACGCTGGAGAATGGCGAGATCTTGGTCCGACCCCGCGACGATTCGAAGCCGGCCCGCTCGAAATGGGGAATGTCCCGTACGGAGATTGAGAACATTCTCGCCGGCGTTAAGAATGGTTTCGAGCGGAAGCTGGTGATCAACGGCGTTGGCTACCGTGCAGCGATCCAAGGGCGGGATCTTCAGCTTTCCCTGGGATTCAGCCATGAGGTTGTATACAAGGCGCCGGAGGGAATCACGCTCTCCTGTCCGAAGCCGACGGAGATCGTCGTGAGCGGAATCGACCGCCAGAAGGTGGGCCAGGTCGCTGCCGAGATCCGCAGATATCGTCCGCCGGAGCCTTACAAGGGCAAGGGCGTGAAGTATGAGGACGAACGCATCGTCCGCAAGGAAGGCAAGAAGAAGTAGGAGTACTGCGCCATGGCAAACCATGAGACGGCCAAGCGGCGTGCCATGCGCGTTCGCCGCCAGATTAAGAAAGTGAACAGCTCGCGTCCGCGACTGACTGTTTTCCGCTCGTCCAAGAATATCTATGCCCAGATCATCGATGACAGCAAGGGGCATACTCTTGCTGCTGCGTCGACGCTGGAGAAGGAACTGCGCGAGAGCCTGAAGACCGGCGCCGACAAGGAAGCGGCCGCGGCTGTCGGCAAGCTGGTGGCGGAGCGGGCAAAGAAGGCCGGAGTGGCTGAAGTGGTCTTCGACCGCGGCCCGTTCATTTATCATGGTCGGGTGAGAGCATTGGCTGAAGCGGCTCGTGAGGGCGGCTTGACCTTTTAGCGGTTGGGCCTGCCCGTTGTTACCGGGCAGGGACAGCCCGGGCGGCAAAATCCGGAAAGTGACCGCTTGGCCTGGATCTTGCCTTGATCAACCAAACCCCCGTGCTACCGGAAAAGAAAAAGGAACCAGGGAATGGCACAGAATCGCAGGGATGATCGCGACGAGCGCGAAAGCGAGTTCGTTGACAAGCTTGTCCATATCAATCGCGTTGCCAAAGTCGTGAAGGGCGGGCGACGGTTTGGCTTTGCCGCCCTGGTGGTGGTCGGCGACCAGAAAGGCCGCGTCGGTTTTGGCCATGGCAAGGCACGCGAAGTGCCTGAAGCCATCCGCAAGGCTACCGATGCGGCAAAGCGTGACATGATTTTCGTGCCGCTTCGTTCTGGACGCACGCTGCATCATGATGTCGCAGGGCGGCATGGCGCGGGCAAGGTGCTGCTGCGCGCTGCAAAGCCGGGTACCGGGATTATCGCGGGCGGCCCGATGCGCGCCGTTTTCGAGACTCTCGGCATGCAGGACGTGGTCGCGAAGTCTCTCGGTTCTTCTAATCCCTACAATATGGTCCGAGCGACATTTGACGCGCTCAAGAACCAGATGCATCCGAAGGACATTGCCGCCCAGCGTGGGATCAAGTACTCCTCACTGCAGAATCGCCGGCGCAACCTCATCGGCGCAGAAGAGTGAGACGGCTGCGCATTGCGGCAGGACCAGGGAATCTAGGATATGGCTGACAAGAGCAAGGGCAAGACCATCACCGTGGAGCAGATCGGCAGTCCGTCGCGCCGCCCAGCGGATCAGCGCGCGACGCTGGTAGGTCTCGGTCTGAACAAGATGAACCGTCGGCGGACGCTGGAGGATACTCCGGCAGTTCGCGGCATGATCGACAAGGTAAGGCATCTCGTGCGCGTCGTCGACGAAGCATGACGACCTGAAGGAGTAGTCGGGATGAAACTCAATGAGCTGCGCGACCGGGAAGGTGCCCGGAAATCTCGCAAGCGGGTAGGACGCGGCATCGGCTCCGGCCTTGGCAAGACCGGCGGTCGCGGCGTGAAGGGGCAGAAGTCCCGTTCGGGCGTTGCGGTGAATGGCTTCGAAGGTGGCCAGATGCCGATCTATCGTCGGCTGCCGAAGCGTGGATTTACCAATCCTTTCGCCAAGGATTTCAACGTGGTGTCGCTGGGGCGGATCCAGACGGCGATCGATGCCGGCAAGCTGGACGCCGGCAAGCCGGTAACGGGCGAAACCCTGCTCGCTGCCGGGGTTATTCGTCGCCTGAAGGATGGGGTCCGGATCCTTTCGGATGGGGACATCAAGGTTGCCGTGAATGTTGAAGTTGCCGGCGCTTCGAGAGCCGCTGTCGAAAAGATCGAAGCAGCAGGCGGATCGGTGAAGCTCCCCGAGACGGCTCCTGCCGAACAGGAATAATGTATCGGCGGTCAGCTGGCCGCCGTTTGCAATACGGATGTTCGCAAGCAATTTCGGACATCCGATATAATGCCGCCTGAGGCTATATTGCCGCGGCAAGCAATTGGAGACAGCCCGCAATGGCATCTGCAGCGGAACAGCTTGCATCCAATCTGAACTTTGCGGCTTTTGCGAAAGCCGAAGACCTGAAGAAGCGCATCTGGTTCACACTGGGTGCGCTTCTGGTCTATCGCCTTGGCACCTACATCCCCTTGCCGGGCATCAATCCGGACGCCTTCGCCCAGGCATTCGAGCAGCAAAGTGGCGGCGTGCTCGGGATGTTCAACATGTTTGCTGGCGGCGCTGTCGAGCGGATGGCGATCTTCGCGCTCGGCATCATGCCCTATATTTCTGCTGCCATCATCATGCAGCTCATGACTTCGGTCGTTCCTACGCTTGAGCAGCTCAAAAAGGAAGGCGAGCAGGGCCGCAAGGTCATCAACCAGTATACTCGCTACGGCACGGTGCTGCTTGCCACGGTTCAGGCCTATGGAATTGCTGTCGGGCTGGAGAGCGGCAATAATATCGTCATGGATCCGGGCTGGTTTTTCAGGGTCTCTGCGGTGATCACGCTGGTCGGCGGAACCATGTTCCTGATGTGGCTCGGCGAACAGATCACGGCGCGCGGGATCGGCAACGGCATCTCGCTGATCATCTTCGCCGGCATCGTTGCAGGCCTTCCTTCGGCAATTGGCGGAACGCTGGAACTGGGCCGGACGGGGGCGCTTTCAACGGCGCTGATCCTCGGAATCATCGTGCTTGCACTGGCTCTGATTGCCGTGATCGTGTTCTTCGAACGAGCCCAGCGACGCTTGCTGATCCAGTATCCCAAGCGGCAGGTCGGGAACCGTATGTTCCAGGGCGATACGTCGCATCTGCCGCTGAAGCTGAATACTTCCGGCGTCATTCCGCCCATCTTCGCATCGTCATTGCTGCTGCTTCCGGCGACAGTGGCAGGTTTCTCCGATACGACTTCCCTGCCGGGCTGGGCCAGTACAGTCCTGGCCACGCTTGGCCATGGCCAACCGCTCTACATGTTCCTCTATGCAGCAATGATTGCCTTCTTCGCCTTTTTCTACACGGCGATCGTGTTCAATCCGAAGGACACGGCCGACCAGCTGAAGAAGCATTCCGGCTTCATTCCCGGCTATCGTCCCGGAGAGCGGACAGCGGAATATATTGATTATGTGCTGACGCGGATCACCGTTGTGGGGGCCATCTATCTGGTGATCGTCTGTCTCATTCCGGAGTTTCTGATTTCGGCCACGGGCGTGCCGTTCTATCTCGGGGGTACTTCCCTGCTGATTGTCGTCAGCGTTACGCTTGATACTGTGGCCCAGATCCAGGGACATCTGATCGCGCATCAATATGAGGGGCTGATCAAGAAGTCGAAGCTTCGTGGTGGCAGGAGAGGCCGATGAGAGTGATATTGCTTGGACCGCCAGGTGCGGGGAAAGGGACGCAGGCGCAGCGCCTGGTTGAGCGATACGGAATCGTGCAACTGTCTACCGGTGACGTGCTGCGTGCGGCAGTAGCTGCCGGAACGGAAACAGGCCGACGCGCCAAGGCGGTGATGGATGCCGGGCGGCTGGTCTCGGATGAGATCGTCAACGCCATCGTCTCTGAACGGATCGATGAGCCGGATTGTCGCAACGGATTCATCCTTGACGGTTACCCGCGTACGCTTGCTCAGGCGGATGCAGTGGAGGCGATGCTGGCCGACAAGGGGCTGAAGCTGGACAAGGCGCTCGAGATTCGCGTCGATGACGAGGTGCTCGTAGACCGGATTGCGGGACGGTACACCTGCGCCAATTGCGGTGCCGGATACCATGATCGCAATCTCCGGCCGAAACAGGAAGGCGTCTGCGACCGTTGCGGTTCGACGGAGTTCAAGCGACGTCCGGATGATAATGAAGCGACGCTGCGCACTCGGCTGATGTCCTATTACAAGGAGACCTCGCCCCTGATCGGCTATTACCACGCAAAGGGTCTCCTGGAAGTGGTGGACGGCATGGCCGCGATGGATGAGGTTACTGCCGCAATTGCAGCGATTCTGGATCCCCTGAACTTGCGAAAAACGGCATAGGGGAGTTGACAAAACCAAGCGATTCCGCCATTGACGGCGCAATTCGCTTACAATGGAAGGCGGTCGATCCCGGTCGATGTTCGAGCGGGTTGGGGGCGGGCGCCATGTAGCGCCCGGAATGGCACCTAACCTGAGAACGCCATACGGGACACCATCTCAAGGAGAACAGACGTGGCCCGTATCGCAGGCGTCAACCTACCGACCAACAAGCGCACCGTCATTGCGCTGCAGTACATCCATGGCATTGGTGCAAAGTTCGCCAATGAAATCATGGAGAAGTCGAATATCCCGCTGGACCGGCGGGTGAATGAGCTGACGGATGCGGAACTGCTACGCATTCGTGAAGCCATTGACCGTGACTATCAGGTCGAGGGCGATCTGCGTCGCGAGACGTCGATGAACATCAAGCGTCTGATGGATCTCGGCTGCTATCGCGGTTTGCGTCATCGTCGATCGCTGCCGGTACGCGGGCAGCGTACGCATACCAATGCCCGCACGCGCAAGGGTCCCGCCAAGGCGATTGCCGGAAAGAAGAAATAGGGCAGGCTGCTTGCCCGCACCCGGCATCCGCGGGAAAGTTCCGTGGGAAGCGGGAAGGCGGAATGCAAGCGACCGACCCGCAGGTGTAGCCGCTGGAATTACGGCGGTGTAGAGATCAACGGAAGGATCTGGAATGGCCAAGGAAGCCGCACGTATCCGTCGGCGCGAACGCAAGAACATTTCGTCGGGCGTCGCACACGTTAATTCGACATTCAATAATACGCTGATTACCATTACCGATGCGCAGGGCAACGCGATTGCGTGGTCTTCGGCCGGTGCGCAGGGTTTCAAGGGATCCCGGAAGTCCACTCCTTTTGCCGCCCAGGTTGCGGCAGAGGATTGCGCCCGCAAGGCCCAGGAACACGGCATGCGTACGCTTGAGGTAGAGGTTTGCGGACCTGGCTCCGGGCGTGAGTCTGCGCTGCGGGCCTTGCAGTCGGCCGGCTTCACCATTACGTCCATCCGAGACGTCACGCCGATCCCGCACAATGGCTGCAGGCCGCGCAAGAAGCGGCGCGTCTAATTCATCCAACGACCGCATGGACGCGTGCGTCGCGCGCGTTCCTCTGCCGGTTCCTATCTGTTGTCACGATTGGATGGTGGCAAGGAATGGAAGGGTACTGAAATGATTCACAAGAACTGGCAGGAGCTGATCAAGCCGAGCAAGATCGAGTTCCAGTCGAAGGGCAACACCACGACGCTCGTCTGCGAACCGCTGGAGCGGGGCTTTGGCCTGACGCTGGGAAATGCATTGCGGCGCGTCCTGCTTTCCTCGCTGCGCGGCGCAGCCGTGACTGCCGTGCAGATCGACGGAGTCCTGCATGAATTCTCCTCGATTCCTGGGGTCCGTGAGGATGTGACGGACATCGTCCTCAACATCAAGGAGATCGCCATCCGCATGGAGGGAGATGGTCCCAAGCGCATGGTGGTGCGCAAGCAGGGACCGGGCGTCGTTTCCGCCGGCGACATCCAGACGGTCGGCGATGTGGAGATTCTCAATCCGGATCACGTGATCTGCACCCTGGACGAGGGCGCCGAGATCCGGATGGAGTTCACCGTCGACACCGGCAAGGGCTATGCCACGGCGGAAGCCAACCGGCCCGAGGACGGACCCATCGGCCTCATTCCCGTGGACAGTCTCTATTCGCCGGTGCGCAAGGTTTCCTACCGCGTGGAGAACACGCGCGAAGGCCAGGTGCTGGATTATGACAAGCTGACCCTGACGGTCGAGACCAATGGCTCGGTGTCGGGTGAGGATGCCGTCGCCTATGCCGCACGCATCCTGCAGGACCAGCTCTCGATCTTCGTCAATTTTGACGAACCACGTCGCGACGAGCCGGCTGAGCAGGTCTCCGAACTCGCTTTCAATCCCGCCCTGCTCAAGAAGGTCGATGAGCTCGAACTGTCGGTTCGTTCGGCGAATTGCCTCAAGAACGACAATATTGTCTATATTGGCGATCTCATTCAGAAGACCGAGGCGGAGATGCTGCGCACGCCGAATTTCGGCCGGAAGTCGCTGAACGAGATCAAGGAAGTGCTTGCTGGAATGGGCCTGCATCTCGGCATGGAAGTGCCGGACTGGCCGCCCGAGAATATCGAGGAACTGGCCAAGCGGTACGAAGACCAGTATTGACGGCCCGTGTCGGGAGGGCGAATAGCCCTTCCGACGTCGCATAGCACTTTGGCGAGAACGCCGGGAGTGCAGCGGGGCGGGGGTAGCCTTACCGGGCGCAACCTGCTCGTGTGGCGAAAGCGGACCAGGCGCCAAGGGGCGGCGCCGCGTGACGGAAGCGTGGGGCGTTTGCGATGAGGGGCCCCGGAGAGAGATCAAAGGAGAAGGCGAATGCGCCATGGTAATTCCGGCCGCAAGCTGAATCGCACTGCGAGCCACCGCAAGGCGATGTTTGCCAATATGGCGGCATCCCTGATTGAACATGAGCAGATTGTAACGACGCTGCCGAAAGCCAAGGAACTTCGGCCGATTGTCGAAAAACTGGTGACGCTCGGTAAGCGGGGCGACCTGCATGCGCGTCGTCAGGTCATTTCCGCCATTCGCAATGACCAACTGGCCAAGCGCCTTTTCGAGACCATTGCGCCCCGGTATGCGGAGCGTCATGGCGGCTATACCCGGATCATGAAAGCCGGCTTCCGGTTTGGCGACAATGCGCCGATGGCCGTGATCGAGTTTGTCGATCGCGATGTCGAGGCAAAGGGTGCCGCCGATCGGGCGCGCCTGGCTGCGGAAGAGGCCGCGGAATCCGAAGCAGCCTCGGCCTGAGCCGAAGCTCCAGACGGGAATGCGGCGAGAAGACCTGCGGCATTCCTGCTCGGACGGATGTGATTTGCCTGCCCTCCCGGGGCAGGCCTCAAGAAGCGCCGGAGTGCCGCGTCGCCGAGCGGACGCATCCGGTGGCTCTCCTGATTTTGCTGGGGCGTCGGATTCTTCCGGGAAGCGATTGCACTTCCCGGTCAGATCCTCCAGCCTGCTAGACGAAGATGTGCAGCTTCGGCCGATGGCCGTGATCGCGATCGCGATGTCGAGGCAAAGGGTGCCGCCGATCGGGCGCGCCTGGCTGCGGAAGAGGCCGCGGAATCCGAAGCAGCCTCGGCCTGAGCCGAAGCTCCAGACGGGAATGCGGCGAGAAGACCTGCGGCATTTCTCCTGCTGGGGGCCTGCCTGCCTAGATGGAATCGTTCCGGTGCCCGGAGCTTGTGACCTCGAAAATAACCGAGGGCGACGCGCTGCCGGCACTGTCGAATCCAGATGCCGTGCCTTTGGCTCCAATCGGCATCATCAGCCTGCCTTGTCTCCGGTTGATCATTTCCGCGAGCGGATTCCACACTCGGGCATTCTCGATCTCTGGATGGCGCATGATCTTCTCCGGGATCATGCGACTGGCGCAACAGGCCCAGTCGAAACGATTGCAGTTCCAGTGGATTAAGGCAGCGGTCTGGGGCGCTGCGATGTTTCATTCCCGGTACCAAAATTCCACGCCAGCTGAGTGCAGTCATCTCAACATGAAGGGCTCTCAAGCGCCATGCGCCTTGTCCGATGACCGGCCTTGCGCTGTCGATGGGGGAGAGGAGGAAGCGTGGCGAGCAATGCCGCACGGCCAAGGGTCGCCCTGGCTGCGACCGCCGCCTTCAGCTGGAAACGGGCGGCCGCATGCCTTTCCTGGACGAGGCGTCCCACGCCTCCCAGGCCAGCGCATCGACATGTGACAGGATCTCGTCGATCTCCCGGGTTCCGGGCGGCCGTCGCGCGCCCGGATTGAATTTGTGGATCCGGCAATTGGGCGGCGGGCCGGAACGCAGGGCATGAATACGCCCGGAGCGACTTGGCTCGGACGGCGGTTCCAGCTGGTTATGCAACCTTTCCACGCGCGTCGGCAAGGGCTGTGGCGGTCGGGTCGCTGCTTTGGCCTTGCGCCTTGCACGTTCCAGATCCTGTCGGGTCTGCCAGCGCGCGAAACGGCGCGCCTGTGCGGGCAGGTCGGCAAGCGTCGCATGCACCGCATCGATGCGGAGCCTGAGCGGCGCCGATTCCATCAGGTCATTGCGCGAAGGCGGTAGCTGCGGCGATCGCCATTCCGTCACCCCCGGCAGGGTAATGCGCGGCATGTCGGGCTCAGGCTCGAACTGGCGCGGGCGGCTTGTCTGGCGCAGCGGGTCGAATAGGGAAAGGACGGCAACCGTCGCGCGTGGGCGGGCGGTCACGCGTCCCGCCGCCGGATGGCGTCGCGCAGGACGATGGGAGGGCGTAACTGGCTGAGGGTGAACGGCGCAATGGGAAAGCGTGAGGCTGGAGTCCTTCAGCGCATCCATGCAGGCTTGCTCCGCCGGGACCCGAACGGGCGCAACGGCGCCGGCGTCAGATCGCGCAATGGCGCGGCGACGCCGATGGAAACAGCTATGCGGCTTGCGCTTGCCACGCGGCGCACGCTCGATCACCTTCACGCGGATGCGCGCGGCAGCATAGATGATGATGCGGCGAACCGCCGTTTCGACGGGGCGCAGCGTGCGCAGGATGTTCAGGCGCAGTCGCTTCGTCAGGCGGGAATGCTCGCCGAGAAGGGCGGCGCAACCCGCAAGGATGCGAAGAATGGCGATCACGTGTCGCTGCACCTGTTCATCCACCTCCTTCACCCGAACCTTCCTTTCGATTTCTTACGCTGCGAGGAGTATGGCACAGCAAAAAGCAGGGCGGATAAAACAAGTGGAAAAAGCTTTCCCTGCGCGCTTTCAGGCAGGTCGGAACGGGGAAATCGGGAACAGAAGGCTGCCTCAAGGCAGGGCGGATTGTACCGCTTCGGCTCTTCGGCAAGGGCTGCACGTCCGCCGCGACAATTCGCGCAGCGTGCGCGTTCGGAAGAATGAAAGGCATGCTGGCCCGAACCTGTTCGTATCCGCGTCGGGCATCCGCTCGCAGTCAGGCTGTGGGCTGGCCATGCTCGTCGCAGCGTTCCCCAATCCGGTTCAGGAGACTCGCCGTCAGGTCCATGACATGTTTGGCTTCGGCTGCCGTGTAGCGTTGATCCAGATGCATCGAAGCATTTCGATACGGGTTCTTCATAGCCGACAGTGAAGCGTGAATCTGCTCGAATAAATGCCCGTCTCCAGAGCGGCGGTCCGCATTTGTGGGCCATCGACGGTTTATCTCATCGCCAATAGATTTGAGGGCCAGATGCCAGTTGCGGTTCGCGACTCTTGCAGGATCTGCAATGCCAAGACAGAGCGACAGCGCATTTATCCCGCCTTCAAGGGCTCGGATGGCATGGATTGCAGCTGCTGTGTTGCGCTCAAGGACGTAGCAGTGAATGGATTCGTCCAGATCATATATGAGGGATGGGAACTGTTGATAGGCCAGGCCCCAGAATTTCTCCTTTCCACTCAGCAGTTCGGATTTGCGAGCCGGCACAGCTACAACCTTGAAATTCGTAAGCTCATCCAGGAGACGACTTTCCAAATGTTCCACTTCGCGCACAATCGCGTCCATGTGGAAAATCTGAATCTTGATGATCGGCTCCCCATGGAACGCCTGATCCTCGGGCTCTGCTCCTTTTTCAAGCAGATCCGCTATCCGATCGGCGCAAGCGAGCGATGCGCCGAACCCGAACCGGGAGGCTTCATGCTTCATGGTCTCTGCGTCCCGGCGGAAACGTTCCAAGGTGGAGACCGGCATTACGATACACGACCTGCGATCACGCATGTGACCAGCCATATTCCGCAATGTGCAGCAGCCAACAGAAACTTTGCCAAATCAAATTCCTGCATGAATCCAAACAAGCTCCAACGCGTGCCGGGCGCAGCCGACGAACGCAGAATTCATAGCATGTTCGTCGGAACCGATAGGGAATATGTTCATCGTTTCGCTCACGCGGCGCCTTGGCGTGGTGTGGAGATCCTGCCAACCCCAGCGGAGAAAGGCCGTGACAGGTGGGCTGGATCGGGGGAAGGAACCTGGTGCTTCGAATTGGAACCAGATTGCGAGTTCAGACATTCTGCCGCCATGGACCTTGATTCATCTCCACCCGGCCAGCGTGACTTCATACCTGCGGTGCAGGCGCTGATCTTCATCGGAATCGTTCTGGTCATTGGCCTGGGCATCGGTTATCTGACCCGGCCGGGAGAATGGTATGACAGCCTGGAGAAGCCATTCTTCCAGCCGCCTGCCTGGCTATTCGCGCCAGTCTGGACCATTCTCTATGTCCTGATCGCGATTGCCGGCTGGCGCATCTGGCGCCGCAATCCGCAAGGGGGAGCGATGCGGCTCTGGTTTGTCCAGATGCTGCTCAACTGGTTGTGGTCGCCCATATTCTTCGGCGCTCAGGCGCCTTGGCCGGCCTTTGCAATCATCGTCGCGCTACTCGCAGTCATTCTTGCCTTCATCGCGCATGCAAGACGAGTGGACCGCCCCGCTGCCTGGCTATTTGTTCCATATGCGGCCTGGGTATCGTTCGCGACGGTCCTGAATGGCTCCATTGCCGTCCTGAATTCCGCCTGATTCGCGACAGATCGATCAGGGCTGCCTGCGCAGCGAGGCGAGTGCCGCTGTGGTCGAATAGCCTTCGACATAATCGAGGACCCGCACCTCGCCGCCATATGCCTGCACGAAACTGCTTCCGACGATCTTTTCGGGTGAATAGTCGCCGCCCTTGACGAGCACGTCCGGTCGCACGAGGCGCAGGAGCCTTTCCGGCGTGTCTTCCCCAAAGGGCACGACCCAGTCGACCGGGCGCAGCGCCGCAAGCAGCTCCATCCTGGCGGCCAGATCATGATGAGGACGCTCCGGACCCTTCAGGCGGCGCACGGATTCGTCAGTATTGACGGCGACGACCAGCCGGTCGCCGAGCCCCTTTGCCTGTTCGAGATATCGGGCATGGCCGGCATGGAGAATGTCGAAACAGCCATTGGTGAAGACGATGCGCGCGCCGTCATTGCGTGCCGCAGCGATCTCTCCGAGAAGCTCGGTTTCGCTCAAGACACCGAAGCGGCTGGCGGGGGCCTGGCTGGCCTCGCGCGCCAGCTCCGCCGCGCTGACGCTGGCGGTGCCCAGCTTGCGGACGACGATGCCGGCGGCGAGATTGGCGAGCGCTGTCGCCGAAACCATATCCAGCCCGCTGGAAATCGCCGCCGCGAGCGTCGAGATCACCGTGTCGCCGGCGCCGGTCACATCATAGACTTCCCGGGCCTGTGCCGGGAAGGATTCGACATTGCCATCCGATGAAATGAGCAGCATGCCACCCGGACCGAGCGTGAGCAGCAGGTAACCCAGCGAAAGCTCGCGCACGAGCGCCTTGCCGCGCGTGACCAACTCATTCTCATCGGCGCATTTTCCGACAACCGCCTCGAATTCCGCCCGGTTCGGCTTGAGCACCGTCACGCCAAAATAGCGGGAGAAATCGGTTCCCTTCGGGTCGACCAGCACCGGCCGGCCATCTGCCAGCGCGATCAACCCGGCAAGGTCGGACAGCGTGTTCTTGCCGTAATCGGACAGGATCAGCACGTCGGCCTGAGCGAGGTCCTGGCGGGCTGCCGCCGCAATGGCTCCGGCATGATCGCGCGTGAAGGGCTTTTCCATGTCGAGCCGGATCAATTGCTGGTTGCGCGACAGCACGCGCAGCTTGACAATGGTTGGTTCGTCCTCGCTCACGACCAGATTGCATTGCACGCCACTGCCTGACAGCAGCCTTGCGAGAATGTCGGCATTGGCATCGCGACCCACCAGCCCGACAAGACCGACAGTTGCGCCAAGCGCCGCCAGATTGACTGCAACATTGGCTGCGCCGCCGGCGCGCTCCTCATTGCGGGCAATTTCCACCACCGGCACCGGCGCCTCGGGCGAGATGCGCGCGACATCGCCGCTCCAGTAGCGGTCGAGCATGACGTCGCCGATGACCAGCACCCGGGCGCGATCGAATTGCGGGATGGCAAGCCTCTTCATGTACTGTTTCCTGGTTCCGGTCCCACTGCCTGCAGCAGATGCGCCCAGACGATGGCGGGCGTCAATGGTGCGAATATCTGCGGATCGGTCCTTGTCTCCACCGGCGGGCATTCCGAGGCCCGCAGACATAGCTGGCGCCTTCCATAACCGCCGACAAGGCCGGGATCGGTCGGGCCGAACAGGACGACATTCGGCCGATCGAGCGCGGCGGCCAGATGCGACAATCCGGTATCGACGGAAACGATCCCGGCGGCCCCGGCCAGCCGCTGCGCAATTTCCTCGAGTCCCAGGCGCGGCAGGACTTCGATGCCGGGCCGGCCACCGGCAATGCGCCGGGCGCGCGCATGCCCTGCCTCATCGCCCCAGGGGAGCTCGATCGTCCAGCCGTCGGCAAGCGCCATGCCGGCAAGTTCGGACCAGTAGGATTCCGGCCAGTGCTTGTCGGGCCACGTCGTCGCATGGATGAAGACGAGGGAACGCGGCCGGATGGTGGCGGCAAAACGCTCGC
Organism: uncultured Rhizobiaceae bacterium; assembly: GCA_964383325.1. Taxonomy (GTDB): domain Bacteria; phylum Pseudomonadota; class Alphaproteobacteria; order Rhizobiales; family Rhizobiaceae; genus CAYLGY01. The sequence goes on from CAYLGY010000014.1 coordinate 20,288, forward strand.
GCAGCCTGTAGTCGCCCATGGCCTCCGGCACGCAATAGCCGAGTGCCCGGGCCAGCAAGTGCCGGGAGCGCTCTACGGCATGCATGTCCTTCGGCACCCGGATGCGATGCTGGTAAAATCGGGCAGCCAGCGGCTCGCGCGCCGATTCGCGATCATAACCATGGCGGGGACCGCGCGCGGGGAGAGCGGAAAGAATCGCGCTTTTCAGAAGTCCCTGCGCGTCGATCACGGCGTCATATTGCCGGGCCGTGAGCGCATGGCGATATTCACGCCATTCCCCGCGACGCCATGCCGCCAGCGGGCTGCGGCGCCAGCGGCGCAGGGCGATCGGGATCACCCGGTCGACCGCCGGATGCCAACCCGGAATGGCCGCCATCCCTTCCTCCACCACCCAGTCAAAGCGGATGCCCGGCAAGGCTGCGGCCGCATCGCTCACGGCTGGCAAGGTATGGATGACGTCCCCCATGGAAGAGGTCTTGACGAGAAGGACCTTCATGGATCGAGACTGCGCATGGAATCGAGCACCATCCCTGCGGGCAATTCGTTGAGACAATTGGTGTGGCCGAGCGGGCATTGCCGCTTGAAGCAGGGGCTGCATTCAAGGCCGAGCCGCACAATGCGGGCATTGTTCGAGAGGGGCGGGGAGTGGTCCGGCGTCGTTGAGCCATAGATGGCCACGAGGGGCCGGCCGAACGCAGCGGCGAGATGCATCAGTCCCGAATCATTGGCCACTACTGCATCCGCCACGCTCAGCATGTCCATAGCTTCGTCGAGAGAGGTCCGCCCGGTAAGATCGTGGCAGTCGGGCTGCGCATCCCCACCGAGCCCTGCGCGGATCTCCCCGGCGATCGCGCCATCCCGTGCCGATCCGAGCAGCAAGATCTGCCAGCCCCGGTCCAGCCAGGCGCGCGCCAGTTGCACATGCTTGTCGGCAGGCCATTGCTTGGCGGGGCCGTATTCTGCGCCGGGGCACAGCGCAAGCACCTTCCGGTCCGGAACGATGCCGAAGCGGGCCATTGCGGCGCGGGCGCTGGCCTTGTCGGCCCGCAGCGCGGGATAGGGATGCGGCGCCGGAAAATCTTCGGCGCCGCCGACGGCGCTGGCGGGAAAGGCCAGCGCGTTGAAGCGGTCGATCATGAGCGGCAGCCGCCGCTTGTCGAGATGGCGCAGATCGTTGAGCAGCCCGTAGCGCATTTCCCCGCGCCAGCCCGTGCGTCTGCCGATGCGCGCTGCAAAGGGCACGAGCCCCGACTTCCAGGAATTGGGCAGGACGATCGCCTCGTCATATTTCCGACCGGCGAGTTCGCGGCCGAAGCGGTACCGCGCCGCCAGCGCTGCCTCGCCATGCCCGAAGGGAAGGCGAATGGCATGGCGCACCTGCGGCATGCGCGCAATGACGGCCAGGCACCAGTCTGGCGCTAGCACATCGATCTGAACGCCCGGGCGCTCGCGCACCAGTGTCATGAAAAGGCTCTGCGCCATGACCATGTCACCGATCCAGGACGGGCCGACGACCAGGATCGAACTGCACATCGAGCCTGCCTGCTGTGGTTTCGGATTCATGTCAATCTTGCGCTTCGTGACCAACGCCCCGGCCTTGATCTGCTGCCAGGCCCCCGCCATGCAGCCCGTTCCTGCGCCATATGGTGCCGAATCACCCGGGGAAGCAAGTCTCGCGCAGGGGATTTGCAGATTTTCCGGGGGTAATGCCGGCGCCTTGCGCATGCCTACTTGATCCGGCCGGCAGCCGGACCCAAGATTGCAACCGAAGGGTCCGGTCAAGGGACCCGGCATGGGTGGGTGCATGCTCCGGCAATTCGCAAGTTCATGGCGATCGCAGGAAGAAGTCCGGGTGCGGGGCGGATTTGCGATTCATCTTGACGGGCCGCCACTCGATCTGGTCATGCCCTCCAATCCGGTCACGCAGGTTGCGCTGTGCGGCGCCGACTATCCCGGCATGCGGCCGCTGTTCGAGGTGAGGCCGGGCGAGACGGTCAAGCTCGGCCAGACGCTGTTCGTGGACCGCAAGCGCCCGCAGGTCCGCTTTGCCGCGCCGGCCCCCGGCAGGCTTGTCGAGCTCCGCTACGGTCCTCGTCGCGCGCTGGAAGCCGCGATCATTGCCGTGGAAGGCGAGGACGCGCAGGAATTCGACCCGAATGGCAATGTCGAGGAATTGTTGCTTGCCTCCGGCCTCTGGACCGCGTTCCTGGCGCGTCCTTTCGGCCGCATTCCCGATCCCGGTTCCCGGCCCGACAGGATCCTGGTCGCGGCGATGGACACGCGCCCGCACGCGCCCGATCCGATGATTGCCATCGAACTGGAACCGGAGTCCTTCCGGCGCGGCATCAAGGTGCTGCGGCAATTGGCTCGCGGGCCGGTAATCATCACGCACGCGCCCGGACGCAGGCCTGCGCTTGCGGACGCTGCTGACGGCATCCGCCTCGTCCAGATCCGTGGCCGGCATCCGGCCGGACTTGCCGGAACGCAGATCAGCCTGCTGGCGCCGGTAGGTCGGGAACGGACCTGCTGGTGCATCTCCCACGCCGATGTCATCGCCATTGGACATCTTCTCCGGCACGGGCGGCTGCCCGCGGAACGCGTGATCTCGGTTGCGGGACCGGGGTTGGAGAATCCGGGCCTCATCCGCGTGCGCCCGGGCGCGGCAATTGCCGATGTCCTTTCGGGAGAACTGAAGGAGGAGGCCGGCAAGGTGCTCTCCGGCGATGCGTTCGGCGGCCGGGAAGCCGCCTTTCTCGGGCGCTACCATCATCAGATCACGGTGCTCGGACAGGAGAGCGGCGCGCGGCTCGGCGGCATGGCACCGACGCTCGCCCGCCTGCTTCCCGGCTCGGCCAGTCCGGCAATCCTGCCGATGGAAATCCTCCAGCGGGCCATGCCGGCGTCGATCGCTGCCGTGCCGCTCCTGCGGGCGCTGGCCATGGGCGATGCCGAGCGCGCGCGTGAACTCGGCTGCCTCAATCTTGTGGAGGAGGACATGGCGCTGCTGGGCAGCCTCTGTCCGACGGGGGCAGATTACGGGAAATTGCTGCGCCGGGTCCTCAATCGGCTGGCCACCGGAGTACGCCGATGAAGGCCGAACCGGTGATCCATGTACCCGAGCCGGAGACCGGGCGTATGCGCTTGCGGATCTACCTGCCGGACCGCCATGCGCTCGCCTGCCTGGTCGCGCTCGTCCCTGCGGTGCTGTCGAGCGCCACGCAAGGCGCGTTGCTCCTTCACCTTGGCGGTGCCATGGCGGCATGTCTCGCCCCGGCCGGTCTCTTCGCGATGATCCGCCGACGCGCCCCGGGCTGGTCCTGGCTGACGACGGCGATGCTCTTCGCGCTGCTGGTTCCCTCGGGGGTACCCATCTGGCAGGCAATGGCGATGCTTGCCCTCGCCATGGTCGTCACCGAACAGGCTTTCGGCGGGCAGGGACATGGCCTCGCCCATCCGGCTGCGGCGGCGCTCGCCCTGCTTTCGCTGTCCGGGCCGGTTCCGGAGGCTGACATCGCCTGGTCGACCTCCATCGTCATGCTGCCGGGCCTCGTCCTGCTTCTGCTTTCCGGAATGATCTCGTGGCGGATCCTGGCCGGTCTCGCGATTGCCTTCGCCATCGCCTCCCTGTCAGGCGGCCTGCCGCAGCTCCTCGAAAGCGGGCCGGCCATCCTGCTCGGCATTCTCGCGATCTGCCATCCGCCCGGCAGCGCCGCGACACGTGCCGGCCGGCTCGTCCAGGGCGTGCTGGCGGGAGGTGTGATTGCGCTCGGCACGTCACAGGCGCCGACAGTCGGTATTGCCCATGCGGCCCTGGTTGCCAGCCTTTTCGCACCGCTGGCCGACCAGGCAGCGATCGCCGTGCAGCAATGGCGGGGAGGGCATCTTGACCTCGATTGACCTGCGGGCCTGGTGGCAGGCCTGGCGGGCGCTGCCGGCGGAAAGCGCCATACGGATCTTCGTCACCGCCTTCCTCGTTGCCGTCGGCTCGGCGCTTGCCGTGAGCGTGACCGCGGCGCTGCTGCGCCCGGCGCAGCTGGTCAGCAAGGAGATGGAACGCCGGCTGGAGATCGAGCGCATCCTCGCTGCGACCCCGGGGCTTGCAGATGCGCTCGAGGAGGCGGATTTCGACCGGCTGGAAATGCGCATCGTCGACCTGCGCCTTGGTGATTTCGCGCGGGGACTCGATCCGGCAAATTTTGACGCCGAAGCGGCGGCAGCCGATCCCAATCTCTACACATTCATCGAGGAAGCCGATGATTTTGCGGGAATTTCCCGCCGGCCGGACCTGCGGCCGATCTATCTGGCCCATCGCGGCCACCGCCTCCAGCTTGTGATCCTGCCCGCCTACGGCATGGGCTTCCACTCCGCCATCGAAAGCTTCGTCGCCCTGCAGGCCGACCTGAACACCATCTACCGGCTGGTCATATACGATCAGGACGAACCGGCCGTTGCGGGCGGGGGCATTGCCGATCCCGAATGGCTCCGGCAATGGCAGGGCAAGAAGGTGCGCGATGCGGCAGGCAATGTCCGACTCGACGTGGTGGAAGGGGGCGGCACGGGCATTCATGATGTCGCCATGCCCGCCAATGCCGCGCGTTCCGCCACGGGCGTTGCCAATCTGGTGCGATTCTGGCTGGGCGATCAGGGATTCGGCCCGTTCCTTGCCCGCCTGGCACGGAAATAGACCGCCATGGCAACCGGCAAGGCCGATAGCTGCTCCCGCTCCAGCGTCCCTGATCCGGCGATGGCCTGGCTTGCCGGCCTTTGCCCCGCACTGGCGCTCACGCATAGCCTGGCGACATCGCTGACCCTGGCGGCCGCGATCCTCGTCGTGCTCGTTGCGGCCAGCGTGATCGCCAGCCTGATCCGCAATCTGATTCCGCCGGCGATCCGTTTCGTCGTACAGCTCGTCCTCGTCTCTACCCTCGTCATCATCGTGGACCAGTTCCTGCTGGCCTTTGCCCATGGCCTGCACCGCGAGCTTTCGATCTTTCTCGGACTGGTCATCACCAATTGCATGGTACTCGGCCGCACTGGCGGGTTCGCCTCGCGCCATCCCCCGCTCGCAAGCTTCCTCGACGCGCTCCGCCATGGCACCGGCCTCGGCCTGGTGCTGATCCTGATCGGGACATTGCGCGAATTCTTCGGCCGCGGCAGCCTGCTGGGCCATGAAATCTGGCTGGCAGGCGACGGTGCCGGCAAGGCGACTGCATTGCTGCTGCTGCCGCCAGGCGCGTTCCTCCTTGTGGGTTTCCTGCTCTGGGCGGTCGGTTCAATGCGACCCGCCGGGCACGGGTTGGCAGGCCTCTTTCGGAAGAAGCCATGATCGAGCTTTTCCTCAATGCCGCCCTCGCCGACAATCTGGCCCTCGTCCATTTTCTCGGCATGTGCGCCGCCCTGGCGGTTCGTGCCGATCTGCCCAGAGTGCTGGCGACCGGAGCGGTCGTCCTCGTGACCCTTGCCATCAGCGTTCCGCTCGATCACTTGTTGTATCAATGGCTGCTGGCGCCGGGCGCGTGGGACGGGTTCGACGAGATGGACCTGTCTTCCCTGCGCTTCATCCTGTTCATCGCGGTCATCGCAACGATCCTGCAGATGCTGCAACTCCTGCCAGGCCGAGTTGCGCCATCCTTGCAGGCACTGTACGGCGTCCATCTGCGCCTGGCCGGGCTGGGGAGCGTCCTGCTGGGCGCCAATCTGTTCATGACGGAGCGGCAGTATGACCTTGCAGAAAGCCTCGTCCATGGCCTCGGCAGTGGCGCTGGCTGGGCGCTGGCCATGGCCGCATTCGCGGCTCTGCGCATCAGGTTGCGCTACAGCGACATGCCGGCGGGAATGGACGGACCTGCAGCGGGTTTCTTCGCAGCCGGCCTGTTGTCAGCTGCATTTCTCGTGCTGGGAGAGGCGGTTGCCCCATGAGGGAATTCCTGTTCGGCGCCGTCCTGCTCATCGCCATCATCATGATCTTCACCGCCGCGCTCGTGGCTGTGCGTGCATGGCTGCTGCAGCGGGGGCGCGGCCAGGAGAGTGTCCTGAACGGCGGTTCGGGCCCGGCTGCCGAACCGAGGCCGGACCAGCTGCCACGCATCTGCAAGGTGCTTTCCAGTCGTTCCATCGCTCCCCTGATGCGCGAGATCATACTGGCGCTGCCGGAAGGCGAGCAGATGGAATTTTCTCCCGGCCAATGGGTCGCGGTGACGGCGCCGCCCTTCTCGCTGAGCTATTCTGATTATGCGCTGCCGTCCGAATATCGCTCGGCCTGGGACCGCATGGGCATCTGGGGCCTTGCCGCATCGAGCGGCCGTCGGGAGACCCGCCCCTTCTGGATCGCCAATACGGTGGCAGACGGGAGCGAATGGCTCGTGCTGCTGGTTCGACTTGCATTGCCACCGCCCGACCGGCCCGGCCTTCCCCCCGGCAAGGTTTCTACCTGGGCGTTTGGCCTGCGCGCCGGCGATGCGGTGGAAATTCATGGGCCCTGCGGCAGTCGCGTGGAGGTTCCGGACGCGACGGAGGAGCTTGTCCTGATTGGCGCGGGCCAGGGGTTGGCCCCGATTCGGGCAATGCTCTCCACCCTGCTTGCAGATGAAGGCGCGCAACGCCGGATCACCTTGTGGGTGGGGGCGCGCAGCGAGGCCGACCTGATCTATCGCGACGAATTCGACCGGCTGGCCGCCACGCATCCCGCCTTCACCTGGGCAGCGGCCCTTTCCGAGCCGGCCGGTCCGGTCGATGCGCCCCTGCATGCGGGCTTCGTCCATGAACTTCTGCGCCGGGAGTTTCTGGAAGGGCATCCGGCCCCCGAGGAGTGCGAATACCTGCTCTACGGGCCGGAACTGATGATGGGATCGGTCAACGCCTTGCTGGATGATTACGGTGTCGAAGGCGGACGAATCCATGTCAACGGCATTGCCGCCGATCGGGGAGAGGGAAGGTGAATCCACGAATCCGGGACATCATGACAAGGCGATTGGTGGTATTGCGGCCGGAAATGGACGTGATGGCGGCGCTGGCGATCCTGCTGCAGCACGATCATTCCGGCGCGCCCGTCATTGCCGGCGACGGCGCCCTGGTCGGCATGCTGTCGCAGAAGGACTGCCTCAGGCCCGCCATCCAGGCTTCGGCTCATCAGGAGTGGGGGCGGCCTGTCTCCCACCACATGCGCCGCGATGTTGCGACCCTTGATGCCGGGCTCGAACTGCTCCAGGCAGCGGAGCGGTTTCTCGAAAGTCCATATCGCCGATTCCCCGTGACGGAAAACGGCAGGCTCGTCGGCCTCGTCAGCCGATCCGATCTCCTGGCGGCGCTGGTCCGTCACTGGCAGGTACCGGACCGCGAAGCGAAACGCGTTGCGGGCACTTGCAATGGCGTTGACGGAGCGTCATAAGGCGGTACGGTTTGCAAGGAAAGGACGCCATGAAGAAGTTTCTGCTGCAGTTCTTCACGTGGTGGAACGGCCAGACGCTGAACACGCGGTTTCATACCTGGCGCAAGGGCAGACGCGTCGGAACAGACCAGTGCGGCAATGTCTACTATGAGGGCGGCGTCGATTCGGAAGGCCGTACCCGGCGCTGGGTCATCTATGCCGGCGTCTCCGAGGCATCGCAGATTCCGCCCGGCTGGCATGGCTGGATCCATCATCGCGTCGACACGCCGCCCAGCGCCGAGAACTATGAAGCCAGGGAGTGGGAAAAGCCGCACCAGCCGAATCTGACCGGCACGCCGGAAGCCTATTTTCCGCAGGGCTCTCTCGCCTCTGCCGGACGGCGGCCCCGCGTCACCGGTGATTACGACGCATGGTCACCGGAACATTGAGCCGGCAAGGATCGGATCTCGCCACAATCGATTGCTATTGGCCGCAGCGTCATGAGTGAAATTCGGCCTTGCGCAGAAAGGGTCACCTTGCTCCAGGCGCTCCTGTCAGGAAAACATCGCATGGTCCTGCTGGCCGCAGCGGGCGTGCTAGCCTGCGCCAGCTCGGCCGCCGCCGAGCGGATTGCGAACCCGATCGCGGAATTTTCCGGCATCGACAAGATCACCGGCCGCATCATCACCTTCGATGTCTATATTGACGAGACGGTGCAGTTCGGCGCGCTGCAGGTAACGCCCCGGGTCTGCTATTCGAGGCCGGAAACCGAGGAGCCGAAGACCGACAGCTTCGTCGAAGTCGACGAGATCACGCTCGACCGAAAGATCCGGCGCATCTTCACTGGCTGGATGTTTGCCGAGAGTCCGGGGCTGAACGCGGTGGAACATCCGATCTATGATGTCTGGCTGAAATCCTGCAAGCAGGAATCGGACGTCCCGCCGCCCAGCCAGTGACCGGGTGCCGGACGATTCCTTTCCGTACACTTTATCGGGAAAATGCTCCGGAGTGTTCTGTTAGGTACAGTTGTTGGCAGGCGCCTCGTGTAGGGTGGTCACAATCGATCCTGTCCTGAGGAACAAGAAAATGGTAATCAACGGCGCAAAATTCCCGCTGGTGCGGTCACATGGAACTCAGCAGGCACCCATCGAGAATCAGGCGCAACCGCAGGAATCAGCCAATCCGCCGGTCAACCAGACGCCGCCTCCGAGTCCGGACCCGGCAAGCCTGGCGGCCCGCGAACTGGAAGAACAGCATTTCAACCAGCTGCGCGGACGCGGAGTGCAGGAGCGACTCGGCCTGACCGAGCCCTCCAGTCCCGAAAGCCGGATCCGTTCCACGCTGGCGGAAGGCGTGGGTCTGTCGAGCAAGGAACTGAGCAAGCGTCTGACCACCCTTTACTACGAAGAATTTTCGGGAAGCCTTCGCGCGAAGGATTTCTGTAGCGAGCTGCGCAAGACCCATGATCCGGAGCAGACAACACTGAGCGCGAGCCAGTTCGAGGCGCTGACGGAGCTTGTCCGGACCGAGATCGCGATCGAGTATCTGCAGCAGGAATATCCAGGCCTGCGCAGCGAAACTTCCGTTTGAGGACACAGAATGGCGAAAGGCGGTCGGGCTCGGGGTAGTAGAGCATGAGCCCGGAAGTAGAACCCGCTTTCCGGAAGATCCTGTGTACACAGGAATTGAGATCATCAGTGCCGGAGCCCGGGAATGCGTGGCGCGTCGGGCAATCAATTTCCTGAACGCTAATGGCGCGAAGATCGACCCCCTATCCCGGACATTTCCGGTAGAGCAATGATGTGCGGCTCCTTGCGCGCCTCGGGCCTCCAGAAAGTTCACCAGTAGGCATGATTCCGCCTAATCCAGCCCTGGTGGCGTCCTGATGAAATGGATACGCTGCAGCTCCAGGATCTTGTGACCTGACAGGCAGCGACAGGTGGCGGCCGCTGGAACCGTTGGACCGTGATGCCCCATGCCCGATCCACATTCGCAGCGAATTCCTTGTTTCGGTGTGATCTTTTCCGGAAAGCGGGTCGCGCATGATCTTCATGGGCTGACGCAAATTACCGAGCTCCGTCAAGATCCTCGCATGGCGGGCAATTCCGGGTAAGGATCGGCTTCGAGCGGGATGTCACCAAGCGTGGAAAGCGCGCGGATGATGCAGGCGTCCGTGCCGTACCGATCCTTTCGGATCACGGCTTGTCTTATCTTCGCCCGTGACAAGGTTGGCCGAGCGGCGGGGAAGAGGGCTGAAGGCGCTTTCCTGAAAGCAGGACGGCAAGGCGGGACGATGCCGTGAAGCCGCAGGATGTCGCTTGCCGGCTGGAGGACATGAATCCACCTGCGCCGTGCTGGACAGAGGAACCAAACCGCGCATGGCGCGTTGCTCGTGTCCTGTCATGAAGAGGAAGGCGACTGCACCATGTTCCGAGGTTTGCTGCTCTGGCTGATCGGCCTGCCGATCCCCATCATCCTCCTGCTCTGGCTGTTCGGCTTCCTGTCCTGACGGGTTGAAGCTGCCGAATTGCCGCAGAGCCTATCTCAGGATCTTCATGAAGTCCGGCATGTCATCGCCAAAACCGAGTACAACCGGTTCGGGGTCACGTTCCCGGCGGGAAGTGCGGCGCGGCGCAGGGGGTGTGGACGTCTCCGCTGATTCCCGAGATTTCTCAGGTTTCCGCGAGGCTGGCTTCTCTGCCGCCCGCTTTTCTGCGGCTGGCTTCGCTTCCGCAGGTTGCCGGGCTGCCCTTTTCCTGCGCTCCGGCGCGGGAGCGGCTTCTTCCGCCATATTCGAAGGCTCAGAACCTTCGAGCCAGGTAATCTTCTGGCCGATCAGTTCCTGAACTGCATCGACCAGTTTCGATTCATTCGCCGTTACAATGGTAAAGGCCTTTCCGGAACGGCCTGCGCGAGCTGTCCGACCGATACGGTGCACATAATCTTCGGCATTGACCGGTACGTCGAAATTGAAGACATGGCTGACATCGGGGATATCGAGGCCGCGCGCCGCCACATCGGAAGCTACGAGTATCTTCAGATTGCCTTCGCGGAAACCGGCGAGCATCTTCATGCGGGCGCGCTGGTCCATGTCGCCATGCAGGGCTCCGGCATCGTACCCGTGCCGGGAGAGAGAGCGGAACAGTTCCGCGACATCGACCTTGCGGTTGCAGAAAATGATGGCGTTCTTGATCTCGTCGCCTTCGCTGTCGATCAGGCGGCGCAAGGTCGCGCGTTTCTCATGCGGCTTGCGGCCCGACCAGACGAGATGTTGCGTAATGTTCTCCGCCGTCGTTGCCGGCCTCGAAACTTCCACGCGCACCGGCGCCTGCAGGAACTGGTCGGCAAGACGGGTAATCTCCGGCGGCATGGTAGCCGAGAAGAACAGGGTCTGACGATAGACCGGCAGCAATTTGCAGATGCGTTCGATATCCGGGATGAAGCCCATATCCAGCATGCGGTCAGCCTCATCGATGACGAGGATCTCGACACCCGTCATCAACAGCTTGCCACGCTGGAAATGGTCGAGCAGCCTTCCGGGCGTCGCGATAAGCACGTCCGCGCCGCGTTCCAGCTTCTTTTCCTGCTCATCGAAAGAAACGCCGCCGATTAGCAGCGCGACATTCAGCTTGTGGTTCTTGCCGTACTGATCGAAATTCTCGTGAACCTGCGCCGCCAATTCGCGCGTCGGCTCCAGGATCAACGTCCGGGGCATCCGGGCCCGGGCTCGGCCCTTCTCCAGCCGCGTCAGCATGGGCAGGACGAAGGATGCCGTCTTCCCGGTGCCGGTCTGGGCGATGCCCAGAATGTCCTTGCCCTTCAGCGCGTGGGGGATCGCCCCCGCCTGTATCGGCGTGGGTTCCGTATATCCGGCTGCGCTGACTGCCTCGAGAACCTTGGGCGACAAACCGAGATCCGCAAACACGACAGGCTTTTCGCCGGCGTTCTCGTTCTCGGGGCCCTGCAAATCACTTTTCGCGCCGTCAGGCGTCGTCTCTGTCAAAGGCACTATGATTCTTTACTCGCTCGCTGCCGACTTAGCCGCCGGCGCCATGCTTATCCACAGCTTGCGCGGATAAAGCTTATCCGGCCTTGTTACCGCATCTTCTGCTGGCGTTAAGGCCATTGCGTCCGATTGTCAACCGGAACCCGCCCGCATAGTGCCGGAAAACGCAGCTTCGGGCAAGGAATCAGTAGCGAAATTGTTCTGTGAGGATGCGCTCGTCCCAGGAATGATTGGCGTCGAACAGGAGCGTGGCCGAGCAGGAAGACGATTCCCGCACGGTGACGGAAATCACGGATTTGACTTCGTAATGATCGGCGACCGCATTCACCGGACGCTTGTCGGCCTCGAGAACCTCGAACTCGACCGCGGCTCGCATTGGCAGGAGTGCGCCGCGCCAGCGCCTCGGGCGAAAGGCCGAAACCGGGGTGAGGGCGAGCAATTGTGCATCAATCGGCAGGATCGGCCCATGTGCGGAAAGATTATAGGCCGTCGAGCCTGCAGGGGTCGCCACCATGATGCCGTCGCAGATCAGCTCCTCGAGACGGACCTTGCCGTCGATCAGCACCCTGAGCTTGGCGGCCTGATAGGATTGGCGCAAGAGCGAGACTTCATTGATGGCGAGGGCGGTCTCGGTGCGCCCGTCGGCGGTGACCGCCGTCATCCGCAATGGGCGAAGCGTCTCCGCGACCGCCTGGGAGAGACGCTCGCGCAAGCCTTCCTCCTGATATTCGTTCATCAGGAACCCGACCGAACCCCGATTCATGCCATAGACGGGGATGCCGGTGTCCATTGCTTGGTGCAAGGTCTGCAACATGATGCCGTCGCCGCCCAGCACGACAATGACGTCGGCTTCGGATACGGAAGCGCTGCCATAGCGCGCTTCCAGCGCCCTGGCGGCTTCGATTGCCTGGGGCGCGTCAGAATGCACGAAGGCGATCCTCGAGAAGCCGCTATCCATGAATAAGGCAGACCTCCGCCCGTGACACGTTTCCGCCATTGGCGAAAAGCGTGATCTGCCACCCGCCGCGGCTTCGACCCTGGCAGGAAAACGCCATCAAGTGCATCTCGCATCGCCCCATGCTTTCGCCAGGCGGCCGCCAGGCGTGCAAATGATTCCATTTTATCGTGAAAGGCTTTAGCATGCTGGAGGCTGCAAGCGGAAGTCGTGTGGCTCGAGGTCAGGCAGGCAGAGATCGGGATGATGTCCTTCGTCGGGGAGATGAGCGAGCGACGCGAGATGGTGAGCGAGGCCATGCCGATCCTGTCGGTGCGCCGCCTCAAGGTCGACTTCACCACGCAGCGAGAAGTGCTGACTGCCGTGGAGGATGTCTCGTTCGATGTCATGCCGGGCGAGGTGCTTGGCCTTGTCGGGGAATCGGGCGCAGGCAAATCGGTGACGGGCAATGCGGTGATCGGCCTCATCGATCCGCCCGGTCGAATCGCGGGGGGCGAAATCCGTTTCGCGGACCGGCGTATCGACCATTTGCCACAAGATGAATGGCGCCGGATTCGCGGCCGGCACATCGGGGCGATCTTCCAGGACCCGCTCAGCAGCCTCAACCCGCTGTTCACCGTAGGCCAGCAACTGGTCGAAACCATCCGCACGCATCGCGATTGCGGCCGGCGCGAGGCGCGCGAACGGGCCATTCACTGGCTGAATGAAGTCGGGATTCCCGGAGCTGCCGGCCGGATTGACCATTATCCGCACCAGTTTTCGGGCGGCATGCGGCAACGCGTAGTCATCGCGCTCGCCCTCTGTTCCGAGCCGCAGCTCATCATCGCCGACGAGCCGACCACGGCGCTCGATGTCTCGACCCAGGCACAGATCCTGCGCCTCCTTGATCGGCTGTCCCGCGATCATGGCACGGCGATCATTCTTGTCACGCACGATATGGGGGTAATTGCCGAAATGGCGGACCGCGTCGCCATCATGTATGCAGGCAGAATTGTCGAGACCGGTGCTGTCGGCGATGTCATCCGTACCCCGGACCATCCCTATACCGTTGGGCTGATGCGCTCGATCCCGGTCATCGGCAGGCGGCAACGGCGCATGCCGCAGATCGATGGCGCCATGCCGCGTCCCGGCAGCCGGCCGCGGGGATGCGCCTTCCATCCCAGATGCGAGCATCGCATGGAAAGGTGCAGGCTCGAGAGGCCCGCACTTAAGAAACATGGCGACAAGCGTGTAGCATGCTGGCTGCATGTTGTTGGCGATCATGACGCGGCGTGAAGTGCCCGCGGACCCGGGAGGCAGGGGAGGGCTCGCATTGCTGGAGGTGCAGGGCCTGACCAAGACCTTCGATGTCTCGAAGCCCGCGCTCAACCGGATACTCGAAGGCGAGGGCCGTCAATATCTGCGCGCCGTCGACGGGGTGAGCTTCGAGGTTGAACGGGGAACCACTTTCGCGCTGGTCGGCGAATCCGGTTGCGGCAAGTCAACGGTGGCGCGATGCCTGGTCGGGCTCCAGTCGCCGACCGAGGGGCAGATCCGCTTCGATGGCGCATTGCTTTGCGGCGCGATGCGCAGGAGCGAGGCGCGGCAGGTTCGCCGACGCCTGCAGATGGTGTTCCAGGATCCCTATGCCAGCCTCAATCCACGCATGTCGGTGGGCGACATCATCAGCGAGCCGCTGCGCGTATTCTCCATCTTCCGCAGCCGGCAGGAGATCGTCGATCACGTCGACGATCTCCTGGAGCAAGTCGGCCTGTCAGCCCGCGACCGCGACAAGTTCCCGCATGCGTTCTCCGGGGGACAGCGCCAGCGCATCTCGATCGCGCGGGCATTGGCAAGCCGTCCCGATTTCATCGTCTGCGACGAGCCCACTTCCGCGCTGGATGTGTCGGTACAGGCGCAGATCCTCAACCTCATGCGCGACCTGCAGGATCAGCATGGCCTGACCTATCTGCTCATTTCCCACAATCTGGCCGTGGTCAACAATGTCGCGGACAGGGTCGGCGTGATGTATCTCGGCCGGCTGGTCGAGCTTGGCGACACGGAGACCCTGTTCCGTGCGCCGAAACATCCGTATACGCGCATGCTGCTCGATTCGGTGCCGGACCTCGAAACGATGGGCCGCCGGAAACGGCGCGAGGTGATCGGAGAGCTGCCCAATCCGATCCATCCGCCGTCTGGTTGCGCCTTCCATCCTCGCTGCCCATATGCGAATGGACGCTGCCGCGCCGAGCGCCCTCGCTCCATCCGTGCGGAGGACGGGACCTTGATTGCGTGCCACGGCATCGAGGAGCAGCGCATTGCGCTGGTGGAGCTGCGCTGACTCGCCGGTAAATTCCGGACTGGCACTTTACTGGGCCGGAGAATATGGTAGAGGCCTTTCATGGATGGCATCAATCCTGCGGATTGTTCTGGCGCGCGTGCCGCATTGCCTCCTGTCGGGCGCCCTTGTAGCTCAGTTGGTAGAGCACCTGATTTGTAATCAGGGGGTCGGCGGTTCGAGTCCGTCCGGGGGCACCATTCAAATCAATAACTTGGCGGCAGATGTTCGCAATTCTCATTTTACAATTTGTAACCGGGGGTCTCGACGGCTTTCGGTCAAGCACGATTACAGGCGGAAAGAGCAGTGAAACGCGATGGTTTGCATTGAAATGAATCAATCGAGTGAATGGGTTGAAGGGATTCGATCAGAATTTGATTCATTGCGGATAGGTGGTTTTGCATCCCGCGCAGGCACTTCGGCTCGTACTTCTCCCGCCGCAGGTCAAGCCGGCACGATATTGGAGTTGCTGAGACTCGAGAAACGGGTGATGCCTTCGATGACATTGGCGCGGACATTTTCGATATGGGTGATGGAATATTGCCGCGCCGTCTCCGTGTCATTGTTCACCAGCGCTTCGATCAGCACCCTGTGCTCCTGCTGCTGGGCGGCCTTGCGTTCGCGCAGCTGGTGCGCCAGATGCATCAGCCGCGTCATCTCGTCCATGACCTGGCTAAGCGCAGCGCACAGCCGCTCATTGCCCGCCGCTTCCGCGATCGCCATATGAAAGGCATTGTTCGCCTTGACGAACCGAGCCTCCGACTCGATGTCGCCGAGAACGAAGCCCTCGGCGCAGCGCGCATCCAGCTCCATGAGCCGCTCACCATCAACCTTGCCGCACGCCAGCACTGCGGCAGCCGGTTCAAGAATGAGACGCCAGTCGAACAGGTCGCGGACATCCTTGAGCGTAACGGGGATGACCACATGCCCGCGGCGGGCGCGGGGCTGGATAAAGGAATCCTGCGCCAGCCGGGAGAGGGCCTGGCGAATCGGCCCCTTGCCGAAGCCATACATCTCTGACAGGCTGGCCTCGCTCAATTCCTGGCCTGGAGCGAGACGACACCAGACGATGTCTTCCTTGATTCTCCGATAGGCCTGTTCGCCCAGGCCAAGCTTGCCATCCGTTTCCAGGTCCATCTTCTTCATTGCTACGACTTGAATCGCTCCCTGAAGCGCGCCGGGGCGCATCTCACCATATTCATTGCTCGACGCGACCCTGCCCGTACAGCCGGTTTCCCGGCCCGGAAGGCAAGCGCGCAATGTGACGTGACAATCAGTTCAACGCAACTGGTATGTCAGTTATGGCCTTCTGGTACGCAAAGATCAAGAAATGCTGACGGGGAAAGGCCTGGCGTGGTGCCGGCAATTCGTATCGACCCTTGATCTTCAGAGCCATGTGC
>CAYLGY010000015.1:0-36307 GCA_964383325.1 uncultured Rhizobiaceae bacterium
TGATGTTGAACACCTCGAGGATCTCGGCATTGCCGAGGAAGGTCTCGCGGCGCTCCGGCGACAGCATGCCGGACATGGCCGATTTCACGTCGTCGATCAGATCGTAGATGATGTTGTAGTACCGGATCTCGATGCCCGCCTGTTCCGCGGCTGCGCGTGCCTGCTTGTTGGCCCGGACATTGAAGCCGATGATGGCGGCATTCGAGGCTTCCGCAAGCGCGACATCGCTCTCGGTGATCCCGCCGGCGCCCGCATGCACGATGCGCGCCATCACTTCTTCATTGCCGAGGTTCTCCAGGGCGGCGCTGATGGCCTCGATCGAGCCCTGCACGTCACCCTTGATGACCAGCGGGAATTCCTTCACGCCCGTGGTCTGCAGCTGGCTCATCATCTGTTCGAGCGAGCCGCGCTGCACGGCTTGGCGGGCAACCGCCTTCTCCCGGGCAAGACGCTGGCGATATTGCGAGATTTCTCTTGCCTGGGCCTCGTTCGTGACCACGGCGAAGCGATCGCCGGCCTGCGGAGTGCCCTGCATGCCCAGCACCTCGATCGGCATGGCCGGTCCCGCCTCCTGTCGCTGCTTGCCCTGATCGTCGATCAGTGCGCGCACGCGGCCCCATTCGTCGCCGGCGACAATGATGTCACCAGGCTTCAGCGTGCCGGCCTGGACCAGCATCGTTGCCACGGGACCGCGGCCGCGATCGAGCTTCGCCTCGATGACGACGCCCTCGGCGGTACGGTTCGGATTGGCCTTCAATTCCAGCAGCTCGGCCTGCAACAGCACCGCTTCGAGCAGCTTGTCCAGATTCATCCCCTTGGTGGCCGAAACCTCGACATCGAGCACCTCACCGCCGAGGCTTTCGACGAAAACCTCGTGCTGCAGCAATTCCGTCCGCACCTTCTGGGGATCGGCAGTCGGCTTGTCGATCTTGTTGATCGCCACGATGATGGGCACGCCCGCAGCCTTGGCGTGGTTGATGGATTCCACGGTCTGGGGCATGACGCTGTCATCGGCCGCCACCACGAGAATCGCAATGTCGGTGACCTGCGCGCCTCGCGCCCGCATGGCGGTAAACGCCGCGTGTCCGGGCGTATCGATGAAGGTGATCTTCTGGCCGTTCTTCTCGACCTGGTAGGCGCCGATATGCTGCGTGATCCCGCCAGCCTCGCCCGCAACCACGCTCGCATTGCGAATCGCGTCGAGAAGCGAGGTCTTGCCGTGATCGACATGGCCCATGATGGTGACGACGGGCGGCCGGGGCAGCATGTCCTCTGGATTGTCCTCAACGTCGAACAGTCCGAGTTCGATGTCCGATTCGGAGACCCGCTTGACCGTATGGCCGAATTCGGAGGCGATCAGTTCGGCGGTGTCCGCGTCGATGACGTCGCCTGGCTTCAGCATCTGGCCCTGCTTCATCATGAACTTGACGACCTCGACCGCCCGCTCGCTCATGCGATTGGCCAGCTCCTGAACGGTGATCGTCTCGGGCAGGGTCACCTCGCGCGAGATCTTTTCGCGCGGCTCCTGGTGCATTGCACGCTTGAACTTCTCCTGGCGGCGACGCATCGAGGACAGCGAGCGCCCACGCGCCTCGTCCCCCGCCAACGCGCTGGTCAAGGTCAGCTTCGAGCGCCGGCGCTCCCCATCGGTACGGGGCTTGGGCACCGGCCGCGGGCTTTCGACCTTTTCAACCGCCCGCTTGTGCGGGGAGAATTTTGCCGGGGGCTCCTCTTCCTCCTCGGCTTCCTTGGCGGCGAATGCCGGCTCGGGGGCACGGCGCCGCGCCTCTTCCTCGGCACGCAGGCGCGCTTCGGCCTCGCGGGCGATCCGGGCTTCCTCTTCGGCCTGGCGCCGGGCGGATTCTTCCTGTTCGCGCCGGCGCTGCTCTTCTTCCTGCTCGCGACGTCGCGCCTCCTCGGCAGCGCGTGCCCGCTCCTCGACCTCGCGCGCCTTCGCGCCCTCGAGCGCCCGGCGGCGGGCTTCCAGCTCTTCCTTGGACAATTCGTTCAGCACCATGCCGCCCCTTTCCGGCGTCGGTCGCGACGGACGGGAAGGACGCTGGGCCGCCTGCGGCGCCGGGCGTGCCGGAGCCTTGGGCCGCAGCACCACCTGCGGCGCTTCGCTTTCGCCCGGCTTGGCAAATTTCCGTTTCTTCGTCTCTACCACGACAGCCTTCGATCGGCCGTGCGAAAAGCTTTGCCGGACGGTGCCCTGCTCGACTCCAGGCCGCTTCAACGTCAAGGTCTTCTTCGTGTTGACGCTCAGCGTCTTGTCGTCACCGGATTTCGTATCGCTCATTCCACGTCCTTCTGCGGCGTTTCGCCGTTTTCGGATCCGGGTCTGCCGTATCCGTCATTGTTCCTGTAACCATCCAGCGCCTGGATGCGCTTGAGCGCCGCCTTGCCAGCGGCCCGGTCCAGCAAGGCAGCATGTATCACATTTGCGCTGCCCAATGCCAAACTCATTTCTGTCCGCGAGAACAGGCTGAACGCCGCAATCCGGGGCCCACCCGCGTGTATGACAGCCTTCCTGGCCTGGTCGATCTTCCGCACGCCGTCAGCCGACGCGTCGGAGGCATGGAGCACCGCCAGCGCTTGGCCCGCGCGCACGGCCGTCTCGACCTTTACAGCACCGAGCACGATACTGCCAGCCTTGCGCGCCAGTCCCAGCGCTCCGAGCGCCGCGCGCGCCAGCAACCGATCGACCTGCTCGCCCAGATCAGGGGCCGCCCGCACCTCGTCCCGCAATGCCTTGCGGAAGAGATTGCGCGCCGCTGCCTGGTCCACCGTCGCGCGGCGGGCCGTCACCCAGCATCCCCTGCCGGGCAAATTGCCCTTCAGGTCAGGCGTGACCGCTCCGTCCGGTCCGGCAACGAATCGAATCATCGCGTCCGGATCGGATTTCATGCGCGTGACGATGCAGCTTCTTTCGCTCATCTGCCGGGAACATCCTATTCCGCTCCGGCAGCAGCAGATTCGTCGTCTTCCGCTGGCTCTTCGTCCGTGGCGATGTCGTCCTCCGTGATCCAGCCCAGCTTCAGGCGCGCGGCAAGGATCATCTGCTCGGCTTCGGCGCGCGAGACTCCATGCGAGGACAGGACGCCCTCGAAGAATTTCGTCTCGCCATCCTTGCGCTCCTTCCAGCCGACCAGATCGTCGACGGCATAGCCGGCGAATTCCTCGATGTCGCGGACGCCGTCCTCGCCGAGCGCGACCAGCATGGCTGTCGTGATGCCCGGAATTTCGCGCAGCTCGTCCTGGACCCCGAGTTCGATGCGCCGATTGTCCAGCTCCGCCTCGATGCGTTCCAGATACTCGGTCGCGCGGGCCTGGATCTCCTCGGCCGTGTCGCTGTCGAAACCGTCAATGGACGCGATCTCGTCCGGCTCGACATAGGCGACTTCCTCCACGCTGGTGAACCCTTCCGAGGCGAGGACCTGGCCGACCATCTCGTCGACATTCAGCGCTTCCATGAACAGTTCGGAGCGCTCGACGAACTCCTTCTGGCGCCGGGCGGATTCCTCCTCTTCGGTGAGGATGTCGATATCCCATCCGGTAAGCTGGGACGCCAGGCGCACATTCTGTCCGCGCCGACCGATGGCCAGGGAGAGCTGCTCGTCCGGCACCACCACCTCGATGCGCTCCGCATCCTCGTCGAGCACGACCTTGGCCACTTCGGCCGGTTGCAGCGCATTGACGATGAAGGAGGCCGCATTCTCGTTCCAGGGGATGATGTCGATCTTTTCGCCCTGAAGCTCCGCCACCACCGCCTGCACGCGGCTGCCGCGCATGCCGACGCAGGCCCCGACCGGATCGATGGAGGAATCGCGGGAGATGACCGCTATCTTGGCGCGCGAGCCCGGATCGCGTGCCACGGACCGGATCTCGATGATGCCGTCGTAGATTTCCGGCACCTCCATCATGAACAGCTTCGCCATGAATTGCGGATGGGTTCGCGACAGGAAGATTTGTGGCCCGCGCGGCTCGCGGCGCACGTCATAGACATAGGCGCGCACGCGGTCGCCATATTTGAAGGTCTCGCGCGGGATCATCTCGTCTCGCCGGATGATGCCCTCGGCCCGGCCGAGATCGACGATGACATTGCCATATTCGACCCGCTTCACCGTGCCGTTGACGATCTCGCCAATCCGGTCCTTGTACTCTTCATACTGCCGGTCGCGGGCGGCCACGCGCACCCTCTGCACGATCACCTGCTTGGCCGACTGCGCTGCAATGCGGCCGAAATCGATCGGCGGCAGCTGCTCGGCGATGGAATCGCCGATCTGCGCGTCCGGATTGCGGCGCCGGGCATCCTCCAGCAGGATTTCCACATTCGGGTTCTCGACCTTCTCGACGACCTGCATCAGCCGCTGCAGCTTCATTTCGCCGGTATTCGGGTTGATGCTGGCGCGAATGTTCGTTTCCTGGCCGTAACGCGACCGGGCGGCCTTCTGGATCGCATCGGCCATCGCTTCGATGACGATCGCCTTGTCGATCGATTTCTCGCGCGCGACCGCATCGGCGATCTGGACCAGTTCGAGTCTGTTGGCGCTGACAGCCATCATCGTCTCCCGTGCATGTTGTGCCTGTCTGTGGCACTACGGTTGAAATTCATTCTCAGTTTGCGTCCTTGCCGCGCGATTTCCGTGCCTCGCGACGTGCCTTGCGGTCTTCCTTCAATGCCTCGCGAATGAGGTCATCCGTGAGCACCAGCCGGGCGGATGCCAGCGCGGAAAACGGAATCTCGATCTCCTCCGCCTGCTCGTCGCCGCCGGCCTCGGCGGCGATCGTCACGCCATCCTCGTGCACGGCGACAATCGGGCCGCGCAGCCGCTTGCGGCCGGCAATCGGCGTGCCGGTCTCGATGCGCGTCAGATGACCCCGGTAGTTCTCGAAATCGCTGCGGCGGACCAGCGGCCGGTCCATTCCCGGCGACGAGATCTCCAGATGATAGGCCCGGTCCACCGGATCGTCGACATCGAGCGCCGGTGAAACGATGCGGCTCACTTCCTCGCAGGCCTCGACATCCATTGAACCGTCCGGACGCTCGGCCATGATCTGCAGCGTCAGTCCGTTCTGGCCCGACAGCCGCACGCGCACGAGCCGATAGCCCAAGGCCTCGATGAGCGGCTCCACGATGGAAGCAACCCGCGCCTCGACGCCGGTTTCGCGGATCAGCCGCGGTTCCTGCCTGTTGCCGGTAGCGATATTCGTCACCATTTCCCAATCTGTCTGCCGGTCGAATGAAACAAAAAAGAGCGGGACCGGCCGGACCCACTCTTCGCCATGACGACCAAGAATTTGAAACCAAGATAGGTGGATTGCGGCCAAATTGCAAGAGCGCCGTTCACCGCCTCCGAAAAGTGAGATAGGCCGGCCGGCGGCCCTCGCGCAGGGCCTTTGCCTCGTAGCGGGTTCCAGGCCAGCCGGGAAAGGGCTCATGCCAGTCCGCCGCGGTTTGCGCCAGCCATTCGAACGCGCCATGGTCGCGACAATGCAGCAGCGTCCAGTTGATATAGCTGTCAATATCGGACGCGAACCTGAACAGCCCGCCAGGGCGGAGGGTACGGGCGAAGCGGTCCAGATTTGCCGGCGAAACGAAACGCCGCTTGAAGTGCCGGCGCTTCGGCCAGGGATCCGGGTAGAGCAGGTCGATCTCGCTGAGCGAATCTGCCGGAAGCCAGTCCAGCAACCGGGTCGCATCCTCGTCGAAGAGGCGCAAATTCGCGGGCACCGCCCCGTCAATGGCAGCGAGGAGCTTGGCCATGCCGTTGACGAAGGGTTCGACTCCGATGAACCCGACTTCCGGTTTGCTCCTGACACGGTGCAGCAGATGTTCGCCGCCGCCGAAGCCGATCTCCAGCCGGACCTCGCGCACATTCGCACCGAAGAGGCTGGCAAGCGGATCCGGCGCCGGCCGGTCGATCGGCACGGCAAGCCGCGGCAGCAGGCGCTGCATGGTCTCAGCCTGCCCGGCGCGCAGGCTCTTGCCTTTGCGACGTCCGAAGAAGGCGCGGGGCTCCGGCCGGTCCGGTCGCATCGCGACGGTTTCAGCCCCTTGCCATGGCCCGTTTCAGGTCGCGCACCAGATCGGTCCTTTCCCAGGAGAAGGAGCCGTCCCGTCCGGGCTTGCGTCCGAAATGGCCATAGGCCGCCGTCTTCGCGTAGATGGGGCGGTTGAGGTCGAGCTTGCGGCGAATGCCGGTGGGAGACAGATCCATCACCTCGCGCAGGACCGCCTCCACCCGGCTTTCAGCCACAGTGCCGGTGCCATGCAGGTCCACATAGATCGACAGGGGCTGCGCAACGCCGATCGCATAGGCAAGCTGGATGGTGCAGCGATCGGCGATGCCGGCGGCAACCACATTCTTCGCCAGATAGCGCGCGGCATAGGCAGCTGAGCGGTCGACCTTCGTCGTGTCCTTGCCGGAAAATGCGCCGCCGCCATGCGGGGCCGAGCCGCCATAGGTATCGACGATGATCTTGCGCCCGGTCAGGCCGGCATCGCCGTCGGGACCACCAATGACGAACTTGCCGGTGGGATTGATGTACCAGTTGCAATCATTGGCGATGTGCAGCCCGTTCAGGGCCTTGCGAATATAAGGCTCGACCACGCGATGGACGCGGGCGGAATCCCAGCTTTCGTCCAGATGCTGCGTCGATAGCACGATCTGCGTCACTTCCTCGGGCTTGCCGTCGCGGTAGCGCACCGTAACCTGGCTCTTTGCGTCCGGGCCGAGCCGGGCCGCATCTCCCTCTCCGGCATGCCGGGCGGCTGCAAGTGTCTCGAGGATGCGGTGACTGTAATAGATTGGCGCCGGCATCAATTCGGCCGTTTCGCGACAGGCATGGCCGAACATGATGCCCTGGTCGCCCGCGCCTTCCTCGCCCTGGCGGTCGGCGGCATTGTCAACGCCCTGGCCGATATCCGGCGACTGGGTATGGAGCAAAACGTCGATCCGGGCGGACTTCCAGTGGAATCCTTCCTGCTCGTAGCCAATGGCCCGGATGGCCCTGCGTGCGACCGAACGGAAGCGGGCAGGATTGATCAGGGGCTTGCCGCGTCCGTCGACGAGAATGTCCCCGTTCTGGTCCTTGCGCAGCAGGGTGTGGGGCACCCGTACCTCGCCCGCGATCACGACCCGATTGGTCGTTGCCAGCGTTTCGCAAGCCACCCGAACCTTCCATGGATCGGAAACCGCATGCTTGGTGTATCGTTCGGCGTCCTCCGGCTTCACCTTCCGGACTTCGCGGTAGATCATGTCGACGATTTCGTCCGAGATACGGTCGCAAACCTTGTCGGGATGACCCTCCGAGACCGATTCACTGGTAAAAAGAAAATCCCGTCGAGTCACTTGCTTTCCTTCCCGCATTCAAACCTTGGTCCCGCGTCGTCACCCGCGGCGCGAGATCAGAATCCCCTTAGAGCCTTTCCAGCTGAAATGGAAGCAGGTTGAGGACGGGCACGGCGCCCGCCCGCCAGGGCGAATCATGCCGGCGATCCTGCCAGCCTTGTTGCGCGCGCGTCCAGCCTGCATCGCAAGGAAGAACGTTGCGCGCTCCTTTGCGCCGCGCCGGTTCACAAGATCCCGGCATTCAGATGATTCCATTTCCACAGCAAAGGCTCTAGCCAACGATGTTCGCAACAGTCAAGCAAATGCACGGAATTCCCGGATCTCCGGATCCGGGCGCGGCGCTGGGCTGGCTGGATCATTCACCATTATCGGAGGACAAGGCTTTCACCAGATCGAGGATTCTCTTTCGAATCCTGCTGTCCGCGATCTTCACGAAGGATCGGTTGAGCTGCAACCCTTCGGCGCTGTTGAGAAAGTCAACCACGTAATTCGTGCTGTCCTCAGCCATACCGGGCGTCGCCTCTTCCCGAGTCGGGGCGTCCTCGAAGAAATAGGATACGGGAACGCCGAGAATCGAGGAAATCGCCTGCAGGCGACTGGCGCCGACGCGATTTGTCCCTTTCTCGTACTTCTGAATTTGCTGGAAAGTGATCCCCAGGCCCTCGCCCAACTTTTCCTGGCTCAGGCCAAGGAGATTGCGGCGCAACCGGATACGACTTCCAACATGTACGTCGATCGGGTTCGGTTTCTTCTTGCTTGCGGTCATAAGTCCCTCGCCGTCTGTCCGGCATATGGTCGAACCAACTCCTTCACGCCGTCCTTCGGTGATGGTCCCCGGCTTCCTCGAAGACTCCGGATCTTTCAGTATGAGACCCGTTCCGGCGACCGTCAATTCGGATGAAGTCGGGCAGCAGCATGCATCATAGCGGCTACGGCGAAAAACAAAAGCAGAACGACAGCCAGGCTCGTCTTTCGGAAGGATGGCGCGGGAAAGTTTCCCGGCACGATCCGGGCATCCAGGCTGCCGGCCTCGTTCAGCGCCAGCGTGGCCAGCATTCTCCC
Organism: uncultured Rhizobiaceae bacterium; assembly: GCA_964383325.1. GTDB lineage: Bacteria > Pseudomonadota > Alphaproteobacteria > Rhizobiales > Rhizobiaceae > CAYLGY01. Next base: position 8,418 of record CAYLGY010000015.1, read on the forward strand.
GCGCGAATCCATTGCCGCCGATATACCATTATTTGCGGCACGCAGCACGGGCAACCCCGTCTCGACCGCACGCAGCTGGGCCTGGCGAAGATGCTGGTGCGGCCCGGGCGTGTCGCCATACCAGGCATCATTGGTGATGTTGACGATCATGCCGGCGCCACCACGCGAATCGTGGACATCGCTGGCAAAAATGATCTCGTAGCAGATCAGGGGCAGGATGAGCAGTTCTCCGAGACGGATGTGCTGACGCTCGGGGGCGGCGGAAAATACGCCCGGCGCCGAGACAAGCCGGCGCAGCCCGAACCGCTCCAGCACACCGGCGAACGGCAGATACTCCCCGAAGGGCACGAGATGCACCTTGTCGGCCACGCCGATAATGTTGCCGGAACCATCTATGGCCAGTAGCGAGTTGAAGAACCGGCGTCCGGCGGGGGCTTGGGCGTCGCGCTCGTCCCGTACCGCGCCGGCGAGAAGGACCCTGCCTTCACCCAGCATGTCGCCAATGGCCCGCAACGCATCCGGCCGATCCGAAAACAGGAACGGGACCGAGGTTTCCGGCCAGATGATCAGTCCGGCCTCGGCGAAGCCGCCTGGCTTGCCGGGCCCCTCCGCCGGATGCGTGTCTTGTCCCGCCGACAGGTCGAGCAGTCGCTGGAAGATCCGGTTGCGGATGCCGGCATCCCATTTTTCGGCCTGGTCTATGGCTGGCTGAACGATTCGCACCGGCATGGGGCGGGCGTCCTGTTCGGGCAGGCTCAGCCGCCAATGACCATAAGCGGCCGCGGCCGCGAAAATTCCCCCGCTGAGGGCAAGGCCCGCCACAAGGTGCCTGCGTGGTGCGGCAAGAAGGGCCGGGGCCGAAAAGGCAAATACCGCCAGCGCGTTGACCGAATCGATCCCGATCACGGCGACCGGCTGCATCAGGAGTGGCACGGGCATTGCCGCCTGGCCGATCGCATTCCACGGAAAGCCGGTGAACAGGAAGCCGCGAAGCCATTCCGCCACGCCGAACCCCGCTGCCAGCAGCGTGATGCGACCGAAGAGAGGACCGCGATAGAGACCCGCGGGCAGGCAGGCCAGCCCGTAGAACAGCGCCAGGAAGGCCGGCAGAGCCAGCACGGCAATCGGCAGCGCCCAGGCGAAACTCTCGGCCTCGACGAGAAGCGCGTTGCCGATCCACCACAATCCCGCAACAAAATACCCGAGCCCGAACCACCAGCCGGTCAGAAGGGCGCGGCGCAACCCGATTGGGGCGCCGGAACCTGTCCCGGGCGGGGCCTGGAGCAGCCAGACGAGGACGGGAAATGCGAGGAAGCCGGCGAAGAGGAAATCATACGGAGCATGCGCCAGCACGGCAAATGCCCCGGCGCCGGTCGCCGCGAGGGCCCTCCGCCATCCCCCGAGGTTACCTGTCTTCGCGGCAAGTGTCTCCATCAGCGCAAGCTCGCCCCTTCCGGATCAACCGCCCCGAATCGCGGCAACGAAAGGTGTGCGGCAACGCTTCACGAAGACTCATCCTGCGAGCGGCTGGTCCGCCGGCGCCGATCCGCCGTACGCCCCTGGACGATGCGCACGCGCTTGATCCGCCGTGGATCGGCATCGAGAATATGGAATTCATATTTCGGAATGGCCTGGATGACTTCGCCCCGCACCGGGATTCTGCCGAGCACGTTGAAGATCAGGCCGCCGATCGTGTCGACATCCTCGACATGTTCGCCGGGATTGAAAGAATTGCCGATCAAGGCCGCGACCTCCTCGATCTCGGCCTTGGCATCGACAATGAATACGCCCTCGGCAACCTTGGTGATCAGCGCTTCGTCATCATCATGCTCGTCCTCGATGTCTCCGACCACCAGTTCGATGAGATCCTCGAGCGAGACCAGCCCGTCCGTGCCGCCATACTCGTCGATCACCAGCGCCATCTGCACGCGCGTCGCCTGCATGCGGCTCATCAGGTCGGAGGCAAGCATGGAAGGGGGCACGAACAGGACATCGCGCGTCAGCCCCAGCTCGCTGATCCTGCGGTCGAGATCGACAGCGGCGAGGTTCAGCCTGGCTGGCTGTGCGGGATGGCCGGCCGCGCCATTGGTCGCCGCCATGCGTGCAGCCCGGGTAAGATAAGCCACGACGTCGCGGATATGAATCATGCCGCGCGGATCGTCCAGCGTCTCGTGATAGACGGGCATGCGAGAGTGACCGGAAGTTTCGAACAGGTCCAGCAAATGGGCGAGGCTGGTGGAATCGTCGAGAGCCTGGATGTCGACGCGCGGAACCATGACATCCTCCACCCGGGTCTCCTTCAGGCGAAGGATGTTGTGAAGCATGGCCCGTTCCGAGGGCGAGAACGGATTCTCGCCCGTATCGTCATGGGTTAGTGCATCGGCAAGATTCTCGCGCAGGTCCGAATCCTTGCGGTGCCACAATACCTTGCGCAAACGCCTCAGAAAGGTTGGTCGTGCGGCTTCGGCCGCGCCGGTACTTCCGGGTTCTTCTTCTGGCTGGCCGAACTGCGTCTCGCCGGAATTGCCAGTCACGCCTTCAGGCGCATTTGTCATGTTGTTCATCATCAGCTTTGGTCTGAAAAGCTCCTGTCATAAGGGTCGGGAATGCCGAGGCGGGACAGAATCGCCGCTTCGAGCTTCTCCATGTTTTCCGCCTCCTCATCGGTCTCGTGGTCATATCCCAGCAAGTGCAGCAGCCCGTGAACCATAAGATGCGAAAGATGGTGTGCAAAGGGACGATTTTCCAGTGCGGCCTCCCGCGCGACCGTTTCCGCCGCCAGCACGATATCACCCAGCACCGGCGGCAGGTCGCCTTCCCGGTAACCGGCGCCGGGAAACGAGAGCACGTTTGTCGGCTTGTCGATTCCACGCCAGGCCGCATTCAGTTGCTGCATGCGGGTATCATCCGTGAAGAGCAGGCTCAGTTCGCTTGTCCCGGCAGAGGGGAGGGCCAGTTCGGCCCAGACAGCCGACACAGCCTGCCGGGCGAGGCCTCGCAGCTCATCCTCTGCGGGCCATCCGCCAGAGTCGACTTCCAGTTCGATGACCGGGCCGGCCGGCAGATCGCTTCCTGCAGGGTCAGCGCCCATTGCAGCTCCTGCTCATCCGGCATTCCGCTTCTGAAAACGGTCATAGGCGGAAACGATCTCGGCCACGAGCGGATGGCGGACGACGTCCTTTTCAGTGAAATCGACCCGCGCGATCCCCTCGACGCCTTCGAGCACCTGTAGCGCCTCCACCAGCCCGGATCGCTGCTGTGGCGGTAGATCGATCTGGGACGGATCTCCGGTGACGATCATGCGCCCCTTCTCACCCAGTCGCGTCAGGAACATCTTCATCTGCATCGGGGTCGCATTCTGTGCCTCGTCAAGGATCACGGCGGCATGCGCCAGCGTGCGGCCGCGCATGAAGGCCAGCGGCGCGATTTCGATCACGCCGGAAGCAATCGACCGCTCGACCTTGTCGCCCGGCATGACGTCGTACAGGGCGTCGTAGAGCGGGCGCAGATAGGGGTCGACCTTCTCCTTCATGTCGCCGGGCAGGAAGCCCAGGCGCTCGCCGGCCTCGACTGCCGGCCGCGAGAGGATGATCCGCTCGACCATGCCGCGTTCCAGCAAGGAGGCAGCATGGGCGACGGCCAGATAGGTCTTGCCGGTGCCGGCCGGGCCGATGCCGAACACCAGTTCGGTGTGGTCCAGCGCCCGCATGTAGATTTCCTGATTCGGCGAACGTGCGTGGATCGTTCGCTTGCGGGTCGCGATCTGCGCCGTCCGCAGCTTCCCGGCCTCCATGGTCGGCAGGGAAAGCTGGTCGTCGGAAGCAATCGCCATCCGGATTGCGCCCTGAACGTCGGACGCGGTGATCTCGCGCCCCTTTGCGAGCAGGTCATACAGATAATCCAGCGCCCGGCGCGCCTGCTCCGCTTCCGTCTGCCCGCCACTGATGACAAGGCGGTTGCCCTTGGAGCGGATATCGACATGGAGCTTCTGCTCGATCAGCGCCAGGTTTTCGTCGAACTGCCCGTACAGTGCGCCGGCAAGCTTGTTGTTCTCGAAGGTGAGGACGATGCGCGCAGAATCCACGGATGAAGGGGAAGCCGTCTCCGTACCGGTCTCGGGGATCAAGGAACTCTCCCGGTCAAGCTCTCTCCGAAAAGGCTGTTGGGGCCCGCATGCGTGATTCGTACGTCAATGATGCTGCCGATGTCACCTGCTTTTTCGTCCAGCACGACCGGCTGGAGCCAGGGCGAGCGTCCAACGCGCTGGCCCGGATTTCGCCCCGGTTTCTCGATCAGCACGGAAACGGTCCGGCCGACCAGGCCGGCGGCGAATTCGGCCTGTTGGCGAGTCAGCAATTCCTGCAGGCGCTGCAGCCGTTCGTCCTTGACCAGTTCGGGAACCTGATCGGGCATGTCCGCTCCGGGCGTTCCAGGGCGCGGGCTGTACTTGAAGGAATAGGCCTGCGCGTAGCCGATCTCCTCGACCAGGCGCATCGTATCCTCGAAATCGGCATCCGTTTCGCCGGGAAACCCGACGATGAAGTCACCGGACAGCGCGATATCCGGCCGTGCGGCGCGAATCCGCTCGATCAGGCGGCGATACTGGGAACCATCATGCCGGCGGTTCATCAGGCGCAGGATCCGGTCGGACCCGGACTGCACGGGCAGGTGCAGATAGGGCATCAGCTGCGGCAGGTCGCGATGCGCGGCGATGAGCCCGTCATCCATGTCGCGCGGATGGCTGGTCGTGTAGCGCAGCCGGGCAACGCCCTCGATCCCGGCAAGCCGGAACAGCAGGTCGCCGAGGCCCCATTGCCGGCCATCCGGTCCCTCATGCCGCCAGGCATTGACATTCTGTCCGAGGAGCGTGATCTCGCGCACGCCGGCCCCTGCCAGTCGCTCTGCCTCCTCGACAATCCGCTCGGGCGGGCGGGAGACCTCCGCGCCGCGCGTATAGGGAACCACGCAGAAGGTGCAGAACTTGTCGCACCCTTCCTGCACCGTCAGAAAGGCGGTAACGCCACGGGCGCGTACCGCTGCCGCGCGCGGTTGCGGCAGGTGTTCGAACTTGTCCTCGACCGCATATTCGGTCTCCACGACCCGCTCGCCCTCCGCGACGCGTCGCAGCGTCTCGGGCAGGCGGTGATAGGTCTGCGGGCCGATTACCAGATCGACGAGAGGCGCGCGGCGGATAATTTCCTCCCCCTCGGCCTGCGCCACGCAGCCGGCGACGCCGATCAGCGTCTGCCTGCCGGCATCGGCCCGGGCAGCCTTGACCTTGCGAATGCGTCCCAGCTCGGAATAGACCTTCTCGGCAGCCTTCTCGCGGATATGGCATGTATTCAGCAGGACCAGATCCGCATCCTCGATCCGCTCGGTCGGCGAAAAGCCAGCCGGCGCCAGCGCGTCGGCCATGCGCTGGCTGTCATAGACGTTCATCTGGCAGCCATAGGTCTTGATGAAGACCCGGCGCGTCGCGGTACCGGATTCGAGGCGTTCATCGTTCATTGCTGCGCCATAGCGCCTTTTCGTCGCAAAATACAGAGCCTGTGTCGATTTGATCTCAACCTGCCAACGGATCGCGCAGGGCGCGGCTCATCATGGCGCGCACCTGCGCTTCTGCCTCGCGCGCAATGCGCTTGCGGTCGGCATCGTCCCGATACTCGATCGGCTCGCCGAAGCAGACCTCCACGTCGACGGCGCCCTCCCGCAGCAACTGGACGAGATGCGGCAGGAGTTCCTGCTGCCCGATCCAGGCCGAATGCCGGCGCAGGAGTCTGCCCATCGGCATGCCATGGAAATGCGTATAGGCAATGGCAACCGGCTGGACGAGTACGGAGTCCGTGCCGCCCGTCCGCAGGGCAAACCGCGCTGAGCCGAAAAGCGGGCTCCTGAACGGCAGAATGAAATTTCCGTCTGCGGTGGTGCCTTCCGCGAACAGGATCATCGCATCCCCGGCCGCGAGGCGGGCCCCGATCTCGCGGGCCTGTTCGCCGGTGCCCTTGCGATGATTGCGGTTGACGAAAACGGTTCCCTGAAGGCGCGACAGCCGGCCGATGACCGGCCACTCGGCTACTTCCGACTTGGCGATGAAGGCCACATTGCCCAGCGCGCCGAGCACATGAATGTCTGTCCAGGAGACGTGATTTGCTGCGAGCAGCAGCGGGCGGCTTGCCGCCAACCCGCCGCGGACATGCACCCGGATTCCGAGCGCCGCGAGACAGGAGCGGTGCCAGAGGCGCGGCAGCGTGGCCAAGTCCGTGGAACCCAGCCGCAGTCGCAGCGCCTGCGCCGTCGCGAGCGACAGGGTCGCGCCCGCCGCAGCCATCAGCGCCGCCGCTGTCCGGCCCCAGCCGATCATGTCCGCATCCCTCGCCGGCAAGCCTTCCGGGTAGCCATGGTGAGATCAGACTATCGCAAGAACAGGCGCATGACGAGCGCGCTCGCGCCGCCGAACTGATGGTAGTAGCCGGGCCGCTGGCCGACCTGAACGAAGCCCAGCCGCCGGTAGAGCGCCAGCGCCCGCAGATTGGTTTCCTCGACCTCCAGGAACAGCCGTTCCGTGCGCTGGGCATGGAGATGGCGTAGGACCTGCTCCATCAGCAGTTGCCCGAGGCCCTGGCCCTGCTTCGCCCTCGCCACCGCGATTGTCAGGATTTCGGCCTCGTCCGCCGCGATCCGCGCGAGCACGAATCCATCCGCCTGGCGTCCAGGCAGGGCCGCTCCAAAGCCGAAGACGGTTTCCTGCGACAGCAATGCGGCGAATTCGTCGCTGCTCCACGCCACCTGGAAGCATTCTGCGTGGATGCGCGCCACCATCTCCGCATCGTCTGGAGAGATCGCCGCCAGATGATAGTCCGACGTTCCCGGAAAGATCCGACGCAGGATCATGGGTTCTCCCAATGGGCGATGATTGCCGGCTGCGGCTTCGCATCGGGCTGTCGCAGGTAGAGCGGCCGCGGCGGCACGCCCGGCGCCATGCGTGCCGCAAGCCGCCCATAGGTGCCGATGTCCGCAGTGGCCGTTTCCGCGATGAACTCCGGTGCAAGCCCCGCCGCCTGCGCCACGGCGCGCGCGGCATTTCCCGCCATCACCCAGTCCTTGCCTGCGGCGCGTGCCGCGATGGATGCGACGGGGGCGACCCCGGGACCGGCAATCGCCTTCCCGGTTCCATCATGGGTCTGCCAGTAGGCTTCGCCCCGGCCCGACGAAATGGCGACGAGCACCTGCCGTCCGGGGAAAGCGCAACTGGCTTCGGCCGCAATCGCATCGAGAACCGACACGCCGACTGCCGGAACTCCGAGGGCGAGGGCGAGACCGCGCGCTGCCGAGAGACCGACCCGCACCCCGGTGAACGAGCCGGGCCCGATGGAGACGCCGATCCGCTCGATGCCGTCAAAGCCGTTGTCCGACAGCGCCTCCGCAATCACGTCCATCAATTGTTCGACGTGCCCCCTGCCGATGTCGCGCACCGCCCGGCGGGATTCGCGCTCGCTCGCGGTATCCAGCAGGGCGGCAGCGCAGAGATTGGCCGCGGTATCGATGGCGAGCAGATTCATCGCCGGGCGCGCCGGATCGGCATCGGCGTCATGCTGCCTTTTTTTCGCGCCGGCGCGCGTGCAGGATCAGTTCCGTATAGCCGTTCGGCTGTTCGGCGCCCTTGAAGACGAGATCGCAGGCAGCCTGGAACGCGATGGAACGATCGAGGTCGGCCGTCATCGGCACATAGGCGGGATCGCCGGCATTCTGCTGGTCGACCACCGCCGCCATGCGCCGCATCGTTTCCATGACCTGATCCGCCGTGCAGACCCCGTGACGCAGCCAGTTGGCAATATGCTGCGAGGAAATGCGCAAGGTGGCGCGATCCTCCATCAGGCCGACATTGTTGATGTCCGGCACTTTCGAGCAGCCCACGCCCTGGTCGATCCAGCGCACGACATAGCCCAGTATGCCTTGCGCGTTGTTGTCCAGCTCCTGCTGGATGTCGCTGGGGCTCCAGTTCGGCCGCCTCGCCACGGGAATCGAGAGGATCGCGTCGAGACTGGCGCGCTCGCGGCCGCGCAGCTTCTCCTGGACTGCGAACACGTCGACCTGATGATAATGAGTCGCATGCAGGGTCGCGGCGGTTGGGGAGGGTACCCACGCCGTATTGGCGCCGGCGCGCGGATGACCGATCTTTTCCCGGAGCATCGCGCCCATCAGGTCCGGCGCGGCCCACATGCCCTTGCCGATCTGCGCCCTGCCTGACAGACCGCATTCCAGGCCGATATCGACATTCCAGTCTTCATACGCAGCAATCCAGCTCGATTGCTTCATGTCGCCCTTGCGGATCATCGGACCCGCCTCCATCGACGTATGGATCTCGTCGCCGGTACGGTCGAGGAAGCCGGTATTGATGAAGAACACCCGTTCGCGCGCGGCGCGGATGCAGGCCTTGAGATTGACCGTCGTGCGACGCTCCTCGTCCATGATGCCGATCTTCAGCGTATTTGGCTGCATTGTGAGCAGCTCTTCGACACGCCCGAACAGCTTCACGGCGAACGCCACCTCATCGGGTCCGTGCATCTTCGGCTTGACGATATAGACCGAGCCGGTGCGGCTGTTGGCGCGGCGGCCGGAAGGGCCAACATCGTGCAGCGCGATCAGCGCCGTCACCGCAGCGTCCATGATCCCCTCCGGAACCTCGCCGAACGCATCGTGCAGGATGGCGGAACTGGTGGTCAGATGGCCGACATTGCGCACCAGCAGCAGCGAGCGGCCTTTCAGTACCCGTTCCCCGCCGTCCGGCCTCGTATAGCGCCGGTCCTCGGCAAGGCGGCGCACGAAGGTCCGGCCGTTCTTGGTGATGGTCTCGCTGAGATCGCCCTTCATCAGGCCGAGCCAGTTGCGATAGGCGAGGACCTTGTCCTCCGCATCGACCGTGGCGACCGAATCCTCGCAATCCTGGATCGTCGACAGCGCCGATTCCAGCAGGACATCGGCAATTCCCGACGGGTCGCCGCTGCCGATGGCATGTTGCCGGTCGATGACGATCTCGACATGCAGCCCGTGATTGACGAGCAGGATCGCATCGGGATTGTCGGCATCGCCCCGATGGCCCGCGAACTGTGCCGGATCGCGCAATGCCAGTGCATCGCCGACAGCGAGCCGGCCGTTGGCTGCCGAAATCCGTCCGCGTTCCGTCCAGCTGCCGCCATCGAGCGGAAACGTCTCGTCGAGGAACGCCATCGCCCACTCGATGACGCGGGCCCCGCGGGCCGGGTCATAGGCGCCGCCGGCGGGTGGCTCGCCCAGCGCATCCGTGCCATAGAGCGCATCATAGAGCGAACCCCAGCGGGCGTTGGCCGCATTGATCGAATAGCGCGCATTGGTGACCGGCACGACGAGCTGCGGCCCTGCAATGCGGGCGATCTCCTCATCGATGTTTTCCGTCGCCACCGAGAAGTCATCGCCTTCAGGAACGATATAGCCGATCTCCTCGAGAAAGTTGCGATAGGCCGCCAGGTCGTCCGGCGCACCATTCTCGCGGTGCCAGGCGTCGATCTGCGCCTGCAATTCGTCCCGGCGGGCAAGCAGCGCGCGATTCTCCGGCGTCAGATCGTCGAGTATCCGTTCGAGCCCGTTCCAGAAGGCTTCGGGGTCCAGTCCCGTCCCGGGGATCGCTTCCGCGGTGATGAATTCATGGAGTTCGCGCGCAATTGCGAGCTTTCCGGACCTGATGCGCTCAGTCATGAACATTCCTCTTCTGGGTGGGTGGAACGGGGAGGCGTTCCTTGCCAGGGCAATGATTGCCGGTTATGTGCACAAGCACGCCAAAGGTCAACTGACCCGGGTCATGGCGATCCCGCAAGCTCTGGAACGGTGATGCGGGGGCGCCCGGAAGCGGTGGCGATAATCCGCGCCTCGACAAACATGCGTCGTCCCTCCACCTCGGCGGCGCGAATATGGCGCTGGACCGTGATCGAAGCCGTGTCGGTGCCCGCGGTGACCGCGCGCTTTCGCGCGCTCGCAATTGCAGCCTCCTCTGCGGCGGCCAGGGCTCCGGCTTCCTCTGCATGATCCTGCAGGTCGGGGCCGACCGCGACTCGGAACACGCCTTCGCTCGGTTGGGTGACAAGGATCTCTGCCGTTACGCGCACCTGTCCCGTGACCGCGCCGATCGCATTGGCGACATCGGCATCGGGCGGCACGATGCACTCTGCATCCAGCAGCTTGCCGAGGCCCCGGTAATGCAGTCCCGCTGAGGCCCCGAGGCCGATCAACGGCCGGTCGATGCCGACCCGGCTGCGGAATCTGCCCGGCGTCTCATCGAGTGCACGGGCAATTAGCGGCGACCCCATCAGCGCTGGCCCGTCCAGCCCGTCCTCGATCAGCGCCGCCTCCAGGATCGCCTCCGCGGAGCTGCGCAGCAGCAAGGCGAGCACCTGGCTGGACAGTTCCTCCGGCGATGCGGCGAGCGGCGTGCCTGCGGCAGTGATGCGCCGCGCCAGCAGGCTGGCGCCCAGCCGCGCACATCCGGCATCCCAGCCTTCCTGCCGGCCGAGTACATGGGCGGCATCGGACGGGGTGAAGCCGATGAGCTGCACCAGCCCGCGCCGTACGAGCTGTGCCAGCGGGACGCTCTGCATCGAGGACAGGAGGATCCGGTTGAGCGGCGCGGGGCTGTCGCCGATTTCCGCGAGAAGGCGTTGCGCTGGCACGCTGAGCCCTGCGTTGCGGACTCCAGGCAAGCCCGCGCGCACGGCCATGCGACCGTCATGGCGACCGGGCCTCGGATTTGCCAGTTCCGCTTCGAGGATCCTGCGGACCGCTGCTCCGTGAACATGTCCAGCGAGGGAGAGCGGCAGGACCCGGCGCGGGCCGAGCGCGAGGGGCCGGTCCGTGATCCCGTCTACCGGCACCACTTCTGAATCGCCGCCCAGGCCGTGCGTGCGCATCGCAACGGCCTCGACCATCGTTCGCAATCCTCCGATGGATGCGCCTTCCGGATCGAGGCGCGGCCGGCCCTGGTCGAGCATCGCGATGTCCGTCGTCGTGCCGCCAATGTCCGAGACGAATGCATTGTCCATTCCGGTGAGGTGGCGCGCGCCGACAAGGCTCGCCGCGGGGCCGGAAAGGATGGTTTCGATCGGCCGTTCGCGTGCGAGTTCGCTGGCGATCAGCGCGCCGTCTCCGCGTACCACCATCAACGGCGCTTCGATGGCATTTGTGGCCATGAACTGCCGCGTCGAATCGATGAGCCGCGTGATCAGCGGCACCAGCCGCGCATTCAGGAGGGTGGTGAGCGCCCGACGCGGCCCGCCAAGGCGGGACGTCAGCTCGTGGCTGCAGGTGACGGGAAGGGGGGCCTTGCGACGGATACATTCTCGTGCCGCGAGTTCGTGCGCGGCGTTGCGCGTGGCAAAATAACCGGCGATGGCGATGCCGTCCACTTCCCCGGCCAGCCCGGAATCCAGCGCTGCTTCGAGGGGGGCCAGGTCGAGCTCGCGTGCATTGCCGTGCACGTCGTGGCCTCCGGGGCAAAACAGCACCGGGTCCGTGCCGAGCGCCTTCGCCAGTCCGTCCCGGGCGAGATCGGCCTCGTCGAAGCCGATCATCACCAGTGCCGCACGTCCCCCCTGGCCTTCGACCAGTGCATTGGTGGCAAGCGTCGTCGACATCGACACGAGGCGGATACGTCCGGGATCAATTCCGGCCGAGGCGATCGTCTTGCCGGCGGCGCCGGCAATGCCGATGGCCAGATCGTGCCGCGTCGTCAGCGATTTCGCCTTGGCCACGACACCGGCCAGTTCTTCGTAGAGCACGGCGTCCGTATAGGTTCCGCCCGTGTCGATCCCGAGGTACAGTGGCTCGCCGCCGCTATCGTCACTCTCAATCATCGGTTTCCTTCATACTGAAAATGGAAGCGGTCTGATTGGCGCCCCCGCCCATTGCAGCTATAAGGACCATATAGACCTTCAAGAACAGAATTTGCACGGGTTGTCGTTGTATCGAACAATTCACGCGCCGCGGTCACAGGATCGGCCGCGCCTTGGTGTACGATGAGATGGGGGGCGGCAATTCGTGCAAATCCCGGGCTTGCCCGGAGAGGGCGCCACAGGTGGCCCAGGCACGGCATCCTCGTGACACCGGGGGGCTTGTCAGAGGTGCAGTTCACCGGGACGCGTGGCGGCTCTCACCACAAGATCGCGTATCCATCGCATTCTTTCGGCGCGATGGGTACGCGACGTCCAGTACATGTAGGTATCGATCTGCTGATCGAACGGAGCGGCAATGACCGCGATGCGGTCGTCATAGGTGGCGGCGAGACGGGAGCATACGGTGGCGACGAGGTCCGTGCCCCTTACGAAGCGCGGGATCTCCCCGGTGCTGGTAAGGTCGATGACCGGTTCGAAGGGTAATCCTTCGCGTTCCAGCCAGGTGACGTAAGGCGGGCGGCGCATTCCCTCGCAACTGACCAGGACATGACGCGCCTGCGTGTATTGCGCGAGCGAGATGCCCGTTTGTGCAAGCGGGTTCTCCCTGTCGACTACGCACACATAGGAATCGCGATACAGCCGCCTTCGGTACAAGGTCGGCGAATCATGGTCGTCGGGCGTGAGCAGAAGGTCGCACAGGCCGTCGCGCAGCCGCGGATGCCCGCTCCTGTGCCCATAGATGAGTTGTACGGTAACTTCCGGTGCGGTTCGGTGCAGATAGCGTACGACGCGGGTCATCAATATGGCCCGCTCGGCATGGTCCAGCGCAATGACGACGTTGAAGCTTGCGGCGGCCGGGTCAAATGCCTGCGGCTGGCGGAGGGAGTCGATCTGCGACAGGATTTCCCGCGCGCCTTCGACGATTTCGGCGCATCGCTCCGTTGCCACCACCCCACGCCCGGAGCGGATGAAGAGCGGATCGTTGAAGATCTGGCGCATGCGGTCCACTGTGTAGCTGATGGTGGACTGGTTTACTCCGAGCAGTGCCGCAGCCTGGGTGAAGGAAGCGGTGTCGAACACGGTGCGCAGGGTCTGCAAGGCCGCCATGTCGAGATTGGCGCGGTTCAGCATCCGCCGTCCCTTTCTCCCCGGTCCCGGTCCGGGGTAGCGCGACGGCGGCTCGAGATCTGCGACGCCATTTCCGCGACGAGATTGCGGAACCATTGCATGTTTTCGCGCTCCTGAGTCCGTTCGGACCAGAACATGTAGATATCCTGATGCGCATGGATCGGGGCCGGAATCAGGGCGACCCTGTCGGAGCAGAGATGCGCCAGTTCTTCCGTGACAGTCGCCACGAGGTCCGTGCCGATGAGGAATTCCTCGATCTCGCTGGTGCTGGACAGATCCAGCGCGATCTGCTGCGGCATCCCCATCTCGTTCATCCGGTCGAACCAGGGCGGACGGTACAGCCCCTCGAAGCTGATGAGGATGTGCCGCGCCGCCGCATATGATTCGAGCGTCAGCCCGTTGCGTGCATGCGGTCCGTCGCGGTCCACCAGGCACACGAAGCGGTCGCGCATCAGAAACCGGTGCCGGAACGGCAGGTTCTCGTAGGGCATAGGCCGGATCAGCAAGTCGCAGCTCCCGGCTTCCAGCGCCTCATAAGCCGATGCCCGGGACTGGATGAATCGCAGGCGCGCTCTCGGCGCGATCTGGCGAAGCCGACGGACGAGCGGGGTCATCAGCACGGCGAGGCCGGCATGGCTGAGGCCGATCACGACCTCGAATTCGTCCCGGGCCGGATCGAAGCTGCGCGGCCGCGTCATGCGGTCGAACCGGTCGAGGATATCGTCAATGCCGGTGACGATCTGCTGGCAACGATCCGTTGCGACGAGACCGCTCGTGGAGCGGGTGAACAGCGGGTCGTCGAATGCCTTGCGCAGGCGCTTGATCGTGTAGCTGATCGCGGACTGGTCGACATCCAGCCGCCGCGCCGCTAGCGAGATCGAGCCGACTTCGTGGACGAGCTTGAGGGTGCGCAGGGCGGAAAGGTCGATGTTGAAGCGCGCGCCCCGCCTTCCGTCCTGCAGGGTCTCGTGAAACTCCCGGCCAGCCGTCCCCATCTTCCTCCTCGCTCGATGATGGTTCTGCGGATGCCGCCTGACCCCTGAGTTCAGCCGTAGAGAGACGAATTGCCGCAGGACGAAATGTCACAACCTTCCCTTGCCCATGATACTCCATCGAGTGGCTGCGTCAGCAAAAAAAGTTCCGGTATACCGATGGACGCGCTCCATTCAGCGCCGGTATTTCTCGCCTGGATAGATGCCCCAGATCACGGTCTGGTCCACCCAGCCTTCATGTCCGTCGAAACGCATCCGGCACCATTCGCCATTGCAGTCAAGGATGTCGCCAATCGCGCCCGGCTCGACGAGCGCCACGACCTGCGCCCCGGATTGCGGCTCGCGAAGGAGCTGGATCGTCGCCTGGCGCTCCTTGAGCCATGGGGCGGTCATGCCGGTTCGAGTGCCTGAGAGCAGGGACTGGTAGATCCAGCCTTCCGTGCCTTCGAAATCGCGGACCCGCCGCCAATTGTCATATTCCTGCACGATTTCGAGCGGCAATCCCTTGCGCAGATAGAGCCAGTCGACCGCATAGGCCTGGCCGGGCCCAACCCGCAAATTGACCCGGCTCGCCTTCAGGCTGACGAATCGCGGCAAGGGCAGGCCGCTCGGCCCGCGCTGGATGGCGCCGGTCGTCTGCGCAACCGCCTCCGGCGCCGGAATGCCGGCCATGACGAGGAGCGCGCCCAGGACCAATCCGGGTATCATCCGACAGATCATGCTTGCGAACACGTATGACGCCTTTCCTGCTGCGATGCGAAACGTGCCTTTCTCTTTGTCATTCACGCGTCCATTGGATAGATGTGCAATGAACGGGAAGACCTCCAAAGGCGACTACCAAGTTTCGCCGTTCTTGGTTAAGGAGGTCTCAACAAGGATCGAGTCGAGGAAACAATGCCCGGCAAGAAACGGCCCAGGGTCGTCATCACCCGCAAATTGCCCGATCCGGTCGAGACGCGGATGCGGGAACTGTTCGATGCGACGCTCAATCTGGATGACCGGCCCATGACCCAGCCGGAACTCGTCGCCGCCTTCAGGGAGGCGGATGTCGTCGTGCCGACGGTGACGGACCGCATCGACCAGGCCCTGATCGAGCAGGCCGGACCCAATCTGCGCCTGATCGCCAATTTCGGCAATGGCGTGGACAATATCGACGTCGCCGCGGCGGCCCGCAAGGGCATCACCGTTACCAATACCCCGAAGGTGCTGACGGAAGACACCGCAGACATGACGATGGCGCTCATGCTCGCCGTGCCGCGCCGCTTGACCGAAGGAGCGAACTACCTGCTCGGGGCCGAGAAATGGGCGGGATGGTCACCGACCTGGATGCTCGGGCGGCGAATCTGGGGCAAGCGACTCGGGATCGTCGGCATGGGCCGGATCGGCACGGCGGTCGCCCGCCGCGCCAAGGCGTTCGGCCTCGCTATCCATTATCACAACCGCAACCGGGTACTCCGCTCGACCGAGGAGGAACTGGAGGCGACCTATTGGGAGAGCCTCGACCAGATGCTCGCCCGGATGGACATCATCTCGGTGAATTGCCCGTCCACGCCGGCGACATTCCATCTCCTTTCCGCCCGTCGGCTCGCGCTGATGCAGCCCACGGCCTATATCGTGAATACCGCCCGGGGGCAGATCATCAATGAAAAGGCCCTGATCGAGATGATCGAAACGTCGCGCCTTGCCGGTGCGGGGCTGGATGTGTTCGAGCACGAGCCGGCAGTGGATCCGCGACTGATGGCGCTTGCCGCCTCGGGCAAGGTCGTGCTGCTGCCGCATATGGGCTCGGCGACAATTGAGGGTCGCATCGAGATGGGCGAGAAGGTGATCATCAATATCCGGACATTCTTCGACGGACATCGTCCGCCCGATCGCGTCCTGCCTTCCCTGACCTAGCGCGCTGCCGGTCCGCTTTCAGCCTTTCAGGTATAGGTCGGCAAATCGCTGCCGCAATTCGGCCTTCTGCACCTTTCCCATTGTATTGCGTGGCAGTTCCGGCAGGCAGATCACGCGCTTGGGTTGCTTGAAGCGCGCCAGCCGGTCGCCGAGCGCGGCAATGATCGCGTCCTCGTCAGGCGCGACGCCCGCTTCCGGAACGACAATTGCCGTGACAGCCTCGCCGAAATCCGCGTGCGGCAGGCCGATGACCGCCGATTCCACAATTCCCGGCAGGCTGTCGATCTCGGTCTCGATCTCCTTCGGATAGACATTGTATCCGCCGGTGATGATGAGGTCCTTGGCTCGTCCGACAATGTGGACATAGCCGTCCGGATCGATCATCCCGACATCGCCGGTAATGAAATAGCCATCGGCGCGGAACTCCGCCGCGGTCTTTTCCGGCATGCCCCAATACCCCTTGAAGACGTTCGGTCCGCGCAGCTCGATGATGCCGACCTCACCATCCGGCAACGGCTTGCCGTCCTCATCGGCGATGCGCAGTTCCACGCCGGGCAGCGGAAAGCCCACCGTGCCGGGACGGCGCTCGCCATCATACGGGTTGGAAGTATTCATTCCGGTCTCGGTCATGCCGTAACGCTCGAGGATCTGGTGGCCGGTGAGCCGGTGAAATTGGCGATGCGTTTCCGCCAGGAGCGGCGCGGAGCCGGAAATGAACAGGCGAACTCCCTGTGCCGCTTCGGCAAGGCCCGGCTGCTCGACCAGTCTCGTATAGTAGGTCGGCACGCCCATGAGCATGGTCGCCGCGGGCAGGCGCTCCAGCAGGCGCGCGGCATCGAACCGGCGGTGAAAATCGAGCTGCCCGCCCGCCAGGAGCAGGGTGTTGAGCCCGACGAACAGGCCATGGGTATGAAAAATGGGTAGCGCGTGGAGCAGGACGTCGTCCGCGGTGATCCGCCAAGCCTCGACCAGCGCCTGTGCATTCGACAGCAGGTTCTCGCAGGTGATCATCGCGCCCTTGGACCTGCCGGTTGTTCCGGATGTGTAGAGAATGGCGGCTAGGTCGTCCGGGCCGGTCTCGACATCTGCAAATTCTGCCGGAAATGCGGCGGCCTGGCTCGCCAGCCCGTCCGGCCCGTCGATCGGAACGATTCGGGTCGTCCGGCCGCCGACCGCCTCGGCGAGCTGGTTCAGCCGCGCGGCATCGCAGACGAAAAGGGCAGGCTCGGCATCGGAGAGAAAATATTCGACCTCTGCCGGCGTATAGGCCACGTTCAGCGGCAGGAAGACGGCGCCGCAGCGCAGGGTCGCGAGGTAGAGGCAGAGAATGTCGACGCTCTTCTCGGCCTGGACAGCAACACGATCGCCGGACCGTACGCCATTTGCGACCAGCGCATTCGCCATCTGCCCGGTGCGCTCCAGCAATTGCCGGTTGGTAAGGGAATCCCCGTCCGGACTGCGCAGAAACGACCGTTCGGGGTGCTTCCGCGCATTGGCGAGCAGGCTGGCGGAAAGTGTCGGCATGGGTCGGCCTCCTGAGATACTCGATCAGATGCCCTTGCCCGCCATCGTCGAGGCTGTCAACCGATGCGGCGGCGGTTGTCAGCCTTCAGGAGATGGTCAGCATGGCATTGCGGGCGCTTTCCCGCGCGCCCGGATCGTCGCTGACGATCATGGGCGACTCGAGCAAGGGGGCGGCCGCCTCGTTCGCAGCGATCTCGCCAAGAATGGAGAGGGCGATGTCGGATGCGGACTTGGCTCCGGCGAACAGGCCGGCCGGCCCCCGGATCCGCGAGCGGGCTGCCTCGTCGATGCCGATTGCCGCGAGCATTTCCAGCCTTTGCGCATGGGTGCGGCGACTTCCCATGGCGCCGATATAGAAGGCGTCCGTGCCGAGCGCCGCCGGGAGGAGGTCCATTTCCCAATCATGGTCATGGAACATGAACACGATGGCGGTCCAGGGGTCTGCGCCGAAATCTGCCGGATCGGCGGCCGGGGGTTGTGCAATCGTCTCCACGCCGTGACCGCTGGCCGCGGCACGGGTTGCTTCGTCCGGCGAGCGCAGGACGGTTTCGAAGCCGGAACTGCGCGCGAGCCGCGCCAGCTGCACCGCAGCGGGTCCGGTGCCGGCAACGATCAGGCGCCGGCGGGGCAGGTAGTGGCGCAGGAGCGGGAACGCCGGAGAAAGCCCGCGGTCGCCGATGCGCAGCGATGCAGGCTTGCGGTTTGCGAGCCGCGCCTCGATTTCGGCAAGTTGCGATTCAGCGAGTTCCACTTCGAAATGCAGGTCGATGGCGCTGCCGCACGGCAATTGGATATCCATGTACTGCGAGCCGCGACCGTACCGCACGCAGCGGGAACGACCCTCGCGCAAGGCAGCCTGCGCTTCGGAGACGACCGCGCGTTCGACGCACCCTCCCGACAGGTAACCAACCCAGTCGCCTGACCGGGTGACGGCCATCTGTGCGCCGCGCGGACGCGGCGACGCCCCCTCGATGTTGAACAGCGTGACGAGCGCGACCTCCTCCTGATCGCGCATGCGGTCGAGCGCGAAATCCAGCACGTGGTCGTCGAATTTCTCCCAGCTTCCATCTGGATTCTTCATCTTGTGAGCCTCATCGGAAAGACCTGTCGCTATGAAAGCGCGTCCGCGGCGGCGGGACGTCCCGGCCGTCCGCACTACGAACGCCCTCTGCCTGATGCCGTGTCGTCATTTCGTTATCGCTCATGTAGATACTCCTCAGATACAGGTCAAACGAAAGTGAACCGGCAATTGCATTCGCCCCTCTCGGGGCGCTTGCCGGAGTCCTGCATTCGTGGCAGAGGGCCCGAATCCTCGCTCCGGTTCCCGATCCCGGCTTTCTTGCGGTAGGGTCAGGACCCGGATCAGGATCTGACCCCGGAATGGCGCGTATCTTGGAAGGAAGGGCGATGAGGCCCCCGCACCGGAAATGCAGATGAAGCTCCGGCAGGCGCCGCAAGGGCGGCTGGCGCAATCGCAGAGGATTACGGCGCAACTGATCCAGTCGGTCGAGCTGCTGCAATATGGCCAGGCAGAACTGGAGCAGTTCCTGATCGGGCAGGCGGAGCGGAATCCGTTTCTCGAGCTCCGTCTGCCTGGCGGGGGCGGGCCCGGCCTGCCGGCCCGGACGGGCGCCGGGGCGCTTGCGGCAGCTGAACGTGCCACCGCACCGGAAGAGCGGGTTGCGGCGCGGGTGACGCTGGCCGAGCATCTGTGCCGTCAGCTCGGAAGAGCTTTCGGCCAGCCGCGCGACCGTGAAATCGCGCGCGAGATCATCTTTTCGCTGGATGATGACGGCTATCTGCGCCGCGAGCCCGGCTCCATTGCCGAAACGACCGGGGCGACAGTCGGCCATGTCGAGGCGGTGCTGCGGGAGGTCCAGCGCTTCGAGCCGGCAGGGATCGCGGCGCGCGACCTTGCCGAATGCCTGCGCCTGCAATTGGAGGAGAAGGGGTGGCTGACGCCACAGATGGCGGTTCTGCTCGACCATCTGGACCTGCTGGCCCGGCACGATTTCCGCCGTCTTTCCACCCTCTGCAAGGCCAGCGCGGCGGAGATCCTTGCAATGTCGGAGCAGATCCGGTCGCTCGATCCGAGGCCGGGCCGGCGCTTCGACCCGGAACCAGTGTTGCCGGCCCGTCCGGACGTACTGGTCCGCTCTGCTTCGAACGGATCCTTCACGACGAGGCTCAATCCCGAGGCCTTGCCGCGCGTCCTCGTCAATCGCGAATACGCCTCGGTCGTTACTTCCGGGCAGCTTGGCGCAGAGGAAAAGCGCTACATCGCCGATTGCATGGCTTCGGCCCGCTGGCTTGCCCGCAAGCTGGACCAGCGGGCGCGAACCATTCTGCGGGTGGCAACGGAGATCGTTGCCCACCAGCAGGAATTCCTGCTTCATGGTCCCTCGCATCTGCGCCCGCTCAACATGCGCGCGATTGCCGACCTGATCGGGGTCCATCCCTCGACCGTGAGTCGGGCCATCGCCGGCAAGACGATGTGGACCGATCGCGGCCTGTTCGAAATGGGATATTTCCTTGCGGGCTCAGCGTCGGCCTCCGAGGGCGGTGCCGAAGTTTCGGCGGAATCCGTGCGCCACTGCATTCGCGGCCTGATCGCTGGAGAAAGCGCCGATGACGTGCTTTCCGACGATGCGATCGCCAGCCGCCTGCGCGAGCGGGGAATCCATGTCGGCCGCAGGACGGTCGCCAAATATCGCGAGGCGATGAACCTGCCTTCCTCCGCCCAGCGGCGGCGGCTGAAGCAGGCCTCCCGGATGCCGGCCGGGGGCCGGGAGGGGGCGTTCGGTCTTGCGCATTCGACGGAACCCGACGCATGATCCGCTGACCGGTCTAGGAGGGTCTTGAAATGTCGCACGCCATGGATGCCGCCGCACCCGTACGGATCGTCGGTGCCGGTCAGGCTGGCTTTTCCGTGGCGCAGAAACTGCGCGAATTCGGGCATCAGGGTCCGATCACGCTGCTGGGCGAAGAACCACATCCGCCCTATCAACGCCCGCCGCTGTCGAAGGCCTATCTGCTTGGAGAAATGTCGTCAGACAGGCTCCATTTGCGGCCGCGCAGCTTCTATGAAGAGAAAGACATCGAACTGCGCCTCGATTGCCGGGTGACGGCAATTGACCGGCAGGCTCGCGAGATCGAGCTGGGCGATGGCTCCCGGTTACCTTATGCCCGGGTGGTCCTTGCCACGGGCGCGCGTCCGCGAAGCCTGCCCGCTGCCATTGGCGGGGCGCTCTCCGGCATCTATCCGATCCGGACCCTGACAGATATCGACGCGGTGTCTGGCGAATTCGGTCCCGGGCGCCATGTGCTGGTGGTCGGTGGCGGCTATATCGGACTGGAAGCTGCGGCCGTGGCGGCGAAGCGCGGCCTGCGGGTAACCTTGATCGAGGCGGCGCCGCGCATCCTGCAGCGAGTCGCCTGCGAGCTCACCTCCGACCATTTCCGTTCCCTGCATCGCGCGCATGGCGTCGAGATTCGCGAGGGAACCGGGCTTGCATCCCTGATCGGGAATGGGCGCGTGTGCGCCGCCCGGCTGAGCGACGGCGCCGAACTCGCTGTCGATTTCGTGATTGTCGGCATCGGCATCGTGCCCAATATCGAGCTTGCGGAAGCGGCCGGGCTGGCCATCGAGAACGGCATAAGGGTGGACGCCGCCTGCCGCACTTCCGACCCCCGCATCCTTGCGGCGGGAGATTGCGCTTCCTTCCCCTGGAAGGGCGGCAGGGTGCGGATGGAGAGCGTCGGCAATGCCATCGACCAGGGCGAGGCCGTCGCTGCGACCTTGATGGGTCGGGCGGAAGAATATCATGCCAGGCCATGGTTCTGGTCGGACCAGTACGATACCAAGCTGCAGATCGCCGGGCTCTCGGCGGGCCATGACCGCGTGGTCAGCCGCCGCGGCGAGAAGGGCATCTCGTTCTGGTATTATCGGAACGGGGAGCTGATCGCGGTCGATGCGCTGAACGATGCGCGCGCGTATATGGTCGCAAAGCGTCTGATCGAATCGGGCAGTTCACCGACGCCGGAACGGGTTGCCGACTTGTCGACCGAACTGAAGGAGCTGCTTCAGGTGTGACGGTCTGCATCCGCCCCCCAATAGCAGCAAATGCATGCAAGCAAGGACAGGATTGTCAGATGAATCGCAACGTCAGGGTTACCCAGGCGCTTTCCCATTGGGGAGCCTTTCAGGCCCATATCGAGGATGGCCGGCTGGTGGCCGTCAGCCCGTTCGCGCCGGATCCCCATCCAAACAGGCTCATCGAGGTCTGGCCGGAAATGCTCTATGCGGAGAACCGCGTCCGCAGGCCCGCCATCCGCAGAGGCTGGCTGGACACGGTGGCGCGGGGCAAGCCGCATCCCGGCAAGGGCCGGGGGGACGACGTCTTCGTCCATGTGCCGTGGGACGAAGCGCTCGAGCTGGTCGCCGGGGAGTTGCAACGGGTGCGCTCCAACTTCGGCAATGCGTCGATATTCGGCGGCTCCTATGGCTGGTCGAGCGCCGGCCGCATGCATCATGCCCGGTCCCTCGTGCATCGTTTCCTGGGATCGATCGGCGGCTGCACCGGACAGGTGACCAATTACAGCTTCGGCGCGGGCATGCGCCTGTTGCCGCACGTGCTCGGCGATGATCGCGCCGTTGCCGGTGCGGTGACGGAATGGCGGGCAATTTTTCGGGATTGCGAGGAATTCGTCGCATTTGGCGGCCTGGCCGCGAAAAACTGGCAGATCCAGTCGGGAGGCGCCGGACTGCACCCATTTGCCGACTATCTGCGCGAGGCCGCCGCGCGCGGGATCGGCTTCACCAACATCTCTCCCCTCAGAAGCGATATGGAATGCGTCCTTGAGGCGGACTGGATTCCGATTCGTCCAGGAACGGATACGGCCTTTATCCTGGCGCTGGCGCATGTGGTTCTCGAACGCGGCGCCGCGGACAGGGAATTCCTCGACCGCTATTGCGTCGGCTTCGACCGCTTCGAGGCCTATCTTGCCGGCAAGGATGACGGTATCGCCAAGACGCCGCACTGGGCCGCCGCCATAACCGGCGTGGATGCAGGCCGGATCCGGGCGCTTGCCGACCGGATCATCGGCCGGCGGGTCATGCTCACCGCGAGCTGGTCGCTGCAGCGCGCCGAGCATGGTGAGCAACCCTACCTGGCACTGGTCACGCTGGCGGCGATGCTCGGGCAGATCGGGCTACCGGGCGCTGGCGTCGCCTTTGGCTATGGCTCGATAAACGGCATGGGCAATCCGAACTACCGGACGCCAATATCGGGATTGCCGGAGATCCGGCACGCCGGCGAATTGCGCATACCGGTTGCGCGGATTGCCGATCTTCTGCTCTCGCCGGGGAAGAAGTTCAGTTTTGACGGGCAGGAACTGGAATATCCCGACATCCGGCTCATTTATTGGGCTGGAGGAAATCCGTTCCACCATCATCAGGATCTTTTCCGCCTGCGGCAAGCCTTCCAGCGTCCGGAAACGATCATTGTCCATGAGCCCTACTGGACCGCGACCGCGCGCCACGCCGATATCGTCCTGCCAGCGACGACCGCGCTGGAACGCAACGACATTGGCGGCTCGTCGCGGGATCCCTATGTCTTTGCAATGCACAAAGCGGTGGAGCCCGTCGGGGAAGCAAGGGATGACTTCCGCATCTTCTCCGAACTCGCCGACAGGCTGGGCGCGGGCGAACGCTTTCACATGAACCGCAGCGAGGAAGACTGGCTGCGCGAAATCTATCGCAATTTCAGCGAGACAATGGCAGAGCGCGGTTTCAACGCGCCGTCCTTCGACGAGTTCTGGGAAGCCGGCCATGTCCGCATTCCCGAGCCTGTGGAGGAATATACGCTGTACGAGGATTTTCGCCGCGACCCCGTAGCTCATGCGCTTTCGACGCCCTCAGGCAGGATCGAGCTGTTCTCGCAGACGATTGCCGATTTCGGCTATGCGGAATGCCCGGGCCATGCCGCCTGGCGAGAGCCTTCCGAATGGCTTGGCGCGGAGAAGGCAGATCGCTTTCCCTTGCACATGCTCTCCAACCAGCCTGCGGAAAAGCTGCATGGCCAGATGGATGCAAGCTCCATCAGCCGGCAATGCAAGGTCGGTGGACGCGCGGCCATCCTGGTCTCCCCGGCCGACGCTGAAGCGAGAGGAGTGCGGGACGGCGATATCGTGCGGGTCTTCAATGAACGAGGTGCCTGTCTTGCCGGCGTGAGGATCACCGAAGACATCATGCCGGGCGTGGTCTGCCTGCCCGCCGGCGCGACCTTCGAGCCGATCCTTGACGAAGATGGCAATCCGTTGGAGAATCATGGCAATCCGAACGCCCTTACCCGCGATATCGGTACGTCGAGACTCGGCCAGGGTTCCAGCGCCCAGACCTGTCTCGTCGAGATCGAGCCGTATCGCGGGCGCATCGAGCCCGTTCGCGTCCTCGGGCAGCCGGCCTTCGAGAATGCCTGAGCGCGGTCGCTCGTCCGGGCTTCCGGCGAGTGACCCGCCATCCGGAAGGCCTTCAGCTCTAGAATCTTCCGCCGGTGCGGAAGCCGCCCCCGCCGCGCCGTCCGGAACTGCCGCTGCCGCGCCCCGGGCTGCCGAATATCGTGCCCCCCGGTCGAGGGAGGGTCGGGCCCGAGCTCCGGCCGGGGCGATAGCCGCTTCGCAAGGCATCGCGCAGCTCGCGCGATGACAGGACGCCGCCGATGATTCCGCCGAGGATGTCACCGATCAGCTTGTCATTGGCAAAGCCGCCACCCTGCCGTTCATAGCCGGCGTGCCGGAACTCGTCGCGCGAGCGTTCGAGTTCGGCCCGTTTCTGCGCAAGGCTGATCGCGGCGCGGCGAGCCTCTTCCACTTCCTGGTCGCGTCTTGCCACCGCCTCATCGATTTCCTGCAGGCGCCGGACGATGCGCTCGTCCTCGGGTGTGGGGGTCTCCATCGCATCCCGCATGAGCTGGCGCAGATCGGCCCGCTGCAGCGAGCCGGCGAGTGCTTCCATCGCGCCCGTAAGGCCGCGTTCGCCGCCTTCTCCAAGCAGGTCAAGGCGCTCGCGCTCGATGGTGGCTAGTTCGGCTTCAAGCGCCGCGAGCCGCTCTTCCGCCGTGTCCAGTTCCTGTTCGGCGGATTGAAGCTGGGCCTCCAGCCGGACGATGCCCTCGGCCTCCAGCGCCGCCCGTTCCAGTTCGCCAAGCCTTTCCGCCTCCTCCTCGACCTCGCCCTTCAGCCGTTCGGCATGTTCGCGCAGCCGCCTGGGGATCTCGGTCAGCGAATGATAGTTCTGCCGCGCCGGTTCATAATTCACCACGCGCGCGACGAAATTGTCGCCCAGCCGCGTGATGGGGCCGGCGCGATAGCGCGACGTGCCGTAGCCGCGCTGCCAGAGATAGACGAACAGCGGATCGGCGAGATAAGGCCTGGACTTCTCGTCGCGATCGGCTTCGGCGCGCCCGGCCTTCTCCTCGGCAGCCTCGGCTCGGGCTTCGGCGCCCGTGAGCCGCGCCGCCTGCGCCTGCCAATCGACCGTTTCGGCAAGTCTTGCCTGTGTTGCATCGATCAGGGCGTCGATCGCGTCAGCCGCCTTGCGGACTGCCTCTGCCCGCTCGGCACGGGCTTCTCCGGCGGCGGTGATTTCCCGGCCAAGCGCCTCCCGGCGACGCGCAAGCTCCTCCACTCGCTGCTGCTGCTCGCGCAGGATCGCCATTGCCTGGCTTTCCGCCTCGTCGAGGTGCCCGATCACCGGCCGCTGGCGAAGCGAATCGAGCCGGATTCGTGCCAGCGACCTGAACAGTTCCGCCTGCTCCTGGCGCAGTCCGGCGATTTCGCTGGCAGCCTGGGCGAGGATTGCGTCGATACGCTCCTCGTCCTTGCGCAGGCCAAGCTCGGCCCTGGCGATCGCATTGGAGGCTTCCTGCGCACTGATCATGACCGGCCTACCATTGCGTGATCGCCCCGCCCGAAACATTCATCTCATAGACTGGATTGAGGTGGCCGCGCGGCTTTCTCCCGAGGACGTTGTCTTGGACGATGCCGTCATCCATCTTGTCGCGACGCACGGATTCGAACGTACTTTCCGGAACGCGCACCCCCCATTTGCGCACGATGCGCGTGCGGCCATCCTCCTCGCTGGTGACGGGGAAGGAAAGCACCTCCCCGCCCGGCGTGACCGCCTCGACAATCAGGTAGTAATTGCGCGCGCCCGTATTGATGTCGGGCACCCGGTAGACTCCCGTATCTTCGCCGGGACGCGAGACGATGCGCAGCTCATAGGTCTGGACCAGCGCCTCCCGCACGCGTTCCAGCTCGGCAAGGACGACCCGCGCAGCCTCCGCATCGGCGCGGGAGAGAGCCGCCGCCGCGTCGGCCTGCAATTGTTCCACCCGCTCGCGGGCATCCTCGGTCATTGCCTCGGCGAGCGCTGCCCTGCCTGCGCCGTCAATCTGCCGCGGCAAGGTCTCGGTCAGCTCGATGCGCGCCAGTTCTGCTTCCTGCCGCAGCCCGGCTTCGCGCCACAGCGTCCAGCCAGCCCAGACCGCCAGCACGAGCGCCAGCACCGCGACCGCCTTGCCGATTGCCGCGCGGCGCACCCAGATCCCGGCAAGCGTGCGCGGCAGTCCGGACGGCGTCGGCTCATAGGTGAACCGGGATTCCTTCAGCGCCCGGATGCCTTCCTCGAGGATGCGGTCGGAAACGGCAAGGCCCTGGCCTTCGTAGATCCGGCGCAGCCGCGCCTTCAGGTCGGCGTCCCGCCCATCCTGCTCCAGCTCGCGCAGCGCGACGGACTCCTGGTGACGCAGGGTGTCGACGACATCCATCGCCATCATGAGCTCGTCAAGGACAGGTGCCTCGGGCGAGGCGGCAGGCGCATCGGCAGCCAGCTTGTCGACCATGTTCGTGATCCGGCTTCGCCCGTTCAGCCTTCCACGACCAACGCATTGCCTTCGGCGGCGAGACGGGCGATTCGCTTCTTGCCATCCTCCACGGCGTTGCGGATCTCCTCGCTGTTCTTCGTCGACAGCTCACGCATCTCGGCAATGATCTCCACCGACCGGGACTGGAAATTGACGACGCTGTCGACCAGCTTCTTCACGGCGTCGGCGCGGATGGTCGGCCCATAGCCGGCCTTCAGGGCCTCTTCCTGCACCTTGCCGCCGATCTCCGCCAGGACCTCTAGCGATTTCGACACGCCTTCCTTCATCTCGTTCAGGGTCTGCGTGGCTTCGTGAAGGCCGAACAGGCCAGTGAAGGATGCCTTGAGCGCCGTCAGCACCGACTCATTGGTGGAGAAGAAGGATACTGCCTGCTGGTAGACCCGTTCCTTGGCGTTGGTCGTCTGCATCAGCCGGGCCATGACGACTTCGGATGTGTTGTAGCTGATGGTCATGTTGTCGGCGAGATCCTTGGCCACCTGATACCGGCCTTCCTCGTTCTGTACCCGCCGGAGATGCTCGTCGCGAATGAGTTCCAGCCTTGCCCGCTCGGCCATTTCACCGCTTTCGGGAAAGGCGCTCACCGCTTCGGCCGCCTTCTGGAGGCCCGCCTTGGCGGCTTCTAACTTTCCTTCGGCGGCCTTCAGGATTTCCAGCGCCGCGACTTCGCCATGCTTCAGCGCGCCCCGGAAATCGCGATAGGCTTCCAGAATGGTCTGTTCGCGCTCGATATTGGCCTTCGTGTCGCGCGAGACGGCAAGATAGGTTTCCTTGATTGCGTCGAAACGCGAGGCAATGTCGCCGCGCGAGATCTTCATCCAGATATTGGTGGCGCGCTCGAACATGTCGATCCTGCCGTCCTCGATCTGGTCGACCATGGCGCGGGCATCGTCGCGGATCGAATCGAAGGCCTTGGTGATCTCCTCATAGCGCTGCGCGACAGACATCTGCGCCACCTGCTCGCGCACCACCTCGTTGAAGACGCTCATCTGTTGCAATGTCCGGGTGATGATGGCGATCTTGTCCGGCTCGATGTCGGCGATCTTCTCCATGAGGCCGACGATCGGCGCCTCCGCAGGCGCGTCCGTGACCAGCCCGAGATCTCGCAGCTTCGCCATTGCCTGATCGAGATATTGCAGCGGAGTCTTCAGGGTAACCTCATTCATTGCGGGTGTCCTTTCGGTGGCGGCGGGGCAGGCCCCGGCATTCACTGCGCTCGAGCTTCGAGCATTGGTGCTGCGGCATCCGCGAGTCAAGCCACGCCCGTCCTTCAGCGGGCCTCCTCCCTCGCCATGCCTTCTCCGGGCGGGCTCCAGGGCCAGGCCGACGCGGCAAGTGAATGCATGTGAAACGAAAGCTTTTCCAGTTCGAAGAATCCCCGAGACCCAATTCCCAACTGCAAGGAAAATATTCAAATATCCAGTCGCTTCGAGAAGATTCTGACAGGAAGGTAACGGAATGCAGAATTACCCATTTCACGAAAATGTGAT
>CAYLGY010000016.1:0-35942 GCA_964383325.1 uncultured Rhizobiaceae bacterium
GCGCCATCCTCGAACGTCACGCGCCAAAGGTCATTCTCAACCGCAAGGTGAACCGGCGACACGACAGACGGCACCAGCGGCTCCAGCTTCGCACCGGCCGCCCGCCCGGAAAGTGCTTCCAGAACCTCGCCCGCGCCGGTCATGCCGATCCCTCCGCTTCGACAAGCCGGTCGAGATCGCCGCCCGCCTGATCGAGGGCGTGCAGCATTCCGGCCAATACATTGGCGCCATGTACAAGATCCTCTTCGCGGCTGAATTCCGACGGATGATGGATCACCCCGCCGACGCTGGGGATGGCGAAGACCAGTCCCGGCATCTTCCGGCTGACAGGAACGGCGTCATGGCCGCCGATGGTTTCAAGTTGCAGCGTCTCCAACCCGCGACGCGCGGCCTCCTCCTCACACAGCTGGACGAGGCGCGCATCGAAACTGCCCGCCGCCCGCCGGTCTATGGAAAGCACCTCATGGCGAACCGATGCCCGGGCCGCCGCATCCGCCAGCAATTTCATGAGCTGGTTCTCGGCTGCCGCCAGGGTTTCCGGCTCGGGCGAGCGCAATTCGATGAACATGGTAGCCTTGTCCGGCACCATGTTCGGCGAGTTGGGTTCGAGCACGAGGCGGCCGCAGGACGTGTAGAGCGTCCCGTCCGCCTGGTCCGCCATTTCGCGCAAGCCAACCAGCACATGCGCGGCCGCCAGCCCGGCATCCTTGCGATCCTCCATCCGGGTCGGGCCGGTATGCGCGGTCTCGCCGTGCATGGCGGCGCGGATCTTTAACGCACCCCAATAGCGCGTGAACGGGCCGATCTGCCTGCCAGCCTTCTCAAGGGCGTCATCCCCCTCGATATGTATTTCGATATACGCATCCGCATCCGGAAACGGGTCCGTGCCACGATAGCCGATCCGCTCGAGCTCGGCGCCGACGCTGAGCCCGTCGCCATCGGTCCGCGACAGCGCGAAGTTCAGCCCGATTTCTCCGCAATATGCGCTGCTGCCGAGAAGACTTGGCTGGAAGCGGGCGCCTTCCTCATTCATCCAGTCGACAAGGATGAAGTCCACCTGCAGCGGCTGACCGCTGCGCTCCGCCTCGGCACGCAGTGCCTCGATGGCCACGAAGGAAGCGATCACCCCATAGGCGCCGTCGAAACGCCCGCCGAAGGGCTGACTGTCGAGATGCGATCCGGTCATGATCGTCGGGCGCTTGCGGTCGGCCTGGCGCAGAATGCCGTAGAGGTTGCCGATCGCGTCGATCCGTATCTCATAGCCCCGTTCCAGGAGTTGCTGCCGGAGCCAGTCTCGTGCTCGGCCGTGGTCGGTGCTGCCGGCCTGGCGATTCAGGCCGCCGGCCGGTGTGGCGCCGAATTTCGAAACTTCGTCCATCATGCGCTTCAGCATGGATGGATCGACCTCTACAGTCATGCGGTAACCTCCTGGGGAGCATCGGCAGGTTGGAGATCGAGCAGGTGGCACGCTGCCTGGTCAATGCCGCCGCGGCTCTGCAGAACCGGATTCTCCCGCCGGCAGCGGTCGAAGGCATGCGGGCAACGGGAGGCGAAGGCGCAGCCGACCGGAAGGTTGATCGGGCTAGGCGGCTCGCCTTCCAGCAGGCAGTCCTGCGGTGAATAGCGCCGCTCCTCCAGTGTCGGAGCCGCGCTCAGCAATGCCCTGGAATAGGGGTGGCCAGGATCGAAGAACAGCCGCTCGTTCCGGGCAAGTTCCACCACCTCGCCGAGATACATCACCGCCACCCGGGCGCATACCCTCCGCACCATGGCGATGTCGTGCGAGATATAGATGTAGGTCAGCTTGTGCTGCTGTTGCAGTCGCTCGAAGAGATCCAGAAGCTGCCCCTGTTCGGTCTGACCCAGCGCCGACAGCGTTTCATCCATCAGCATGACCTTGGGCTGGAGGATCAATGCACGGCCCACATTGACGCGCTGTCGCTGGCCTGCAGTCAATACGGACGGCAACTCCTCGTAGAGGCCCCTCGGAAGGCCGACTTCTCCCATGACTTCCAGCACTCTCGCGCGCGCCGCCTTTCCGGAGGCAAGCCCATGGATGATCAGCGGCTCACCGATGATGGAACCGATGGAATTGCGGGGCGGAAGCGAGTTGAACGGGTCCTGGAGCACCAGTTGCAGCTTGCGGCGAAAGGCGCGCAATCCCGCAGCCTTCTGGGCGAAGATATCCTCCCCCTCGAAATGGACTGTACCGCTATCGGGTTTCTCCAGCGCCGTCAGCAAGCGCATCAATGTGGATTTTCCACAGCCGGATTCGCCGACGATGCCGAAATTTTCGCCCTCATGGATGTCGAAGCTGACGCCGCGAACGGCCTTCAGCACCCGCTTGTCGCGCACCGCAAAAAGCGAGCGCGAAGCCAGCGTATAGTGCCGGCTGACATTGCGCACGCTCATGATCGGACGCGAAGCCTCACTGGCCGGCTTGAGGCGGGAGCGGCTGTCGGGTGTCCAGAGCGTGGGCAATTCCTCGATGAGCTGGCGTGTTTCCGCGGCAATGGGCGATGTGATCAGGCTTGCGGTCGGCTGCATCTCGACCATACGCCCCTTGTTGAGTACCAGTATGTCATCCGCAATATCGGCCGCCACCGGCAGCGAGTTGGAAATGAACATCACGGCAGTGCCGAATTTCTCGGTGAGCTCCCGCAGCAACTTGATGATTTGCGCGCCAACCGTCACGTCCAGCGGTTGCGTGATGCTATCAGCCACAAGCAGCCGCGGATTGGAGATCAGCGCATCGACGATCATGGCCCGCTGCATCATGCCGCCACTGTACTGGAAGGGATATTCATCGAAGCGCTGGGCCGGTGAGGGAATGTGCACCGCCTCCAGCAGCGCGATCGTGCGCTCGCGTGCCTCGGCTCGAGAGACACCAGGTTCGACGGCCCGCAGCTTTTCGACAATCTGTGCGCCGACCGTCATGGTCGGATCGAGCGCGCCGCCGGGATTGCCGCCGACATAACCAATTCCCTTGCCGCGAATGAGTCGCATGGCGGCGGGATCAAGGCGCAGCAGGTCGCGGCCTTCGAACAGGACTTCGCCCGAACTTGCACGCAGGGGTTCATCCAGCCAGTTGACGACGGCCTTGGCCAGCACCGACTTGCCCGAGCCGCTGCCGCCGATCACCCCCAGCACCTTGCGCGAGGCGAGCTGGAACGAGATCCCGTCAAGGACAAGCGGCGCATCCGGTCCGCTGCCTGCAGTTACGGACAGGTCGCGTACGTCGAGTATCGAAGTCTCGCTCACAATTCCCCCCCATAGACGCGATTGCGCGACCGTTCGAGCGCCGCACCCATGAGATTCAGGCTGATCAACGTCACGAACAGGAACACGCCCGGAACAGTGGCGATCCACCAGGCATTGACCAGATATTTGCGGCCATCGGCGATGATGTTGCCGAATGTCGGTGTCGGCGGCTGCACGCCCAGTCCGAGAAAGCCCAGCACGGCTTCGAAAATCATCATGCGCGCCACGTCGAGCACTGCGACGAAGGCAATGGGCGGCAGGCAAAGAGGCAGAAGCAGCAGGAACATCACGCGCACGTCGGAGGCGCCGATTACCTTCGCGCCCCGAACGAACTCGCGTTGCCGCTCGGCCATGATCACCGAGCGCATTACCCGGGCATAGACCGGCCAGCCCGAAAGGCCGAGCACGACAATGATGGCGGGGATCGTCGGACGCGAGACCCCGAGGATCGCAATGGCAAGGATGATCATCGGGATGGAAAGCTGCGCATCGGTGATGCGCATCAGCACGGTATCGGTCAGCCCGCCCCGATAGCCGGCCACAAGTCCGACAAGGCTGCCCACGGCCAGCATCACGATCACGGTCGTCAGGCCGATCAGTAGTGAATAACGCAGTCCGACGAGTGAGCGCATGAGCATGTCGCGGCCGAGCTGGTCGGTTCCCATCGGATGGGCCCAGCTCCAGTTTTCACCCATGAAAGGCGGCGGCAGCATCTTGGAGCGGATGTTCATCTTC
Organism: uncultured Rhizobiaceae bacterium; assembly: GCA_964383325.1. GTDB lineage: Bacteria > Pseudomonadota > Alphaproteobacteria > Rhizobiales > Rhizobiaceae > CAYLGY01. The sequence goes on from CAYLGY010000016.1 coordinate 3,997, forward strand.
ATCGGATCGATGTCGGAGAACATCGGCCAGAAAATTGCGAGGAGCACCATCAGGCTGAACACGGCCAGTCCGATCCGGAATTCCGTCGAGCGCCACGCGCCGAGCGCGATCCGCTGCGCGATGGTCAGCTTGCGGACATCCGCCTCCGAGCCAATTTCAGGTTGAAGAATATCCGTACTCGTCATCAGTAATCCAGTCTCGGATCAATGGTAGTGGCTGCGAGGTCGACAAGGATATTGATCAGCACGAATGCCGCGCTGGTGACGATGGCAATCCCCTGGATGAGGGGAAAGTCCCGCTGGAGAACCGCATTGATCGTCAGGAGGCCAAGACCCGGATAGTCGAAGATGAATTCGATCACGAGGACGCCACCCAGCAGCATGGAAAACTGCACGCCGAGGAGGTTGAGGAGCGGCACCATCGCATTCTTCAGCGCATGACCGAACACGATGCGGCGCAGGCCGATGCCCCGGACCCCCGCCACGGCGATATAGTTCTCCCGCATGTTCTGGGCGACGGAGACGGTCAGCGTGCGAATGACGAAAGGCGCGATCTCCACTGCGAGGACAATCGCCGGCAGGATCGTGTAACTGAAATTCCTGTACCCGATCGCGGGCAGCCAGCCGAGCTTTACCGAGAACAACAGTACCAGCACGATGCCCAACCAGAAATTCGGCAACGACACAAAGAGCGAGCCGAGATACAATGCCAGTCGGTCCGGCCATTCGCCCGGTCGAAGTCCGCCGGCAATGCCGATGGGAAATGCCACCAGCAAGGCAAAGAACATCGCCAGAAGCGCGAGCTGGATGGTGAAGGGCGCGGTTTCCAGAATGAGATCGAGTACCTTGGCGCGCTCGGAACGCGTCATGTCATCGAAGCTTGACCCCCCGACGGCCGCGCCGCTCGCTGGCCGGACGAAGGACTGGCCGAAATCCCCGCGCGCCACATCCGCCGCATATCGCGCGAACTGCACCGGAATCGGATCGCGCAATCCCATGTCCTTGGCGATCTGCTCGATCAGATGGTCTGGCGCCATGCCGCCGGCCATCAGCCGCACCGGATCGCCCGGGATCACGCGCAGCAGCGTGAAGATCAGGAAACTGACCAGAAAGATGATGACGGCGCCTTGCAGCAGCCTGCGGAACAGAAAGTGTAACAAGAACACCTTTGGCGGGCTCCTGAGTCATCGAGATGGAGCGCGACCCGATTTACGGGTCGCGCGGTGGCCTTGTCAGACGAAATCCGCCTTCGACGCATCGATTGCGCCATCCGGGTACAGGAACAGCCCTTGCAGTTCCGAACGGATCCCATGGACGAGCACGGAGGTGAAGAGGGATAATGCCGGCGCCTTGTCGGCAAGCATCGGCGTCAACTCGTTCTGGATCACGGCACGTCTCTCATCCAGCGTCGGCGCAGCGCGCTCCTTGTCGAGAAGCGCATCGATCTCTGGATCGACGATGCCGGTGATCCGCTTGGAGCTGGAATGAAAATGCGTCCGCAATACAAGGTCCGGTTCCGGTGAGCCGGTTGACCAGCCGCAGTCGACCATATGGCCCGGTCCGCCGCCGGGACGGTCGTAGAGCCGCTCGTTCCAGGCCGCGACCTCCATCACGCTGAGCGTGACGGGGAAGCCCTGCTCCTGGAGCATGGCCGTTATCACTTCGCCATACTCCTTCGTCTTGGGATAGAAGCCCACGGATGTGATGTATTCGAGCGGCGGCAGCCCCTCGCCCCTGGGGTAGCCGGCTTCCGCAAGCAGGCGCTGGCATTCATCAGGATCATATTCGGGGTAGTTGTCGAGATCGATATAGCCGAACTTGATCGGCGAGATGAAATTCTTGGAAGGCGATCCGGCCTCGCCAAGGATCTCGTAGATCAGGGTGCGGTCGATGGCATGGCAGGCCGCCTTGCGCACCAGCGGATTGTCGAAGGGCGGCTTCGAACAGCGGAACCACAGATACTTGTTTTCGACGGAGACCATCTTGCTGATGGTGATGTCCGGATTGCCGGAAAGCGTGTCGATCTGCTCCGGCTCCAGCCGCTCGATGATGGAAGCTTGCCCGTTCATGAGCGACAGCATGCGCGTGGTTGCATCGCCGACAAAGGAGAAATTGACGCCGGAAACCTTCGGCGCGCCGAGGAAATAATCAGGATATGCCTCGAGGACCGTGTCATTGCCGCGCTGTTCGACGAACCGGAACGGACCCGTCCCGTTGAGGCGCTGGCTGAGCGGACCATTGGGACCGCCTTCCACGTCCTTCGCGGACATCATCGGCAAGTAGGCAGCCAGGAAAATGAACAGGCTCGCACCATAACCGCCCTTCGAGGTATCCACGATCACGGTAAGGTCGTCCGGTGTCGTCACCTCGAAACTGTCCGTCGGTCCTGGATACCATTGCGCCGGCCGGTCAGGCTGCGCTCCATATTCGAAGGTTGCCTTGACATCCTTGGCGCCGAACGGTTCGCCATCATGGAACTTGATGCCGGGCTTCAGCTTGATCTGCAACCGGTGACCGTCGAGGAGTTCGATCGATTCGGCCAGTTCAAGATTCATTTCATCGGGATTGTCCGGGCGCATCGGTGCGCGCGCCAGATAGCCCATCACATAGGCTTCAATGTTTTTCTGCGAGAGAGTGGTATGTGCCGTCGGATCCCAGTTGCCAGTAATATTCTCGGCCGAAAGGAAAATGATGGGTTTTCCGGATTGCGCATAGGCCGAATTTATGAAGAATCGCGGGTCAATCTGGGTAAACGCCGCGGCTGCGCCAATAGAGCCAAGCAAATGTCTGCGATTGATCATTCTCTCCTCCTCAATTGATTATTTTCTAGCTGATGGAACCGTCTTCAACCTGAAATGCGAATCAAAGGACCCCCATGATCTGCTCATGTAGCTCGGCACTTGCCGCGGCCACCACACGACCTTCCGAGGATGTGGTGAGCCGGTTGCCTTGCCAGTCGGTCATCCGGCCGCCTGCCTCCTCTATGATCGGCACCAGTGGCAGATAGTCGTAGGGCTGGAGCTCGCACTCGACCACTGCATCCAGATGTCCGAGCGCCACAAGTCCGAAAGCATAGCAATCGCCGCCGAGGCGGGTCAGCGCGGCGCGGTCCGAAACCGCCTGGAAGGAAGCGCGCTCTTTCGGGCCATAGGCATGGAATGCGGTGCAGGAAATGGCGGCTTCCTCCAGCCGGGTGCGGCCACTTGTCCGGCACGGCGTGCCGTTCATGGTTGCGCCCTGCCCGCGCACCGCGATCCAGCGCTCGCCCATGACAGGGGCATCGAGCATGCCGACTACAGGCTGCCCCGCAACACAGAATCCCAGCAGCAGGCCGAACAGCGGATTGCCGGTTGCGAATGCGCCGGTCCCGTCGATCGGGTCAATGATCCACAGGCGATCCCGATTGCCCCCGGTGATTCCCGTTTCCTCTCCGAACACGCCATCGCCCGGAAATCCTGCCTCAATGCCGGCGCGCACCAGCTGTTCGATTTCCCGATCCGCCAGCGTCACCGGTGAATGGTCGCTCTTCATCTGCAGGCCGTGCCAGTGCCGATAATATTTCAGCGCGATCACACGTGCCTCATCGGCGATGCGATGCGCGAATTCGATCTCGGCTGAATGGATATTATCGGGGCTGCTTTCGAGCGCTAGCGGCATGTCTTTTCCTGATTCGCCTTCACACGGGCAAGGATCGAGTTACAACTTTATCACCAAACGCAATAATTTCCACAACTAGATTCGATGGCGGTGCTGCGGAGGAGGACACCCGTGGAACATTGTGCGCTATGCTGGCACCAGGGATCGACAGCAGGCATGGATGGTTGCATATGCGATCCGGTGGGCGGATGAGCAATGTGCCCGGACGTCCCGCCAGCTGGAATATCGGCAGTTGCGGCGTCAGGAAGTGGAGCGGAGCACAAGTCGGTCATGCTGAAGGAAGAGCGTCAGCGCCGGATCCTGTCGATCCTGCGGAAACGGGCAAATGCCCGGACAGTCGAGATCGCTCGGGAGCTCAATGTGTCACGTGAAACCGTGCGGCGCGATCTCGTCGAACTGCAGGGCAAGGGGGAGATCGGGCGCGTCCATGGTGGTGCGACGATTGGCGGCGAGGTCCCTGAAGAGCCGTTCCAGTTGCGAATCGAGCGCCGCCGGGCCGAAAAGCTGGCAATTGCGCGCCGGACCCTCTCCCTCCTCAAGGATGGCGACGCCATCTTCCTCGATGCGGGGTCCACTACCGCCATACTGGCCGAGACCTTGCGCGATGGGCCGGACGTTCAGGTGATTACCAATCTGCAAAGCGCCGCCGCCCTGCTCAGGGAGCGCGCCTTCATGCTCGGCGGCCGTTATGCCGAGAGTGTTCCGGCGACATTCGGGGAACTGACCCTCGCAAATATTCGCAGCTTTCATGTCGACCTTGCCATCATCTCGCCAACGGGCGTCGATCCGGACTGGGGACTCAGCTATTATGAAATGCACGAATGCGCGGTCGCCCGCGCGATGTGCGAGCAGGCCCGGGAAACGATCGTCCTCGCCGATTCAAGCAAGATCGACTCCGTCAGCCGTGTGCGCCTCGACAGCCTCGACGTCGCCGGAACCCTCGTGACCGACCGCCATCTTGCTCCGGAACAATGCACCCGATTGAGCAGGCACATGAAGGTGATCGTAGCCTGACCGTCTCCTGGACGTCCATGGCAGTGGTCGAAGGCGATTCCCAGCGGACCAGGCGGATCTCGGTCGCCGGGGGCAGATCCGGATGCGATAAATCAGGACGGTTCCGACAGGATTCAGATCCGCATCCTCTCCGCTTTCGGGTCGTAGAAGGGTGTCAGCGAGGCTTCGGCCGGCACGCGGGTGCCGGCGATCTCGATCTCATAGGTCGAGGCCAGCACCTGTTCGGCGCTTTCACCCGCACATGGCACATAGCCGAGGCCAATGGCGCCGCCGAGAGAGTGACCGTAATTGCCGGAAGTGATGATGTCGACAATCTCGCCGTCGCGCACGATTGCCTCATTATGGAAGAGAAGCGGGTCCGGATCCTTGAGACGGAACTGCACCAGCCTGCGTCGCAGGCCCTCCTCGCGCTTGCGCAGCACCGCGTCCCGCCCGATGAAAGGCCCCTTGCCGGTTTTCACGGCGAAGCCGAGCCCGGCTTCCAGCACATGATCCTCATCGGTGATGTCGTGGCCGAAATGGCGGTATGCCTTCTCGATCCGGCAGGAATCGAGCGCATGCAGGCCACAGAGTTTCAGCCCATGGCTTTCCCCTGCCTCCATCAGCGCCTCGAAAACATGCGCCGCCTGGTCCGACGAGACATAAAGCTCCCAGCCAAGCTCGCCGACATAGCTGATGCGGTGGGCACGGGCGATGCCCATGCCGATTTCGATCTCTCGCGCGGTGCCGAACGGGAACGCAGCATTTGAGAAATCGTCGGGGCTGACTTCTCGCATGACGTAGCGCGCCTTCGGCCCCATCAACGCCAGCACGGCCTCGCCGGCGCTGACATCGGTGAGGATTGCGAACTCGTCCTCCCGCAGATGGCGGCGCATCCAGGCAAGGTCGCGCTGCAATGTGGCGCCTGGCACGATGGCGAGGAAGGCCGTCTCGGAAAGACGCGTCACGGTCAGATCGCTCTCGATGCCACCGCGATCATTCAGCATCTGCGTATAGACGATACGCCCCGGAGCCACATCCATCTCGTTGGCGCATATCCGTTGCAGGAAGGAGAGCGCATCGCGTCCCTCGATGCGGATCTTGCCGAAGGAAGTCATCTCGAACAGGCCTATGCCTTCGCGCACTGCCATGTGCTCGGCGCGCCGATTGTCGAACCAGTTCTGCCGTCCCCAGGAATAGCGGTATTCGCGCGCCTCGCCCTCACGCGCGAACCAGTTGGCGCGCTCCCAGCCCGCGACCTCGCCGAACACCGCACCCCGTGCTTTCAGATGCTCATGGATGGGAGAACGGCGGATGCCGCGCGCAGTGGTCATCTGGCGATAGGGGAAATGATCGGCATAGAGCAGGCCGAGCGTCTCGGACACGCGCTCGCGCAAATACAGCCGGTTCTTCTGGAACGGCATTGCGCGGCGGATGTCGACTTCCCACAGGTCGAAGGGCGGCTCGCCAAGATGCAGCCATTGCGAAAGCGCGAACCCGGCCCCGCCCGAGGAGACGATGCCGACGGAATTGTAGCCGGCCGCCACCCAGTATCCTTTCAGTTCCGGCGCCTCGCCGACATAATAGCGATCGTCAGGCGTGAAGCTTTCCGGTCCGTTGAAGAAAGTATGGATGCCGGCATTTTCCAGCATTGGCATGCGCCGTACCGCCTTTTCGAGAATTGGTTCGAAATGATCGAAATCCTCCGGCAACTGGTCGAAACAGAAATCCTCCGGAATACCGCCCATTCCCCACGGTTTGGCCTTGGGTTCAAAGGCGCCAACCAGCATCTTGCCCGCGTCTTCCTTGTAATAGGCGAATTCATCGGGAACGCGCAGCACTGGCACGCGCTCCAGCCCCGGGATCACTTCGGTAACGATATAGAAGTGCTCGCAAGCGTGCAGCGGAAGGGCCACGCCCGAACGTGCGGCCAGGTCACGCCCCCACATGCCGCCGCAATTGACGACAAGATCCGCCGCAATCGTGCCAACCTCCTCGCCTCTCTGCCACGCGACACCGGTGACGCGACCATCGCGCTGCAGCACATCGGTGACCTTGACATTCTCAAGGATCGTCGCGCCGTTCTGGCGCGCGCCCTTCGCCAGGGCCGTGGCGATACTGGCCGGATCGCATTGGCCATCACCGGGCAGATGGACCGCGCCAACCACATCCGCCACCTCGAGATGCGGATAAAGCGCCTTCACCTCCTGCGGCGAAATCTCGTTCACCTCGATGTCGAAGGCGCGCGCCAGCGTGGCCTGCCGGTAGAGTTCTTCCTTGCGCTCATGGGTCAGCGCAATGGAAATCGAGCCATTCTGGCGCAGGCCGGTGCCGATACCTGTCTCGGACTCAAGCCGCGTATAGAGATCAACCGAATATTTGGCGAGCCGGGTCATGTTGCGGGAGCCGCGCAATTGTCCAACCAGGCCCGCCGCATGCCAGGTAGTGCCACTTGTCAGCTGCTTGCGCTCCAGAAGGACAATGTCCTTCCAGCCAAGCTGCGCCAGATGATAGGCTGCAGAACAACCGGAAATGCCCCCGCCAATGATCACGATGCGGGCCCTGTCAGGAATTCGCCTCATGCCCGATCCTTTCCGTTGCGCGACCTTCAGGCTGGTCCGACGCTGCCCGGGACCTGTGAAGGTCCGGACTATATCCATGACAGGGCCCTTCCGTCCATGGCCGGCAAGCGGCTGCAAACCGGATATGGAGGGGTAAATGGCATCGCATGAGGCAGCCCGGATTGTCGTCATCGGCGCGGGGATTGTCGGCGTCTCGACCGCCATCTGGCTACAACGGCTGAACCATCGGGTTGTCCTGATCGACCGCGGCGAGCCGGGCGGCGAGGCCAGCTACGGCAATGGCGGCGTCCTTGCATCCTGCAGCATGATTCCGGTCACGGTCCCCGGCCTCATCCGCAGGGCGCCGCGCATGTTGATTGATCCGGGCCAGCCTCTGTTTCTGAGATGGCGGCATCTTCCGCGCCTCGCGCCATGGCTCGTAAAGTATCTGCGCAATTCCACCCCGGAACGAACGCGTCATGCCGCGCAGGCGCTGCATGCGCTGGTCGGGGACAGTCTTGCCGATCACCAGGCGCTGGCGCAGGGCACGGGTGCAGAATCCTTCGTGCAGCCCTGCGATTATCTTTATGCCTATCCATCCCGTACCGCGTTCGAGGCCGACCGTTTCGCCTGGGATCTCCGTCATGAACACGGCACTCGCTGGGAGGAGATCGAGGGTGAAGCGCTGCATCGACTGGAACCGCTGCTGCATGACCAACTCGGCTTTGCAGTACGAATGGGCAATCACGGAAGGATCACCGACCCCGGCCGCTACGTCCAGGCGCTGTCCGCCCATTTCCAGCGCTGCGGCGGAAAATTGATCCGCGCCGAGGTGAGCGACATTGTCCGGAACGGGGGCCGGGTCGTCGGGGTGCGCGCCGACGGCGACACCGTGCCCTGTCAGTCGGCTGTCCTTGCAGCCGGCGCATGGTCTGGAGCGATCGCCAGAAGGATGGGCCTTGCCGTTCCGCTGGAAAGTGAACGGGGATACCATATCGATCTTTTCGAACCGAACCGGATGCCGGTTGCCCCCGTCATGTTTGCCAATGCGAAGTTTGTTGCAACGCCGATGGAGAACCGGATCCGGCTCGCAGGCGTGGTGGAATTCGGGGGGCTCGACGCACCCGCCTCGAAAGCGCCATTCGAACTGCTTCTCCGGGGAATATCCCGTGCCATGCCTGCCCTGAAATGGAAGGGGATCCGAAAATGGATGGGACATCGGCCGGCGACCGCGGATTCGATTCCCGTGATCGGGCCCGTGCCGGGGATCGCGGGAGCCTATTGCGCTTTCGGCCATCATCATGTCGGACTGACGGCCGGACCGCGCACCGGACTGATGCTGGCGCAGCTGATTTCAGGAAATCATCCCAATATGGGGCTTGCGCCCTACCTTCCTTCGCGGTTTCATGGCGTCGGGGAAACAAACGGGTCAAGGGAGAGGAATCCATGAAACATCTGAATATTCTTATGGCGACCACGGCGCTCGTAGCTGGCGGGGCATTTTCTGCCTCCGCGGAGAAATGGGACATGCCGATGGCCTATCCGGCCACCAATTTCCATTCCGAGAATGCCATGGAGTTTGCGAAATGCGTTGCCGAACGCACGGACGGCCAGATCGAAATCGTCATCCATGCCGGCGGCTCCCTGTTCGGCGGCAATGACATCAAACGCGCGGTACAGACCGGTCAGGCTCCCATCGGTGAGCGGCTGATCTCGGCGCATGCAAATGAAAACCCGCTTTACGGCATTGATTCCATTCCGTTTTTAGCAACATCTTTCGATGCCTCCGAAAAATTGTGGGCAGCAGCCCGCGAGCAACTCGAGGCGGCGCTCGATGCGGACAATCTCGTCTACATCTATGCCGTGGCATGGCCAGCCCAGGGCCTCTACATGAATCGCGAAGTGAACAGCGTCGAAGACCTCGCCGGCGTCAAGTTCCGGGCCTATAATGCCGCCACGGCGCGCATCGCCGAGCTTGCGGGCATGGCGCCCGTCCAGATCGAAGCGGCGGAGTTGACCCAGGCTCTGTCTACCGGGGTCGTGGAAAGCTTCATCTCCTCGGGCGCAACCGGCGTCGATTCGAAAGTCTGGGAACAATTGTCGCATTTCTACGACGTCCAGGCGTGGCTCCCGCGCAATGTCGTCTTCGTCAACAAGGACACATGGAACGGCCTTGATGGCGACAGCCAGGCAGCAATCTCCGCATGCGGGGAGCAGGCGGCTGCCGACGGCCTTGCCCGGGTGAAGGAACTTTCCGGCGGGTATCTGGAAACGCTGGCGGAGAACGGCATGACCGTCTCGCAGCCCACAGAGGCGCTGGCGTCGGGCTTTGCTACCTTTGGCGAGACCATGACCGAAGAGTGGCTGGCGCAGTCTGGCGAGCAAGGCAAAGCCGTCATCGACGCCTACCGGGCGAACTGATCCCGCCCGGCGCAAAGGGATCCGGATACTCCGTCCGGGTCCCGCCATCCCCCTTTGAGCCCTCCAGAATGGGCCTCGAACTTCCGGGAGCATAGGTTGCAGGGCGCATTTCGCATCATCCGTCGCGGACTGGATCTGGTATATGATGTGGCCGGCTGGCTTTCCGCCCTGTGTCTGGTCGCGATCCTTGTCGTCATCTCGATACAGGTTGCTGCACGCTGGGCCGGCATTCCGACGCATGGTTCGAATGAATATGCCGGCTATTTCATGGCCGCGGCTTCGTTCCTGGCCTTTGCCCATACATTGAATCGCGGGGCGCATATCCGCGTCACCCTGCTGCTGAACTTTCTCGGCACGAAACGCGCCTGGGGTGAAATCTGGGCGTTAGCGATCGCCTCGGCCGCCGCTACCTATCTTGCCTGGTACGCGGTGAAGCTGGTTTATTGGTCATGGCGCCTGAAAGATGTCAGCCAGGGCCAGGACGCCTCTCCGATGTGGGTCGTTCAGACTCCGGTAGCCGCCGGAGCGATCATTCTGGCGGTCTGCCTGATCGACAATCTGGTCTGTCGTATTGCGACCGGAAGCGACAATATCCGCACCGATCTCGTCGAACAAAGTCACGCGGAATAGTCGCATGGAAGCCATTTCCGCCATCGCCATCTTCCTTTTCGTCCTCTTCCTGCTCCTGGGCTCAGGGGTCTGGATCGGACTTGCGCTGCTCGGTGTCGCCTATGTCGGCATGGAGCTTTTCACCAGCCGGCCGACCGGCGATGCGATGATGACTGTCATCTGGCGCTCCTCCTCGTCCTGGTCGCTCACGGCGCTGCCCATGTTCATCTGGATGGGCGAGATCCTGTACCGGACCCGCCTGTCAGAAGACATGTTCAAGGGTCTGGCTCCCTGGATGGGCCGACTGCCGGGCGGGTTGCTGCACACGAACATTGCCGGTTGCACGATCTTTGCTGCCGTCTCCGGTTCCTCGGCCGCTACGCTGACGACTGTCGGCAAGATGACCATACCGGAACTGTACAGCCGCAATTATCCCGAACGATTCACGATTGGCACGCTCGCAGGCGCTGCGACGCTCGGCCTGATGATTCCGCCGTCGCTGACGCTGATCGTCTATGGGGTGGCGATCAATGAATCGATCACCAAACTGTTCATCGCCGGCATTATTCCAGGTCTTGTGCTGGCATTCCTGTTCACGATCTATGTCGGTGTCGCCACCCGATTCGCCAGGGATTACAACCCGCGCCACGATGCTCCCATGACTCTGCGGGAAAAACTCGCGCGCTCCCGCCATCTGGTGCCGGTCCTGTTATTGATCCTGTTCGTGGTCGGCTCGATGTATGTGGGGATTGCGACCGCGACCGAGGCCGCCGCGATCGGCGTGCTCGGTTCCCTGGCGCTGGCCGCAGGCCAGCGGTCCCTGACGTGGCGAAATTTCCTCGACAGCCTGATGGGCGCTACCCGGACCTCGGCGATGATCGCCCTGATCCTGGCCGGCGCGGCCTTCCTGTCGCTTTCCATGGGATTCACCGGATTGCCGCGCGCGCTGGCCCTGTGGATCGCCTCGATCGAACTCAGCCGCTTCGAATTGCTCATGGTGCTGCTGGTGTTCTACATTGTCCTCGGCTGTTTTCTCGACGGGATTTCAGTCGTGGTTCTGACCATCGCCATCGTGGAGCCGATGATCCGGCAGTCGGGAATCGACATCATCTGGTTCGGCATCTTTGTCGTCGTGGTTGTCGAGATGGCGCAGATCACGCCGCCAATCGGCTTCAACCTGTTTGTCCTGCAGGGAATGACGGGCAAGACGATGAGCTTCATTTCGCGTTCCGCCCTCCCAATGTTCCTCATCATGGTCGGCATGGTGTTCATCCTGATCGCCTTTCCCGAGCTCGCAACCTGGTTGCCGGACAACATGCGAACGGTCAGATGACGTGCCCGGCTCTGCGCGCGGCGCAATGAACGCGCTTCTGCTTCTCGCTGCCCGCCATGGCCGGATCTTCCTGATTCTTGGCCTCCTCGCGGGGATCGGCCTGCCGGATCTCGCTCTGGCGCTGAAGCCGTGGATCGGCGAAATGATCGCCTTCCTGATGTTTCTTGCCGCGCTGCGCATCGGCCCGCGCCAGGCAGTTGGCGCAGCGCGAGACCTGCGCTGGTCGGTCGTGCTCGTTCTGGTTTATCAGCTGGTGCTGCCCATGGTGCTGGTAGGTATGCTTCTTGGCCTCGGCTGGACTGGACCGCTGGCAATGGCAGTAGTTCTGGCGCTGGCCGCTTCCCCGATCACCGGCAGTCCCAATATCACGATGATGACCGGGCACGATCCGGCGCCGGCATTGCGACAGCTGATTGTCGGTACTGCGCTGCTGCCGCTGACCGTCCTGCCGGTATTCTGGTTGATGCCGGGCCTGAGCGATCCCGCGCTGGTGCTGAAGGCCGCCTTGCGCCTGCTCCTGATCATCCTGCTTGCTACCGGCTCGGCATTCTTGCTGCATGCCCGCTTCATGCGCCGGCAGGATCCCCGCGTGATCGGAAGCATAGACGGCCTGTCCGCCATTGTTCTCGGGATTGTCGTGATTGGCCTGATGTCCGCGGTAGGACCGGCGATCCTGGCGGACCCGATCGCGCTTGTCCTGAATCTCGGGCTCGCCTTCGCGGTCAACTTCCCGCTTCAGATTGCAGTCGCATTAGGGCTCCACCTCCGGGGCAAGCACCGGATTGCCGTTCCGCTGGCCATCGTCGCGGGCAATCGCAACATGGCGCTCTTTCTCACCGCACTGCCCATGTCGGTCATGGACCCGATGCTGCTTTTCATCGGCTGCTATCAGATTCCCATGTACCTCACGCCGCTCCTGCTCGGAAAGCTCTACCGGCATATTGCCGAGCCCGGACCACGCAATGCCGCCTCAGCTATGTAAAGGCATGCCGAGCGCCGCCAGCGCGGCTTCCTGCAATGCTTCCCCTTGAGTGGGATGGGCATGGATGGTGGCGGCGATGTCCTCCAGACGGGCGCCCATCTCGATCGCGAGGCCAAACGCCGCAGAGAGTTCCGAGACACCCTGTCCGACTGCCTGAATACCAAGGACCAGATGATTGTCAGCGCGCGCGACGATGCGTATGAAGCCTTCCTCCGCCATTCGGGTCATGGCGCGGCCATTGGCACGGAACGGGAACCTGGCAGTTTTCACTTCCCGGCCGCCTTGCCGCGCCTGATCCGGGGTCAGCCCGGCGCTGACCACTTCGGGATCGGTAAAGCAGATCGCCGGAACGATCCGGTTGTCCCAGGCACGACGCTTGCCGGAAATGATTTCAGCCACCATCGTGCCCTGCGCCATTGCCCGGTGCGCCAGCATCGGCTCGCCCGTCACATCCCCGATCGCGAAAATGCCCCGCATGGAGGTCCGGCATTGATCGTCGATGCGGATGAAGCGGCCGTCCATGTCAAGGTCCACCTCCTCCATCCCGAACCCGTCCGTAACGGGCCGGCGTCCGACAGTTACCAGCGTCTTCTCGACTTCAAGGCGTCGCTCCTCGCCATTGACTTCGACCTTCACTCCGTTTCCTGCCAGAGACGGCCCACGCAGGGTAGCACCCGTCAGCAGCTCAACGCCAAGTTCGTTCAACCGATCGGCGACTGGTCTGGTGAGTTCGGCGTCATAATGCGGAAGGATCCTGTCGGCAGCCTCCACGATCGTCACGCGCGCGCCCATCCGGGCATATGCCGTGCCGAGTTCGAGCCCGATATAGCCCGCGCCGATCACGGCGAGCGATTCGGGCATTCTCTCGAGTGCCAGCGCCCCGGTCGAAGACAGGACATCGGTGCCGAAGGGGAGCTCGGCCAGTTCGACTGGGGCCGATCCCGTCGCGATGACGATATTTCGCGCCCGAACGATCTGCGGCCCGGTCTCGGTGGCTAGTTGAACGGTCTTGCCATCCAGAAACCGCGCCTTGCCGAGAATCGATTTCACGTGCGATCGCTTGAGAAGCCCCGCAACGCCATTGTTCAGCCGGCCGACGATACGGTCCTTCCACTCCATGGTTCGGGCGAGATCGAGCTTGGGGGACGCAACCGTTATCCCCAAGGGAGAGGATTGACGAGAATACAGTACCGCCTTCTCGAATTCCTCTGCCGCATGGATGATCGCCTTGGACGGGATGCAGCCTACATTCAGGCATGTGCCACCGAGGCGCCGTTCCTCGACGATCACGGTGTCGATGCCAAGCTGGCCGGCGCGGATCGCGCAACTGTACCCGCCCGGGCCGGCGCCAATGATCAGCAAGGTGCAGGTAATCTCGTTCATGAGCTCAGCCATCGATAAAGATCAGGGCAGGAGTTTCGAGCAACGATTTGAGATGCTGGATGAACACGGCCGCATCCCATCCATCGATGACACGATGGTCGAAACTCGAGGAGAGGTTCATCATCTTGCGCGGAACGAAATCGCGCCCATCCCAATGCGGCCGGATTGCGATACGGTTGACGCCGACAATGGCGACTTCCGGGCGGTTGATGACCGGCGTGGTCGCTATTCCGCCCAACGCACCAAGCGACGTGACCGTAATCGTGGATCCGGTCAGTTCCTCTCGCGTGGCCGTGCCATTGCGCGCCGCTTCCGTCAGGCGCGCCAGTTCCGCCGCAAGGTCGCGGAGGCTCCGCGCTTCGGCGTGGCGAAGGACCGGCACGACCAGGCCCGAGCTGGTTTGCGCAGCAATCCCGACATGAACGCCACCAAACCGGCGGATGATTCCGGCTTCATCGTCATAATGGGCGTTCATTCGGGGATGGGCGCGAACCGCAAGCACCAGGGCCTGCATCAGGAACGGCAAGAGGGTGAGTTTCGGCTGATCACTGCTCCGGCCGGAATTCATCCGCTCGCGAAGGGTCTCCAGTTCCGTAACATCGACCTCTTCGACATAGGTGATCGGCACGATGCGGGAATGCGTCTGCTCCATACGTTCGGCAATGCGCCTGCGCAGCCCGACAACCTTGATTTCCTCCATCGAAAGGTCCGCCGATCGCGCCGGCGTACCTGGCTGTGCGGTTCCTCGCAGAAACTGCTCCAGATCCTCATGCAGGATCCGCCCCGCCGGACCGCTGCCACGAATCTGCCGCAGATCGATGCCGGCTTCCCTCGCCCGCAGCCGCACCGCGGGTGACGCCAGGGGTTTTTCTCCCTCGGGCCTCGGGGCGCCCCCGGCACCCACTTGTCTTGCCAGCCGTGGCGGCATCGCATCCTTCTGGTCAACAGACGGGTTCCTGTCGCTTGAGGCCGGTTTGACACTGGCCGGCGCAACCACGGGTTCCTGGGCTGCAGCCGCGCTCTCCGGTGCGGCGCGCTCCGGAGCGGCGGTCTTGCCTTCTGGCCTGTCTTCTTCCGGGTTGCCACTGTCGCTGCCTGCAATTTCGAGCCTGATCAGCGGCGATCCGACCGGGAGCTTCTGCCCGACTTCAGCCCCAAGCCACACGACCTTTCCAGCGACCGGGGAAGGAATCTCGACCGTGGCCTTGTCAGTCATGACCGCGGCAAGCACGGTGTCTTCGCGCACCGGGTCGCCTGGCTGGACATGCCATTCCACAAGTTCGGCCTCCGCGATCCCCTCACCGACATCAGGCAGGCGAATGACATATTCGGCGCTCATGCGTCCTCCATCACCTTGCGCAACGCATCCCCCAGCCGTGCCGGCCCGGGGAAATACGCCCATTCCTGCGCATGCGGATAGGGCGTGTCCCAGCCGGTGACCCGGGCGATCGGTGCTTCCAGATGGTAGAAGCAATGCTCCTGGACCAGCGCCGCAAGCTCTGCCCCGAAGCCGGAGGTCAAGGTTGCCTCGTGCACGACGACGCACCTGCCGGTTTTCTTTACCGAGGCCGTGATCGTGTCGAGATCGAGAGGCACCAATGTACGCAGATCGATGATTTCCGCATCGACCCCGACATCCGCTGCGGCTGCTTCGGCAACATGAACCATCGTGCCATATGCCAGCACGGTAACGGATTGCCCTTCACGCCGCACCGCCGCCTTGCCCAGCGGAACGACGAAATGCCCCTCGTCTACCTGCGAAAGCTCATGGCTTGCCCAGGGCGTGACAGGCCTGTCGTGATGTCCGTCGAAGGGTCCATTGTACAGCCGTTTAGGCTCCAGGAAGATCACGGGGTCCGGATCCTCGATCGAAGCGATCAACAGGCCCTTCGCATCGCGGGGATTGGAAGGCTGGACTATCTTCAGGCCACTGACATGCGTAAACAGCGCTTCGGGACTCTGGCTATGGGTCTGGCCGCCGAAAATTCCGCCGCCCGTGGGCATGCGAATGACAATCGGGCATGTGAACTGGCCATTGGAACGGTAGCGGAGACGCGCTGCTTCCGAAACAATCTGGTCATAGGCCGGATAGACATAATCGGCGAACTGGATTTCGACGCAGGGCCGCATGCCGTAGGCCGCCATGCCGATCGCGACTCCGACAATGCCCAGCTCACTGATCGGCGTGTCGAAGCAGCGATGTTTCCCGTACTTTTTCTGCAGACCTGCCGTGCAACGAAACACGCCACCGAAATAGCCCACATCTTCCCCGAACACGACCACCTTCTCGTCACGGCCCATGGCGACATCCATGGCAGAGCGAATGGCCTCGATCATCGTCATGCGCGGCATGGTTCAAACCCCCATCTGCTGGCGCTGCCGGCGCAGATGCGGGGGCATTTCGGCATAGACCCCCTCGAACATGTCGCGCACCGAAGGCTTCCCGCCGGAATGCAACGTGCCGTGGCGCTCGGCCTCCTTCTGCGCGGCAATTACCTCGTCGAGGATTTCCGCCTCCGCCTGCCTGTGCCGCTCTTCCGACCATGCGCCGATGCGAATGAGATGGTTCTTCAGCCGGATCACCGGGTCACCGAGCGGCCACGCCTCGGACTCCTCCTTTGGCCGGTAGGCGGACGGATCGTCGGAGGTAGAATGGGCGCCCACGCGATAGGTGACATATTCGACCAGGGTCGGACCCAGATTGCGGCGCGCCCGTTCGGTGGCCCATTTGGCAACGGCATGGACAGCCAGGTAGTCATTTCCGTCCACCCGCAATGCGGGAATGCCGAATCCCAGCCCACGCGCCGCAAACGTACCGGCGCCGCCGCGCGCAATGCCCTGGAACGTAGAGATCGCCCACTGATTGTTGACGATGTTCAGGACAACTGGCGCGCGATAGGTGGAGGCAAAGACCAGCGCCGCGTGGAAGTCGCTTTCCGCCGTCGAGCCATCGCCGATCCACCCGGCGGCGATGCGGGTATCCCCGCTGATGGCCGACGCCATCGCCCACCCGACAGCCTGGGGAAACTGCGTGCCCAAATTGCCGGAGAGGGAGAAGAAGCCATGATCCCGGGCCGAGTACATCACCGGAAGCTGACGGCCCTTCAGCGGGTCGGCGGCGTTCGAATAGATCTGGTTCATCATGTTGACCATTGGATAGCCGCCGGCAATGAGGAGGCCCGCCTGGCGGTAGGTCGGAAAATTCATGTCGCCCGGCTCGAGTGCCTTGCGGAAGGCGCAGCTGACTGCCTCTTCGCCCATGTGCTGCATGTAGAACGAGGTCTTGCCCTGGCGCTGGGCCATCAGCATCCGCTTGTCGAAAGCGCGCAGCAGCATCATGTGGCGCAGGCCTTCGTGAAGTTCCTCCACCGTCAGCGAGCCGGCCCAGGGACCAACGGCCTCGCCATCCCGATTGAGCACCCGGATGATGGAAAATGCGAGGTCTCGGATCGATTCGGCTCCGGCATCGATCTCCGGGCGGCCTACGGTCCCCGCCCGTGGAATTCGCACATTGGAGAAATCGGGCGTATCCCCGGGACGCACCTCAGGCTCAGGCACATGCAGGTTAAGCGGTTCAATCGTAGCCATGGGCGAATCACACTCCAGCGCTTCGGCAGATTGTACAGAAAAGCTCGGAGCGGCACGAATCTGTTCGTAGGGGCCCCACCCTCAACCGGCCGCCCATTCCGGAGAAAGCCGATAAACCGTCTGGCGCAGTACGCGCAGGCACCGCTGGCAGAATCCGACAGTTATTCGGCTGACCCTGCGTCAACTTGTCCATTTCCCGCAATTCGACTCGCTGGCGGGTGGGGCCGGAAGGTCATGGATCTGACGCCAGCGTTCGGCCAAGGCCTGGAACCCGTCATCGGGGCCGGTCTCATAAACCAGCTCCCCAGGTGCAGGCCGAAACCAGGGCTGGGCTGAACGCATCCAGATGTGCCCTGCCGGCCGGAGCCAGGACGTGTCGTCGAGCGTTCCTGCCTTCAAGGTCCGGGTTGGCTCGCCGGGGCTGCCGTGAAAGATCCGCACGCCGCACGCCGGGCAGAACTTTCCCGTCCGGCGCGCGCCGGAATCGACGACCCATTCGGTCCGGGCCAATGTCCCCTCGATCTCCATGTCCTGGGAGCGCACGCGCAGAGACTGCCCGAAGGCGCTCGCAGACTGGCGCTGGCATTCCCGGCAATGGCAGAAATAGAAAACGATCGGTTCAGCCCGGATCCGCAACCGGACCGCGCCGCACTGGCACCCGCCGGTAAGCGGAAGGGCCGGCATTGCACCCTTGAGCATGACTCCGTCCATTAGATCCCTCCTTCTGGACCTTGGCGGCCAAATTCCCTATAAGACACAGCCTATCCAACAAGATCGATCCGGAACAGAGGCAGTATGGCAGGCCACTCACAATTCAAGAACATCATGCATCGCAAGGGTCGGCAAGATGCGGCCCGCTCCAAGATCTTCTCGAAGCTTGCACGCGAGATCACGGTCGCGGCGAAGTCCGGCCTGCCTGACCCTGAGATGAACCCGCGCCTGCGACTGGCAATCCAGAATGCCAAGGCGCAATCCATGCCCAAGGACAATATCGAGCGCGCCATCAACAAGGCTTCCGGCGGCGACAGTGAGAATTACGAGGAAGTGCGCTACGAAGGTTATGGTCCTGGCGGCGTGGCCGTTATCGTCGAGGCGCTTACCGACAATCGTAATCGCACCGCCTCCAGCGTACGGGCCGCATTTACCAAGTCCGGCGGTTCGCTTGGCGAGACCGGGTCGGTTGCGTTCATGTTCGAACGCGTCGGCGAGATCGTCTACCTGCCCTCGGCCGGAGATGCCGACAAGGTGATGGAAGCGGCGATCGAGGCTGGCGCACAGGACGTGCAGTCGGACGAATCTGGACATCGAGTCTACTGCGAGTTCGAAGATATTGGCGACGTGTCCGAAGCCTTGCAAGGGGCGCTGGGCGAGGCCGAATCCGTTCGCGCAATCTGGCAACCGCAAACCCTGGCGCCAGTTGACGAGGAAAAGGCGAAATCCGTGCTGAAGCTCATCGCCGTACTTGAAGACGATGACGATGTGCAGAATGTCTACGCCAATTTCGAAGTCGACGAAGCTACACTGGCGAGGCTCAGTGCCGCATGAGCGGTACCACGGGCTGAACGAATTAGTGACATGCGCGCGGCGAAGGTAACGCCGGCGCGCCAAAGGGTGCATATCACACACCCCGATTCCAGTCCGATCACCCGGCCTTGCCGACTGATGGACCCGATCCCGAATGAAGCCATTCGAGCCCGACCAGCTGAACGTTGATATCTCTCAACGTCGTGACGAAGGAAGGATGTAAGATCAACTCCGAAGTGGCAGTCACGATGGAGGTATATCCATGTCTCTGGAGAGATTTCGTCGCAACAGGATGATCATCCTGGCGCCGAACGCTACTGTCTATCAGGCAGCAAGGGCTGGCAGGTGCTCTCGATCCGAAAGAAACCCGTCTGCAAGAGTTCATGTCTGAGGGCGTGGTCCAGCGCGAGTGCAATTCCAGCCTGGAAGAGACGGTCCGCCTGATGCGTGAACATGGAATCAGGCGGATCCCGCTGGTCGAGGACCAGGAGCCGGTTGGTCTCCTGACCCTCCACGATCTGGTCATTGACAATAGGCTGAAGTTTGAGATCTACAAACCATCGTCGAGTTGCAGCTCGAAGTGGGAGCACCGCAGAAGCCTGCCGGAAAACATTATCCCGTCGCACGTAGCAATGCCTCCTCGAACGAGGGCCTTGATGCGCGCCGGGGACCAGGCTGAACAACCTATGCTGCTTTCCTGAATGCAGTGGCGGACGCCTCGGGACTTTCCCGCAACGCCGCAGAGCTGGCCGTGCTGATTGCCACCTGCATGCACTACCGCCGATTGACACCAGGGAAAGCTGTAGATCTCATCGCGCAGTTTCCGTCCATGCCCCCTTGCCAGTGCACCACCGAACCGGATCGTACTGTATCTTGGGAAACCATTATCGACGAGATCGGGCGAGCGCTCGGCATCGATACCACGAAAGCCGAGCGTGTGATGCTTGCGGTCTTTGAAGGTACTGGCCGGGAACGTATCCGCCGGTCAGATCGCGGAGGTGAGGGGGCAATTGCCTGAAGGAATGAAGGATCTCATTCCCCCTCCTGAGGACATGGCAAAAGCAGCCTGCTTCAGCCGCGGCGCCTGCGAGGTCAGCCGCGACCGGCGCGAAACGATCCAGACCTGAACGGATCAGATCCCCAAGCCACCATACTTGCTCTTGAAGCGCGAGACACGGCCGCCGCGATCGACCAGATTCTGCTGCCCTCCAGTCCATGCCGGATGGCTGTGCGGGTCGATGTCGAGATTGAGCGTGTCGCCTGCGCTGCCCCAGGTGGAGCGCGTCATGTATTTTGTGCCGTCGGTCATGACGACTTCGATCATATGATAGTCGGGATGCGTGTCTTTCTTCATTCTACCGGTCCTGTCGCCTGCGTTCGCGCAGCTTGCGCGCTCAAGTCACGATGCTGCGGCAAAGCGCCTGCCATGACTTCCCATTCGTCGGCGTTGCCTATACATCAGCGTGGTGACAGGCACAAGTGCGCCTGGCGCCAAAGCGCCAGCGATATCGAGGCCCAATGACTGAAATCTCCGCAACCCCGAACCTGCGCCGTTCGCTGCGGCCGCTCCGACAAATGGCGCCCTATTTGCTGCGTTATCGCGCATTGGTGGCTGGCGCCCTGATCTTCCTGTTGCTCGCGGCAGCGACGACCCTCAGCCTGCCGCTGGCGGTACGGCACATGATCGACCGCGGCTTTTCCGAAGCAGATTCTACATTCATCGCGAGATATTTCATCATACTGATCGCAGTGGCCGGCCTCCTCGCCCTGGCGTCGGCGTGCCGGTATTATTTTGTCATCACGCTGGGCGAACGGGTAGTTGCCGATTTGCGGAGCGACGCGTTCGCGCATGTGACGCGTCTCTCACCTGGTTTTTTCGACCTGGCAAGGTCCGGAGAAATCGTATCGCGGCTAACCGCCGACACCACCCAGATCAAATCCGCAGTCGGGCCCACCGCATCGCTGGCACTGCGTAACACGATTATGGGTATCGGCGCGCTGATGATGATGATCTATACGAGCCCCAAGCTTTCCAGCCTCGTCATTGCGGCGATCCCCCTCGTGGTCCTGCCATTGATCGCGTTCGGCCGTTCCGTGCGAAGGCGCACACGGATCGCGCAGGATACGCTGGCCGACGCCACAGCCTACGCATCCGAGCAGATCGGTTCGGTACGGATCTTGCAGGCCTTTACCAGCGAAGCCCAGGTTGCTCGTGCCTTCAGCACGGCGGTGGAGCAGGCATTTGTCGCTGCCCGTTCCTCTGTGCGCTCGCGAGCCTTGCTGACCTTCTTCGCCATTTTCGCCATTTCGGCCTCGGTGGTGGGCGTGCTGTGGTTCGGTTCGCGCGACGTGCTTTCCGGCGACATGACGCCGGGCATGCTGGGGCAATTTCTACTCTATTCGGTACTCGCTGCCGGGGCACTCGGGGCCCTATCCGAGGTCTGGGGAGAACTGTCCCAGGCCGCAGGAGCCGCGGAAAGGCTGGCAGAGATTCTCACCGAGGAACCCGAAATCACCGCCCCGCCTGAGCCAGTGGCGCTTCCGGATAAGCCTCGCGGAACGGTCGAAATGCGCGACATTGCGTTTCATTATCCTGCCCGGCCCGACACGCCGGCGCTCCACGGCCTATCCTTCTCTGTGCGCGCAGGTGAAACCGTCGCGATCGTCGGCCCCTCCGGCGCCGGCAAGAGCACGATCTTTTCCCTGATCCTGCGGTTCTACGATCCCGATCGTGGCCAGATCCTGATTGATGGTGTCGACATCCGGAAAGCTGACCCGGCAGCGGTCAGGCAGCGGCTGGCGATCGTACCGCAGGACAGCGTGATCTTTGCCATGAGCGTGTTCGAGAACATCTCATTCGGCCGACCCGGAGCATCTTTCGAGGAAGTCGAGGCAGCGGCGAAAGCAGCCCTCGCGCACGAGTTCATTGTCAGGCTGGAGCAGGGCTACAATACCCAGGTTGGCGAGCGGGGCGTCACCCTCTCGGGCGGTCAGCGCCAGCGGATTGCCATCGCACGCGCCATTCTGCGCAATGCGCCGATCCTGCTGCTGGATGAAGCCACCTCGGCGCTGGATGCAGAGAGCGAAGTGCTGGTGCAATCGGCGCTCGAGCGCCTGATGCGTGAACGCACCACCCTTGTGATCGCGCACCGATTGGCGACCGTGCTCAAGGCAGATCGCATTCTTGTCCTGGAGAATGGTCGCATCGTGGAGGAAGGCACGCATGAGAGCCTTGTCGCCCGGAACGGCACCTATGCGCGACTGGCACGGCTGCAGTTCCAGAGTGGTGCCACGGCTTTTCACAACGCGGCCGAATAGAGCGCCACAACTGCCTTCCGTTCATCGGCGGGCGCGTCAGGCAATCTCGTGCACACGAACGTCCGGCACGACTTCCAAAGCGAGATCGCGCAAGTGCCGGTGATGGGTCAGGTAGATGACTTGCCCCTGCATCCCCATCTGCCCGCATAGGCGGAGCACTTCGGCCGAGCGAGGTTCGTCGAATGTCTCCATGATATCGTCCGCGATGAAGGGCACTGCCGGGCGAACCGCTGCGAATTCCGCATGACCGGCCATGCGCAAGGCCAAGTAGAGCTGGAAGCGCGTTCCCTTGGACATCTGCGCAGCAAGCTTCGAGGCGCCGTTGCGGGCAATTCCCATCAATTCCTCGCGATCCCTGTCGGGGCGCGTGGCCAGTCCCTCATATGCGCCACTGGTCATCTGGCGGAAAGCCTCGGATGCCCTGCGCAGCATGGTGCTGCGATGCTTGTCACGGTAGGCGCGCAAGGCCTCCTCGGCTGTCAGTCTTCCAGCCCTGATCCGCAGGTAACGGACCGCCAGATCCTCGATTTCCAGCAAGGCCGTCCGCCTCGCATTCTCGATTCGTGCAACCGCATCGTCACCGCCGATCGCATTCAACCCGTCGCTGGCGCGCGCCCTGTCAGCGAAGAGTTCCCGCGACCGGGCCTCCAGATTTTCCAGTTGCGACGCAAGCATCGCCTGCTCGGCCTGCAGAGCAGGATAATCGGCGCCTGCCAGACGGTCCATGGCCTCCTCGACGGAAGAGAGCCGCATCGCAGCGAGAATCTGTTGCGCAAGCACTCGCTGGCGCGCAACGAGTTCATCTCGCAATCGGCAGCGGT
Organism: uncultured Rhizobiaceae bacterium; assembly: GCA_964383325.1. GTDB lineage: Bacteria > Pseudomonadota > Alphaproteobacteria > Rhizobiales > Rhizobiaceae > CAYLGY01. The sequence continues at coordinate 27,186 of CAYLGY010000016.1, forward strand.
CGAGGATCTCACGGACCGCCACCAGGCTGTCAACTTCAAGAAAATCATAGATCGGCTGCACCTGCCTTGCGTGACGTGCAATCGCCGCAGTCACTTGCTGACGTTCAACCGAAAGTTCGGCAAGGAGTTGCTGCCACTCCTTGCGCTTGACCTCGTCCTGTCTTGCCCGCTCATGGCGTGCAAGGAGCAACTTCGAGCCGACAAGCGGATCCGGCTCCTCCAGAGATTCTCCGAGGCTGGAGTAGAGTTCTGCCACCTCGTGCCTGAAATGCTGTCTGTCGAGTTCCATCGCCTCGATGCGATGACCAAGGTCGTCCAGCTCGCGCAAGGCTTCCGGCAACGCTGCCGCCTGATCGAGCAACCCCCTGACTGCCCCGACGGAGTCCTGCAGGTCGGCGAACCAGGTCGCTGAAATCTCTCTTGCCCAGTTGGCCTGCCATTGATCGGATAGGCGGCGGGCCCCTTCCAGATCCTTTCTTCGATCGCTACCCGTCGCCTCCAGCTCTTGCACGCGCTGGGCGATTTCCGTTTTCCGGGTCTGAATGGCAAGCTGTTCCGCAATGGTGTTCTCGGCAAGCTGCAGCCGCGCGGCGAGGGGGAGCCCTTCCACTGCATGTCCCATCTCACCAAGCACTCGGGAAAGCTGGCCCTGTTCGTGCTCCAGTGCGGTCCGCGCCGCCTCCGCTTCGCGCACGGCCTGTTGCAGCCGTTTCCATGCGTCCAGCGCCACGGCCCGGCGTTCCGACCAGTGCTCAATTCTTGCAATCCAGCTCGTGACGGCTTCTTCAGTGCCAAGGCCGATCTCTACCGGCGTCTCGGACCGGATTTCCTTTCGCAAGGTCTCCAGCTCTGCATCCAGCTCGCCCTGCAGTTCCTTCTGGCGTTCGAGACGGGACTTCGCCACCGTCACCGCCGTCATGAGAGAGCGCATTTCCTCAAGCTGCCTGGCCATCGCAAGGCGTGTGGCTGCAACCGCATCGAGTTCGCGCATGCTGCGCTCGAACTTGCCGGCGCTCTCGGCATCCATCTTCCCGAGATGCTCCGCCCATGCTTCGTCACGGTTCCGTTGCAGCGTCGCGGCCAGCTCGTCATCCGGAACATTGCCCGCTTCCCTGAGGGCCATCAGGCGGATCCGGTCTTCATCCAGCCTTGCGGAAAGCTCTTCCAGGCGCTCGATGCAATGGGCGAGGCGCCTCTCGATCTCTTCCGCACGGGAACGCCACTGCTCGAGACGCCTCGCCTCGGGCAGATCGATCCTGCGCAAGTCGTCGCCATCGCCTGTCCACGGGCGCAGATCTTCAATCGCTTCCGCGAATGCCTGCCGGCAGGCGGAAAGTTCGCGCGAGGCAAATCGTTCTTCGGCAAGCAGATCCTTCTCACGAAACGAACGCAGGATCGCCTCCAGCGCCGCCCTGCCCGCCGGGTCCGGCCCGGGCTGGTCGGCATCAACACGGCTCAGCATCTGCTTCGCCCGGTCGAGCGCCCGAATCGCAGCCTCATACTCCTTTTCCGCAGCCTGGAGAGCGACATCGATTCCGGATTTCGCGGCAATGAGATCGCGCAGTGCGCCGGCAAGCGGAGTCGGCACGAGCAGGTCTGCCGGACGCGGATGGCCGGCCTTGCCGAGACTTGCGAGAATCAGATCCAGTTTCTGCCGCACCTCTTCCAGCGCCGCTCGCCGCTTCGGCAGATCCTTTTCGGCGGACATGTACCGGCTGGCCAGGTGCGGGAGACCCTCTAGCCGGTGACCAAGCGCAAGAATGGCGGCGTCGACGGCGATCTCTTCGACCGACTGACGAGCCCGTTCCTCGCGTTGCATGATTTCCGCGAGGCGGGTATTCAGCCTGGTTTCTTCTTCGACAAGATCGGCGATCTGACCCGCCCACTCCGCGGGCGGCTGGGGCAGGCACTGCGCCTCCTCCAGCTTCTTCCCAATCTGCTGATATTCAACTGCCAGCGGCGCCGCGCGCAGAATGCCCGCGATTTCCTCCTGGCGCGATCGCACGGTTCCGATTTCTTCCACTGCCTGCACATAGGCGCTGTCCGCCTGCTGCAACGCCGCTGCAAGCGCCCGGTAGGCAGAAGCCTGTGTGTCGATCTCGTCCCGCCTCGATTTCAATTCGGCAAGCTGCTGCCTGAGTTTCGCGATCCGCGTCGTGCTGGCGCGCTTGCGGAAAATTCCGTCGGCCTCCGTAACAGCCCCTTCCAGTGCGGCGTTGAGCCCGGACAGGCCGGCGCTCGCCGAAAACAGCAACTCACCGAGATTTCCCTTGCTGTCGAGAATGGCATTACCGCCCTCCTCGAGCGTCTGGTCATCCAGCGAGAACATCAAGCGGTAGGATTCGCGCGTCAACCCTGCAAGCGGCCCGGCGAGTGTCGCTTCATTTACGGGCTGCCAGCTTTCATCAAGCAGGGAATTGGCACGACGCTTGATGCGGCGGAATTCATGCGCGCTGCCATCAAATTCGAGGCAGGCACCGACGGCCATGGCCCTCGCCTCATGCAGGAAGGCATATTGCGTGCGCTCCTCTATCCCGAACAACAGGTCCAGATAGGCGGCGAGCGCAGTGGACTTGCCGGCCTCGTTCAAGCCATAGATGATGTGCAGGTCCGGCACGCCCGCAACTCGTTCGCCGAAATCCAGGGAATGATCGGTAAACTTCCCGTACCGGATGAGATCGAGACGGCGCAGGCGCATCAATCGGTCTCTCGCGGCGTGGTTTGCAGTCGTGCCAGCATGTCCTCGCTGCCTTCCCGCAGGAGCTGGTCGACAAACGCGTCGAAGCTCGCCTCATCCTCGCCTGCAAAACCGCGCGCTTCCGGCGGCAGGTCCTGGCGCAGATCCTCGACCATCTCGCAGATTGCCTGGCGGATGCCATGGCGATGGATGATGTCGGCTCGCATCAGCTCACCGAGTTCGGCCACAGGATCCGCGATCGGCCCGTTTCCGGAGCGGACCAGCGATTCGGTTTCCACCTCGATCTTCTCGATCCAGACCCTGCCGATCCGCTCGGCGCGCTGCTCGATCTCGGCCTCGAAGAGCGCCTGGTCCCTTCGCAGCTGCCAAGACAGAGGGGTCGCGCCGAAAAGGCGAAGCCGAATGACGAGATGGAGCGCAACGGCACGTTCGCGGAGGGTGCAGAGGCCTCTCTCGACCCGCTCGACCGCATCGCGCCAGGCCTCAACGGATGCGAGATCGACCGACAGGCGCTCGAAACTGGCCGTGCTGGTAAAATGCTCCTCGATGAGCAAGCTGCGATCATCCCGGATCGTGACGAGCGTCACGGACTTCTCGCCAGCCTCATTGATGTCCCGACCTTGCGGCATCCCGGGCATGATAACCTTTCTGGACCCCGCATGGTCGGCTCGCGAATGCACATGACCCAAGGCCCAATAGTCGTACCCCCAGTCGTGCAGGTCCGTGACCCTGCAGGGCGCATAGGGATCATGTCCCGGCGCACCTGCGAGGCTGGTATGCATGATGCCGATATTCACTGAGTCCGGCACCGGCCGCCGGTAGCGCTCCAGAAGGCTGTCAGGCGCATGCGGCCGGGAAAAACTCAGGCCATGGATGGCCACGGGCAGATTGCCGGCCTCGATCCGGGATGTCGTCGGGCGCCCTCCGAACAGGGTGACCGAAGGTGGCAGGATCAATTCCTGGGTAATTCGGGACAATGCATCGTGATTGCCCCGAATGATGTAGGTGCCGATGCCGGCCTCCTCAAGGCGTTGCATCTGGCCGGCCAGGAACCGTGCCGTTTTCATGGACGTCTGATCGCCATCATAGAGATCGCCGGCGATGATGAGGGCGTCCACCTGCTCATCGATGCAGAGATCGACAATGGACCGCAGCGACTGGCGGGTCGCATCGCCGATCAGCTCGGCAAGGTCCGGCTTTCGCATTGCGAGAGAGCGCAAGGGAGAATCGAGGTGCAGATCGGCAGTGTGGATGAAACGGAATGCCATGACACCCCTATCTCGCCAGCCTGATCCGGAAAGTAAAGATGTATTGCGGGCGCAGCTTCGTGCCTGCCAGAACCATTTCACCCACGTGCACTCTGGTATAAGTTCCTGCCTGCGCCGTCCTGTACGTTTCACGCAAGATCGAAAGATGAACGAAATGTCGTCAGCCAGTGTCCGCAATGCCTTTTCATGGGAAGATCCGTTCCTGATCGACAGCCAGCTTGGCGAAGAGGAGCGCATGATTCGCGACGCCGCTGCGGAATTTGCAGAGGCCGAACTCTCGCCCCGGATTGCCAGCGCCTATCTCGAGGAAGGGACGGACCCGGAAATCTTCCGCGCAATGGGCCGGGCGGGTCTTCTCGGCGTTACCGTGCCTGACATTTATGGCGGTGCGGGTGCGAATTATGTGTCCTATGGCCTGGTCGCCCGTGAAATCGAGCGGATCGATTCCGGCTATCGCTCGATGATGAGCGTCCAGTCCTCCCTGGTGATGTATCCGATCGAGGCTTACGGTTCGGAAGAGCAGAAGCAGAAATACCTTCCGCGGTTGGCGAGCGGAGAATGGATCGGCTGCTTCGGTCTGACGGAGCCGGACGCCGGTTCAGACCCGGGCAGCATGAAGACACGGGCGGAGAAGACGGCGACGGGCTACCGGATCATCGGCTCGAAAATGTGGATCACCAATTCGCCGATCGCCGATGTCTTTGTGGTCTGGGCGAAATCCGAGGCGCATGATGGCGCGATCCGCGGTTTTGTCCTCGACAAGGGGCTAGCAGGGCTGAGCGCACCCCGGATCGAAGGCAAGCTGTCGCTGCGCGCCTCGATTACCGGCGAGATCGTGCTTGACGGAGTCGAAGTAGGCGAGGACGCCCTGTTGCCGTATGCCTCTGGGCTGAAAGGACCTTTCGGCTGCCTGAATCGCGCCCGCTATGGCATTTCCTGGGGCGTGATGGGCGCGGCAGAAGATTGCTGGCTGCGGGCCCGGCAATATGGCCTCGATCGAAAGCAGTTCGGCCGGCCGCTGGCGGCAACGCAATTGTACCAGAAGAAACTGGCTGACATGCAGACCGAGATCGCTCTGGGACTTCAGGCTGCACTGCGAGTCGGCCGGCTGATGGATGAGAACCGCATGGCCCCGGAAATGATCTCCCTCATCAAGCGCAACAATTGCGGCAAGGCACTCGATATTGCCCGCATGGCGCGGGACATGCATGGAGGGAACGGAATCCAGATCGAGTATCATGTCATGCGCCACGCGGCCAATCTCGAAACGGTCAACACCTATGAGGGTACGCACGATGTGCATGCGCTGATCCTCGGCCGGGCGCAGACCGGCATTCAGGCATTCTTCTGAATGGAGGATCAAGTGGGATCGGGTGCAAGCATGAATAGCCTGATTGGCGCAGGTGCGCTGCTTTGCGCGTTGGCAGTTGGCCTCGGCGCGTTCGGCGCACATGCACTCGGCCCGCGCATCGACGCGGAGGCGCTCGGCTGGTGGCAGACCGCCGTCCAGTACCAGATGTGGCACGGCCTTGCCGCCCTGACGCTCGGACTTTGCGGACCAGCCTGGTGCCGGCTGCCGGCATGGGTGCTCGTGACCGGCGCGGTCATTTTCGCAGCGACGCTTCTATGCATGGCGCTGGGCGCGCCGCGATGGCTCGGCGCGATCACGCCATTGGGCGGATCGTTGATGATTGCGGGCTGGCTGTTGCTGTCCCTGCGAGCGATCACGAAGCAGTAGGAGGCAGGCGCCGTTAGTTCATTGAATTACAGGCGCTACGGATAGCGCATGACCGTTGCGCCCAGGATCGGACCTGGCAAACCGCCCTCACTCACGACCTGGAGAAAAGCCGCACAGCCTCCGGAACCTTGCCGGGTCAGAGCGCTGCGCGGCAATTCGAACTGCACCGCCTCGCCATGCCACATGCCCGCGGTCTGAAGGCCCGTGACCACATTCGCGTATGTGATTGTGCGACCCCCATTCTCCCCATTTTCGATATGGACTTCGGTCTTCTTGTCGAAAAATACGAGAATGAGGTGTACGTCCTTTCCCTCCGCATCGCCCTCCGGAGCGGAAATGATCACGCTGTCATTCTCTTCGCGCAAGGTCAGGGCGACCTTCCAACCATCCGCGCCGCCGATCGAACCGGCCAATGCCCGATCGAGCGCTGGCCGGTCGCCGCCATTGACGTGGACACGTCCGTTAACCACTGCCTGAGGCGTATATACGCCGCGCGTCCCCAGACTGCGCGAATAGAGCTGCTGACGTTCCGAGAAAGCCGGGCTGGCCAGGGTGTCCTTCCACCCGAGATAATCCCAGTAATCGACATGATAGCCGAGCACGACAAATTCACCCCTGTCGGCAAGTTCGGCCAGGATCCTGTCCGCGGCCGGACAGGATCCGCATCCCTGGCTGGTGAAGAACTCGACCACGCCCCGCGGCACAGGCAGTTCCTTGCCCGAAGCGGGCGCAACAGCAAGAAAGAATAGCGCGAGAAATGCCGCAACCAGCCCGTTCACACCCTGCTCCGCGACAATTTCGAGTTAGGGGAACCCCGGTCATACCCAGTGCACCGGCAAATGGCCAGTCAACAGATGGTGAGGCATGCGGGCGGCGCGCCGGTTGCCCAGCGCGCCATGCCCCTTGTCAGGCGGCAGCCAGATCCCTCAGCACATATTGCAGGATGCCGCCATGGCGCAGATATTCCAGTTCGTCAGCCGTATCGATGCGACAGATGACCGGCACTTCCTTGCGGCTGCCATCGCGATAGGTGATAGAAGCGATCAGGGTCTGGCGCGGCCGGATGGAATCAAGTCCGTCGATCGTCACCGTCTCGGCCCCCGTCAGCCCAAGGGTGCGCCAGCTTGTTCCTTCCTCGAACACGAACGGGATCACGCCCATTCCGACGAGATTCGAGCGATGGATCCGTTCGTAGGACACCGCGATGACTGCCCGGACCCCCAGGAGACTGGTGCCCTTCGCTGCCCAGTCGCGCGACGATCCATTGCCGTATTCAGCGCCGGCGAACACAACCAGCGGCACCTGCTCCTCGCGATAACGCATGGCGGCGTCATAGATCGACATCTCTTCGCCGGAAGGATGGTGGATCGTATAGCCACCTTCGCGCCCGTTTTCCCCGAGCATGAAATTGCGGATCCGGATATTGGCGAATGTGCCCCGCATCATCACTTCATGATTGCCCCGACGCGTGCCGTACTGGTTGAAATCCATCACCTGCACGTCGTTCGCCAGCAGATACTCGCCGGCCGGGGACGCAGCCTTGATCGAACCGGCGGGAGAAATATGGTCGGTGGTGATCTTGTCGCCAAACAGTCCGAGAATACGCGCATCGCGGATGTTCGTGACCGGGCCGGGCTGTTTCGGCATGCCTTCGAAATAGGGCGGGTTGCGAACATAGGTCGAGGCGTCGTCCCAGGCATAGGTCTGGCTCTGTGGCGCTTCGACGGCCCGCCAATTGTCATCGCCCTCGAAGACTTCGGCATATTTCTTCGTGAACAGGTCACGCGTGACATGTGCTTCGATGAACTCCTGGATTTCCTGATTCGAAGGCCAGATGTCGCGCAGATATACGGGCTGGCCGTTGCTGCCTGTGCCCAGCGGCTCGCGGGTCAGATCCCTTGTGATCGATCCTGCCAGCGCATAGGCGACGACGAGCGGCGGCGATGCCAGATAATTTGCCTGCACGTCCGGTGAAATGCGACCCTCGAAATTGCGGTTGCCCGAAAGCACGCCTGCGACAATCAGACCATTGTCATTGATGGTGCGGGAAATCGGCGCATCCAGCGGACCGGAATTTCCGATGCAGGTCGTGCAGCCGAAGCCCACGAGATTGAAGCCGATCTTGTCCAGCTCCTCCTGCAATCCGGAATTGGCGAGATATTCGGCGACCACCTGGCTGCCCGGAGCAAGCGAGGTCTTGACCCAGGGCTTTTGTCTGAGGCCAAGACGGTTGGCATTGCGAGCGAGGAGACCGGCGCCGATCAGGACGCTCGGGTTGGAGGTGTTCGTGCAGGAAGTGATTGCCGCCAGCGCCACATCGCCGTGTCCGAGATCGAAATCCCGCCCTTCAACCTCGAAGCGCTGTCCATGCGCCTCTGCAGGCTTGCGGTACTCCGATTCCAGCGCGCTGGCAAAGCCGGCCGCCACATCCTCGAGAACGATCCGACCCTCCGGCCGCTTCGGTCCGGCCATCGACGGAACGACTTCACCGAGATCCAGCTCCAGCGTATCGGTAAATACCGGATCCGGCGCATTGTCATCGCGCCACATGCCCTGTGCCCGGCTGAACGCCTCAACCAGGGCGATGCGTTCCTCGTCGCGGCCGGAGACGGTCAGATACCGCAAGGTTTCCGAATCCACCGGGAAGAAGCCGCAGGTGGCGCCATATTCGGGCGCCATATTGCCGATCGTTGCGCGATCCGCGAGCGTCATGTTGGAGAGGCCGGGACCAAAGAATTCGACGAACTTTCCGACCACGCCCTTCTTGCGAAGCATCTGTGTCACGGTGAGGACGAGGTCAGTGGCGGTGACGCCCTCCTTGAGCCTGCCGGTAAGGCGGAAACCGATCACCTCCGGCAGCAACATGGATACCGGCTGTCCGAGCATGGCGGCCTCTGCCTCGATGCCGCCCACGCCCCAGCCCAGCACACCCAGCCCATTGATCATGGTGGTATGCGAATCGGTACCGACGCAGGTATCGGGATAGGCAATCGTCAGCCCGCCCTCCTCGCGCGTCCAAACGGTCTGGCCGAGATATTCCAGGTTGACCTGGT
>CAYLGY010000017.1:0-8177 GCA_964383325.1 uncultured Rhizobiaceae bacterium
GCACCTTGCCGCCGAGATGGCCGCACTTCTTCTCCGATGCCAGCTGGTCCTCGAAATGCACGCCGGCGACGCCGGCCTCTATATAGGCCTTCATGATCTCGAATGCGTTCAGCGGACCGCCAAAGCCGGCTTCCGCATCGGCCACGATCGGCGCGAACCAGGTCTCGACCGAGAGGCCATTGCCTTCGGACACCTCGATCTGGTCGGCGCGCTGCAAGGTCCGGTTGATCCTGCGCGCCAGTTCCGGGCCTGCATTGGCGGGGTAGAGCGACTGGTCGGGATACATGGCCGAGGCCGTATTGGCATCGGCGGCGACCTGCCAGCCGGACAGATAGATCGCCTTGAGGCCGGCCCTGACCATCTGCATCGCCTGGTTGCCGGAGAGCGCGCCGAGCGCGTTGACGAAATCATCCTCTTGCAACAGCTTCCAGAGCCGGTTGGCGCCCATCTCGGCCAGGGAATGGCGGATCTCGACCGAGCCGCGCAGCCGGACGACGTCAGCGGGCGTGAAACTCCGTTCGATCCCGTCGAAACGTCCGGGGACAGCGGAAGGGACGAGGCTGTAAAAGTCTGTCATGCCAGATACTCCATGTGCAAGCAATCCATCAGCATTCCTTGACAGATTTACGCTGCACTGCGGCATTAGGCGATGAATCGCTGCAAATTCGGCGGGAAAATCGGGTGGCGATGTATTGTGTTTTCGCCGAGGGGCTGTAAATTTGTAAATTCGGTAAAGCCTGCGGGCGTGTAGCGGTTTGTAAATGGCAGAGCGCAAGATTTTTGCCGGGCCCCGTATCCGGCGCATCCGCATGGCGCGCGGACTGACCCAGGCGGCCATGGCGTCGGCGCTCGGCATTTCGCCCTCCTATCTCAATCTGATCGAACGCAACCAGCGCCCGCTCACGGTGCAATTGCTGATGAAGCTGGCGGCGGTCTTCCAGCTCGAGCCGGACGAGCTCCATGGGGGAGGTGCGAGCGGAACGCTTGCCGCCCTGCGCGAAGTCTTCGCCGATCCGCTGCTATCAGGAGAACTGCCGGGCGAGCAGGAGCTGATCGATCTTGCCGAGGCGGCGCCAAATGCAGCCGCCGGCATGGTGCGGCTCTATCGTGCCTATCGCGAGCGCGGCGACCGGCTGAGCGATCTTGCGGACCTGCTGGCGCAGGAGGGCCACCAGACCGCCTTGTCCGCTGCTCGCCTGCCGGTGGACGAGGTCCGGGACCAGATCGCCTTCCGGCCCTATCACTTTGCCCGCATCGAGGAGGAGGCCGAAGCCTTCCATGCGCTGCTGAAGCCGGAAGAGGGGCTGATGCAGGCGCTGCGGGCCTGGCTGGCAAGGGAGCATGGCACCACCGTGCGGACGCTGCCGGTCACCACAATGCCGGACATGCGGCGGCGCTATGATCGGCATTCCAAGCGCCTGTTCATCTCCGAGCGCCTGTCGCCATTCGACCAGCTGCGCGAGGTCGCGACGGAAGCGATGATGCTGCGGGCGGAGGTTGCGATCTCCGCCGAGATCGAGGCCATGCGGCTCTCGAGCGACGAGGCTCGCCGGCTCGCCCGCTTCGAGCTTGGCCGTTATGGCGCGCACGCCTTGATGATGCCCTATGGCGCCTTTCACGATGCCGCGCTGCGAAGCCGTTATGATATCGACATTCTTCGCGCCCGTTTCGGCGTTTCCTTCGCGCAGGCGGGAAACCGGCTGGTCATGCTGGCGCGCGCCGGGGCTTCCGGGGTGCCTTTCTTCCTCCTGGAAATCGACCATGCCGGCAACCGTCTGCGCCGGGCGGGTGCCGAAGGCTATCCGCAACAGCGCTTCGGGGGCGAATGCCCCAGGCTCCTGGTGCATTCGGCCTTCGCCCAGCCGGGTCAGTTGCTGGTGGAGGCCGTGGAAATGCCTGATGGAAGCCGCTTCCTGACGATTGCGCGGACCCTGGAAGGGCCGCAGGGTGCCTTTGGCGAGCGTCCACGGCGTACTGCGCTCTTGCTCGGGTGCGACTTCTCCTATCGGGACGAGACGGTCTATGGCGCTGCCTTGCCGGCCGGAGGCGACAGCCGGAACCCAAGGGGCTCGCCCGTCGCGACGGTCCCTGCCGTGCCGATCGGCCCGTCCTGCCGGCTCTGCGAGCGGCGTGGCTGCATATCGCGTGCGGAGCCGCCCGTCACGCAGCCACTCGGCCTTGATGAGATGGTGACGGGAATGTCGCTGTTCGATTTCCGCTGAACTTTCGGGCATTTTGCGCGTTGGGCCATACTGCCCTGTTCATGGCCGGGTCAGTCCGGTCATGTCACGATGCAGCGTTCACGAAGCCCATGGAGGCAAGACGATGCAACCCTTTCGCCTACCCCTGCTGGCGGCCTTCACAGCGGCGGTCCTCGCCCTGCCGGTCGCATCAGCGGATGCGCACAGACATCATCGCTGGCATGGCGGGGACGCCGCCGGTGCTTTCGCGCTCGGCATCATTTCCGGCGCCGTGATCGGTCAGGCGCTGGCGCCGCGAGCTCAGTACCGGGCGCCCTATGGCTATTGCTATGATCCGTATGGCCGGACTTATTTGTGCGACGACTGGCGTGCCTATGGTGACGGACCGCATTACCGGATGGTGCCGCGGGCCGATCCGTATTTCCGGCACCATGACCGGATCATGAGTGAGCATGAATATTACGAGCGCCAGCGCCAGGATCAGCGCTGATCAGCGGTCGCGGCCGGCGACGAACCGCGCCGCGGCAGCGAGGGTTCGCGCGCGGGATCCGTAGGGCATAAGCAACTCGATGGCTTGCGTCACCAGCCCGTCGAGCTGGCGACGCGCCCATTCGAGCCCATGGAGGCTGGTGAGGGTGGCCTTGCCGGCCGCATCGTCCTTGCCCGTCGCCTTGCCGATCCGGGCCGCATCGCCTGTCGCGTCGAGGAGGTCGTCGGCAATCTGGAACGCCAGCCCGATGGCCGATCCGAATTCCGCCATCCGCTCACGGTCGTCCGCCGGGGCGGCGCCGATGATTGCGCCGGCCTCGCAGGCAAAGCGGAACAGCGCGCCGGTCTTCATGGCCTGGAGCTGGATGATGCCGGCTTCACGCGGCGCTGCGCCCGTGGCCGACAGATCGAGCATCTGCCCGCCGGCCATGCCGCCGAGGCCCGCCGCGCGGGCGAGGGCCAGCACGAGTTCGCTCTTGCGACCCGAGTCCAATTCGGTATCGGCATCCGCCAGGACATCGAAAGCCAGGGTCAGCAGGCTGTCGCCGGCGAGGATCGCGGTCGCCTCGTCGAAGGCGCGATGCACGGTCGGCCGCCCCCGGCGCAAATCGTCATCGTCCATCGCCGGCAAGTCATCATGAATCAATGAGTAACAATGCACGCATTCCAGCGCCGCGGCCACCCGGATCACGGGATCTCCGGAACTGCCGAACAGCGCCGCTGACTCGATCAGAAAGAACGGGCGCAGGCGCTTGCCGCCATTCAGCGCGCCGTGCCGCATCGCGGCCAGCAATCGCTCCGGCCGGGCAATCTCGCCCGTGCGGATCTGCGGCTGCAGCAATTGCGCGATGCAGGTTTCGACGCGCCTTGCCGTCTGCAGGAGTTTCGGGGGAAGTTCGTCCTGACTGCTCATGTCCCGGTCGATGGCCGCTAATTTGCTGAAAATCAAGTCCTGCCAGCCAGGGATTCGCAGTTGCACCCGATTTCAGGCAAAGGTATCGAAAGGATGCATCCTGCAGACGGGAGTGGAGCTTGTCGGTACGGGACGGAAGGGAAAGCCTGGCGGGGCCGGTTCGCAGGTGATGGCATGGCTCTCCGGATGGCGCAGCTGGCTGCGGCGGGTCCTGCTGGCCTTGCTGGTCGTCGCATTGATTCCCGTGTTCCTGACCCTGGTCTATGCCATCCCGAATGTGCATCCGCTCTCGACGCTCATGGTGCGGGACATGGTGTTGCTGCGCGAGGTCGATCGCCGCTGGGTGCCTCTTGAAGAGGTCGCCCCGGTGCTGGTCGCCTCGGTGACCATGTCGGAGGATGGGCAGTTCTGCAGCCACCGCGGCATCGATCTCGGCGCGCTCAACGAGGTGCTCGCCGACTTCATGGAAGGGGGGAGCCCGCGCGGCGCCTCCACGATACCGATGCAGACGGCCAAGAACCTCTTTCTCTGGCACGGACGTTCCTATGTGCGCAAGGTGCTGGAATTGCCGCTGGCGATCTATCTCGACGCCGTCCTGTCGAAACGGCGGATCCTGGAAATCTATCTGAATATCGCCGAATGGGGGCCGGGCATCTATGGGATAGAGGCGGCAGCGCAGCATCATTTCGGCCGTTCGGCGGCAAGACTGTCGGCTCGCCAGGCGGCGCTGCTGGCGGTGACGCTGCCCAATCCGCATCAGCGCAACCCGGCAAGCCCGGGCGCCACGCTCAACCGGCTCGCGAACATCATCCAGAAGCGGGCCGCCGGCGCCGGCGGGCATCTCGAATGTCTGCGCGGCGGATCGTCCTCGAGCTAAAAAAATGCCGGCGGGCGCTGGTAAAATCCGGCGCCGCATTGTATAGGCCACGCAACCATCATGACATGCGGCCAATCTCCTCGCGCCTGGCGGCGGAGGTGTGGGTCGAACCGGAGCGATACAATGGCAGTACCGAAGAGAAAGACATCGCCTTCCCGGCGCGGCATGCGCCGGTCAGCTGACGGGCTCAAGGCGCCTACCTATGTCGAGGACAAGGATTCGGGCGAATTGCGCCGTCCGCATCACATTGACCTGAAGAGCGGGACCTATCGCGGCCGTCAGGTTCTGGAGCCGAAGGAATCCTGAGCCGGGTTCCCGCTGCCGGGGCAGTCTCTGCCGGGAGACGCGTCACGACAAATTCGCAGGAGTGAGCAGCGAGACGGTCATGTTTCATATTCCGTTGCTCATCCTGCCCCTGATCCTGTTCAATCTCGGATTGGCCGGCGTTCTCGGCGGGGGTCCCGGCGGCCCGTGGGAGCAGCAGGTATTCTCGCTCGCCATGATTTCAGGCGGGTACTGGACAATGAAGATGTCCGACCTGATGGTGCTCACTGCACTCATCCTGCTCTTCTTCGAAATCACCAAGTCGACGCGCACTTCGAACCGTTCCGTTGTCGACCATCTGCTTTCCACATTCGTTTTCATTGCTTTTCTGGTCGAGTTCCTGCTGGTGCCGGGCGCGGCAACTTCGCTCTTCTTCGTCCTGATGACGATTTCGCTGCTGGATGTGCTGGCCGGGTTCTTCGTGTCTATCCGTGCCGCGGGCAGGGACGTGAACCTGTTGTAGCGCATGATCCCGGAAATTGGTTTGCGCTTTCCGGACAAGATCATGCGCCAGCAGGGAGTGGATGATCCCGGAAAGGCCGTGAGGGTGTGGCCCCTCCTCTATCTGCGGGTCAGCTCGTCGATCTTGCGCTGCATCTCGGAAATCTGCTCGCGCAACTCGGCGAGGTCGTCCGGCGCCGGCCTTTCCGCCTCCTGGGCCCGCGTGCTGAACGGGGCAAAGAGGTTCATCGCGTTCTGGAACACCTCGATATTGCGCCGCGTCTGTTCTTCCAGCGCTTTCAGCGGCTGTTCGAGCGGGCCGGCAGCTTCGCCGAACATGGCTTTCATCTGCTCGCGCAGGCGTTCCTGCTCGCGGGTGAAGGCAGCCATGGACTGTTCCAGATAGGTCGGAACGATTGCCTGCATCTGGTCGCCGTAGAAGCTGATGAGCTGGCGCAGGAACGACACGGGCAGCATATTCTGCCCTTCCTTGCCTTCGAGTTCGAAAATGATCTGCGTCAGAACGGCATGGGTGATGTCCTCGCCGGTCTTCGCGTCCTGGACAATGAACTCCTCTCCCCGTTTTACCATGTCCGCGAGGTCGTCCAGCGTGACATAGGTACTGGTTCCGGTATTGTAGAGTCTCCGGTTCGCATATTTCTTGATCGTAACCGGACCCTTCTTGTCCGCCATTTGCAGCCGCCTCCCAGAAGATCGTGTCCCTTGCGCTCGTGCCGGGGAGCATAGGCCAAAACCGGGCAGGAGGGAAATGCGTTTGTGCATTGCGTCATCGGTAGTATGTTCCGAGACATCGCCCGGGTGGAAACCTGCCGCAGGAGCTTCCGGCGCCGGGCAGGAATTGCCGTGCGCGGCAAAGAAACTGGAGCATTGTCCATGCAGAACGCAGATTCCATCGTCATCGCAGGTGCAGCACGAACCCCTGTCGGCGCCTTCAATGGCGTCTTTGCAAATGTTCCCGCCCACGAACTCGGCGCCGCCGCGATTCGCGAGGCGCTGGCGCGGGCCGGTGTGGATTCCGGGGAAGTGGACGAGGTCATTCTCGGCCAGATCCTAGCAGCCGGCCAGGGGCAGAATCCGGCCCGGCAGGCCGCGATGGCGGCCGGCATTCCGCAGGAGGCCACGGCATGGGGCCTCAACCAGCTTTGCGGATCCGGATTGCGGGCAGTGGCCGTCGGCATGCAGCAGATTCAGGCGGGCGATGCGCGCATCGTGGTGGCGGGCGGCCAGGAATCGATGTCGATGGCCCCCCATTGCGCGCATTTGCGTGGCGGCGTGAAGATGGGCAATGTCCAGTTCATCGACACGATGCTCAATGATGCGCTGACGGATGCCTTCTATGGCTACCATATGGGCATCACCGCCGAAAACATCGCCAATCGCTGGCAGTTGACGCGCGAGGAGCAGGACGCCTTCGCCGTTGCCTCGCAGAACAAGGCGGAGGCCGCGCAGGAAGCGGGCAGGTTCGCGGACGAGATCGTGCCGGTCACGGTCAAATCACGCAAGGGCGAGACCGTGATCGACCAGGACGAGTACATCAAGAAGGGCGTGACGCTCGAGAGCGTCGCCAGGCTCCGCCCGGCCTTTGCGAAGGAAGGAACCGTGACCGCGGGCAATGCTTCGGGGATCAATGATGGCGGTGCGGCCGTCGTACTGATGCGGGAGAGCGAGGCAGCCCGGCGCGGAATCGAGCCGATGGCGCGCATCGTCTCCTGGGCTACTGCGGGCGTCGATCCACAGATCATGGGCACCGGGCCGATTCCCGCATCGCGCAAGGCGCTGGAAAAGGCCGGCTGGTCGATTTCCGATCTCGACCTGGTCGAAGCCAATGAGGCGTTCGCCGCGCAGGCCTGCGCCGTGAACAAGGATCTCGGCTGGAATCCGGAGATCGTCAATGTCAATGGCGGCGCCATCGCCATCGGGCATCCGGTCGGGGCGTCGGGCGCGCGCATCCTCAACACGCTCCTCTTCGAGATGCGTCGGAGGAAGGCCGGCAAGGGCCTTGCAACCCTCTGCATCGGCGGCGGCATGGGAGTCGCCATGTGCGTCGAATCGCTGTAGACGCAGCGCTGGCGGCAGAGGGGTGCCGCCAGCCTTCCAGGCAGGATATCACCCATCGGAGGAGGAGATCGAGATGGTCAGAAGGGCATTGGTGACGGGCGGCACGCGCGGGATCGGGGCCGCGATCTGTCTGGCGCTGCAATCGGCGGGCTACCAGGTCGTTGCCAATTATGCCGGCAATGAGGAAGCCGCCCGCAAGTTCAGCGGCGAGACGGGCATTCCGGTATTCAAGTGGTCAGTAGCCGATTTCGATTCCTGCGCCGACGGGCTCGCCCGGGTGGAAGCCGAAACCGGGCCAATTGACATTCTTGTCAACAATGCGGGTATCACGCGGGACACGCCCTTCCACAAGATGGCGCCGGAACAATGGAACGAGGTGATCGGCACCAACCTCACGGGCCTGTTCAACATGACGCGCCAGGTCTGGCCCGGCATGCGCGAGCGCAAGTTCGGCCGCATCGTCAACATTTCCTCGATCAATGGCCAGAAAGGCCAGTTCGGCCAGGTGAACTATTCGGCGGCAAAGGCTGGCGATATCGGCTTCACGCGCGCATTGGCCCAGGAAGGCGCGCGCTTCAACATCACCGTCAATGCTATCTGCCCCGGCTATATTGCGACGGACATGGTGATGGCTGTGCCCGAGAAGGTTCGGGAATCCATTATCGCGCAAATCCCCGTCGGGCGTCTGGGCGAGCCGGAGGAAGTCGCGCGGTGCGTGGTCTTTCTTGCCTCCGAGGATGCCGGCTTCATTACCGGCTCCACCCTCTCGGCCAATGGCGGGCAATATTTCGGTTAGCGCATGATCCCGGAAAGTGGTCTCCGCTTTCCGGACCAGATCATGCGCCAACAGGAA
>CAYLGY010000017.1:8277-35841 GCA_964383325.1 uncultured Rhizobiaceae bacterium
CAACATGATCCCGGAAAGTGGTCTCCGCTTTCCGGACCAGATCAGGCGCCAACAGGAAACCAACATGATCCCGGAAAGTGGTCTCCGCTTTCCGGACCAGATCAGGCGCCGAGGAGGATTGGATCAACGGGCCAATGCAACCGGACGCCTCCCGGCCTCTATTTGCACCTATTTGCGCCGTCGCTCCGCGACAGGCTGAAACGCCATCCGGGAATGGTAGCTGCAATAGGGTCCGGAGTCGCCGGCATCATTGCCGCAAAAATGGAAATCCTCGCTCAGCGGATCGCCGATCGGCCATTTGCAGGTCCTTTCGGTCAGTTCCGTCAGGGCCAGCCGGCGGGAGATCGGCACGACGACGGCGCTGCTTTCCGGAGGCATTTCCGCGAGCACTTCGGCCTCGGTCTCTGCCCTGGGCTTGAGTGCTGTCGCGCCAATGACGGGCGTTGCGGTCTTCGGCTGGGGAGCAGCATTGCGCGCTGGCGAACTTTCCCGCGCTGCGGGACGTTCCGCTGCCGGAGCTTCGCGGGTAGGCTTCTTCTGCCGGGACGGCGGTGGTACCGCACGGCCCCGGCTCGACAATTTGAGCCTGTGAACCTTGCCGATCACGGCGTTACGGGAGATGCCGCCAAGCTGAGCTGCAATCTGGCTGGCGCTCAGACCTTCTGCCCAGAGAGTTTTCAGTATCTCGACCCGTTCATCCGTCCAGCTCATGAGAGCACTCCTCGTCTTCAGCTCGAATCCCCCGTCCTGCCCCGAAAGAATCCGAGGCCACGCCGCATCGATACGGGGGTGGAGCTCATTGCCAACTAAGGTTCAACTCGGCCCAAACTACAATGCCGCCGGACTCGGTGACAAGAGTCGCGCGGACTCCACTCCCTGCTTTTTCCGGTTTTCCCCAACTTGCGCCTTGAAATGCGCGGGGTGACGCGTCCATCCATAATGTTGACTATTAAACTCATCTTTTGTACGAGGGCAATGCCGTGCGCGCCATTAGGGTGATGCACGCGATCGGTCGCTCAGCAAGCAACGCATTTCCGCGCCAGCCAGCCAGGCATCCACATTGGACAGGGGAATTGTGCATGCATATCGGTTGGGACCGGCATTTGCGTTTTCTGGGCGGCACGGTGGCCGCGCTGGCCTTGGCCGCGGGCTGCGCGGCGGTGGCGGCGCAGGAGGCGACCGAGCTTGAAATGTTGACGGTCACGGGCCAGGCCGGAGCGGCTGGCGAGGATGCGCTGACCCGTACTGCCGACAGCGAGGAGCTTGCGCGGAAGATGGTGGACGATCTGTCCGACCTCGGGCGCCTCGATGCTGCAGCAAGCTTCTCCCGCAGTTCGAAGAGCATCCAGTTGCGCGGGCTGGACCAGAACCGGGTGCTCACCACGATCGACGGCATTCGCGTGCCCTGGCTGACCGATGCGCGCGACAGCGTCAAGGGTGGGCTCGATGCCTTCGATTTCGACACGATTTCGGCCGTTGACATTACCCGCGGCGCCAATTCCGTGCGCCATGGTTCCGGCGCGCTAGGCGGTGTCGTCGGCTTCCGCACGCTCGATCCGGAAGAGCTGGTCGAGGAAGGTCGGCACTGGGGCGCGATCCTCAAGGGCGGCTATGACAGCGCCGATGCAAGCTGGCGGACCCATGGAGCCATTGCGGCGCGTTTCGACGAAACATGGCTGCTTGTCCAGGGCGGCTTTCTCAGTGGCCACGAGATGGACAACAAGGGCACAGTAGGCGGTTATGGCGAGAGCCGGACCTTGCCCGATCCGGCGGATACGAAACGGACCAATCTGCTGGTGAAGTTGCATCAGCATGTCGAGGGCGGACATCGCCTCCGTTTCACGGGCGAGATGTTCGACCGGGACGAGAAATTCGACAACATGACCGGCACCACTTCCAGCTATGAAGAGGGGAGCCTGCGCGGCACCGAGACGGTCAAGCGCGATCGTCTTTCGCTTTCCTATGATTTCGTCTCGCCTGACGGAGAGGATATTGTCGATGAGGCGGACATCACGGCCTACTGGCTGCGACAGCGTCTGAAAAGCATTGCCGACGGGATCCGGATCGGCTCGCCCTATGCTCCGGATTATTATGGCTACCCGTTCGGCCCGTATTTTCGCGACAATGAGATGCGCCAGACTTCCTACGGCCTGACCGGCGATGCCATGAAGACTCTGGAACTGGGAGGGCGCAGCCAGACCCTACGCTTCGGGACGGAGCTTTACCGGCAGGATACGCACCAATATGTGACGGGGATCGACAATTGCCCGGATCTCGACTGGTCGGGCATGGGACCGGGCTTTCAGCCCTGCCGGTTCCTGCATGCCAATGCGTCCGACATGCCGGATGTCGCCAGCATCGCATTCGGAGCCTATGTCGAGAACGAGATCCAGCTTGGCGGCGGCTTCACATTGACGCCGGGGCTGCGCTTCGATGCCTATGAGCACAAGCCCGTCGCCACGGCAGCATTCGAGCATTCGCCGAATTTCGATGGCCTGCCCGCGGCCAGTCGCGGTAGCAATCTCTCGGCGAAAGTGCACGGCGCCTGGCAGGCGGGCGATCATCTCGAACTCTATGCGCAATGGGCGCAGGCCTTCCGTGCCCCCACGGCGCTCGAACTCTACCAGAATTTCGGCGCCCCCGGTTCCTATGTGCGGATCGGCAATCCGGATCTCGTGCCCGAAACGGGCAACGGCTTCGAGATCGGCGCGCAATATGATGATGGCACGGTGGCCCTGGCCGCGAGCCTGTTCAGCAATTCCTATCGCAACTTCATCGACATGGTGCAGATCGAGCCGCCCGGCGGCGAATATCCGGTCAATGGCGTGGTCGGATATGTGAACCGGGCGCGCGTGCACATGCATGGCGCGGAACTGCGCGGCGAATGGAAATTCGCCACGGACTGGCGCCTGTCCAGCTCGGTGGCCTGGACGGTCGGGCGGGATACGGATCTCGATGAGCATCTGAACTCCATACCGCCGCTTCGCGCCATCCTCGGCCTCGGCTACGCGACGGAGGAGTGGGGCGCCGATCTATCCGTGGCGATGGCCGCGGCGCGCGACAGGGTCGGGCCCGGCGGGTTCCGGGCACCTGCGCATGCCGTCGTCGACGTGACCGGCTGGTGGGAACCGGAGCAATTCCAGGGTCTGCGCCTGCAGGCCGGCGTCTTCAATCTTTTCGATACGAAGTACTGGAACGCCGTCGACGTGCCGGACGACATCGACGCCGCCGTGCGCGATCGCTACAGCGAGCCCGGCAGGACGTTCCGCCTGTCAATCTCGAAGCGGTTCTGATCTCGGGCATGGTGCAACTGGACGGGCTCAGCTCATACCGCGCGGTCGCGGATGAGGGCGCGCGACAGGAGCAGCACCGGAACCAGCGCCGTCGCGATGATGAGCAGGGCAGCCATCGCTCCCTGCTCGACCGCGCCGCGCGAGGCGTTCTCATAGACATGTGTCGCCAGCGTGTTGAAGCCGAAGGGCCGCAGGACGATGGTGGCCGAAAGCTCTTTCACCGTATCGACGAAGACAAGGATCGCGGCGGTAAGGATGGCCGGGCGCAGCAGGGGGAGCAGCACCTCGACGGCGCTGCGAAACGGCGTGCGTCCCAGATTGCGCGCCGCCTCGTCCAGATGCGGCGGCAATTTCGTCAGGCCCGAGCGAATGGCGCCATCGGCGAGAGCGAGAAACCGGATGGTGCAGGCGAGAACGACGGCAGCCGCGGTTCCGGACAGCAGGAGGCCCGTGGGCGTGCCCGTGAGCCAGCGCGTCGCCATGTCCACGCTCCGGTCGATCGTCGTAAGCGCATAGAGCAAGCCGAAGCCGAGGATCGTTCCGGGCAGCGCATAGCCGAGCGCGCCGATCCGCCCGAGCAGCGCCAGGACGGGCGAGCGTGACAGGCGGGCGCCGTTCAACAGGATGAGGGCCAGCGCAACGGTCAGGATCGCCGCTGCCGATGCGGTCACCAGCGAATTGAGAAAGGCGCTCAGGAGGGCGGGGTCGCCGAGCTGCTCCGGCCGCACCCAGGCATAGCCGGCAAGCACCCGCACCGGAATGCCGAAGCCGAACAGGACGGGAAGGAGGGTTGCAACCAAGGCCATCACGCCGGCCAGACCTTTCAGCGGCGTGCGCAGCGGCGGCTCGCCAAGCTGCGACACCCTCGCCTGATGGAAGCGCTGCTTGCGCCGCGCCGCCTGTTCCAGCGCCATGAGAAGGAAGACGATGGCCAGCATGGCCATGGCGATCTGCGCCGCGCCCTCGATGCTGCCCCGGTTGAGCCATGTCGTGTAGACCGCCATGGTCAGCGTGCGGACGCCCAGATATTCGGCCGCGCCGATATCGTTTAGCGTTTCCATCAGCGCAAGGGCGATTCCGGCGGCGATTGCCGGGCGGGCTACGGGCAGGACGACGTGACAGGCGACCCGGAACCGGCCGGCGCCGAGCGTGCGTGCCGCATCGGCGAGATTGCGGCCCTGCATGATGAACACGACGCGCGTTGTCAGATAGACGTAGGGGTAGAGCACGGCGGAGAGGATGATCGCAGCCCCTTCCGTCGAGCGAATGTCCGGAAACCAGTATTGCTGGGAATTCGTGAAGCCGAAAATCGTCCGGATCTGCGCCTGCACGGGTCCGGTATAGTTGAAGAACTCCGTGAAGGCATAGGCTGCCAGATAGGTGGGGATGGCCAGCGGCAGCACCAGTGCCCAGGCCATGATGCGCCGCAACGGGAAGTCGAAACTGTTGACCAGCCATGCCGCTGTGACGCCGATGGTGCCGGTGCCGGCTGCGACAAGAAGCATCAGCCAGATCGTCGTCTGCGCCGAGCGCGGCAGGACGTTCTCGATCAGGTGAGGCCAGTCGCTGGCGGTGCCTGAAAAGGCGATTGCGGCCAGCGTTGCGATGGGCAGGATCGTCACCGCTGCGATGAGGAACACCACGGCGAAGAGGCCCGGGTGGCGCACCTTCCGCACGGGCAGGCCGGGGGTGTCGCTGGCGGCGGCAATGTTCTGCGTCGAAAAAGCAGTCATGGACTTCCCTTCTGCCGAAGCCTATGGGGCATTCGCCCCGCCTCGTCAATAAAGTCCAAGAAAATCAATAGTTTAGAATTATTCTAAACTGGAGTGCAAGTTTCAGCTTTTTGCGCATTCAGCCGGCGAGCACGCGCGTGGCCGGAAAGACGATCTCGACGAGCGTGCCTTCCTCGGGAACGGAATCGATGGTGAAGGCGGCCCGATTGGCCTCCGCGAGGGCTTTGGTGAGCGGCAGGCCGAGGCCGGTGCCGCTGGCGCCACGCTTCTGCATCCGGGTAACCTGCTTGAAGGGTTTCAGGGCATGCTCGATCTCCGAGGACGACATGCCCACGCCCGTATCGCGTACCCGTATTGCGACAGCGCCCTCGGGCTCGATCGCCGTCGAGACGATGACCTGTCCGCCGGGCTGCGTGAAGCGGATGGCATTGGAAAGCAGGTTGATCGCGATCTGCTTGATGCTGCGCCGGTCCGCGACAACATCGGGCAGGGCGGAGGCGAGGCTGGACCGGATGATCACGCGCTCGCGATTGGCCTCGGGCTGCATCATGGCGATGGCATCGGCAAGGCAGTCATTGAGCGACACCGCTTCGAACCGCATCTCCTGCTCGCCGGCCTCGATCTTCGAGATGTCGAGGAGGTCGTTCACGAGTTCCAGCACATGATTGCCGGAGCGATTGATGTCACGCAGATAGTCCCGGTAGCGCTCATTGCCGATGGCGCCGAAGCGCTCATCCATCATCAATTCGGAGAAGCCGATGATCGCATTGAGCGGGGTGCGAATCTCGTGGCTGATCCGGGCCAGGAAGCCGGTCTTCTGCGTCGATGCGTGCTCGGCCTCGCTGCGCGCCTTGATCAGTTCCTCCTCCGCCCGTTTCCACGGGGTGATGTCGCGCAGCACGGCGCAGAAGCCGCCGGAGCCGGGCAATCTGCCAATGGTCATGAAAAGCGGGATGAAGCCGCCCTGGGCTTCGCAGGCGATCACTTCGCGACCGTCATTGAGCAGGCTGGCGACGCCGTTCTGCGTCAGGCCGCGCAGATATTCGGCGACGGGGCCTTGGCTCTCAATGGCGAAAAGCGAGGTGAACGGCCGGTCTGCAAGTTCCTTTTCGCTCTGGCCGAACAGGGCTTCCGCCGAGTGATTGGCCGAACGGATCGTTCCGTCCTGGCGGATGAGGATGACGCCATCCGTGGCCGTGTCGAGTATGGCGGTCAGTTCAGCGATATGCTCGCGCAGCCGCCGTTCCTCCTTGTCCTTGTCCCTGTCCGCGAGGCGGATCGCCAGCATCAGCGCCTTGCCCGATTCCAGTTCCAGGGTCTTCAGCACTGCATCGCAGGGAAGTTCCGTGCCTTGTCGCGTCCGGAGCGTCAGGCGGTGATGGGCCGGGTATTCCTCCTCCGCAAGCCGGAGCGGATCGCCGAAAAGGCGCTCCATGCCGCCGGAACGGGCGAAGTCCTCGCTCGATTCATATCCGGTCAGGCGCAGGAATTCGGCATTTGCGCGCAGCGCGCCGGCGCGGGTGCGAACCACTACCGCGAGGGGAAGCTGTTCGAGGATCCGCAGCGCTTCCGCGCCGGAAAGGCGAGCGCCTTCACCGCCAGCCGCGGCGGGGGCAGGGCTTGCGGCTTGCGTCGGTGGCGGCAGGTCCAGCGTATCCCCGCGGAGTTTCGCCGCGATCTCCTGAAAGGCGGAGCGCTCGCTGTCGGTCAGCATGTGCCGCCCGCCTGGCCGGCGCTCGTCCAGCCGGACCACCTTTTCCTTTTCCTTGTCGCTGTCGGGCAGGGAGTGTCCGGAAGGTTCGGATCGCGCTGCCTGCGCTTCCCGCGGCCGCGCCACGCCGAAGCCGCGAAAGCCCTCGAATTGCCGGTGCCGGTCATAGGCAGGCAGCGCCGCCAGGTCGACCGGGACCTTGCGGCCATCGACAGGCCAGAGGACCGTGCGCCCCGACCAGGTGTCGCGCCTCTGCAACAGGCCATCGATCTTGCCCCATTCTTCCATGCCGAATTCCTCGGCGATCTCGGCGAAGCTCTTGCCGAGCAAGGTTGCGGATGCCTCGCCGAATGCCTGCAGGAATTCCTCCGAAAGAAAGCTGAGCCTGCCATCCCGATCGGTTCGCCAGCTGAAGCGTATGGTCGCCGGCTGCGTCGGGCGGTCATTTTCGGCAGGGAGGGCGGCTTCGGCGGGCTGGCGAACCGTTCCCTGCGGTTCAGGTTCAGGACCGGCTTTCTTCTCGCCTGCTTCTGCTCCGGCTGGCCGTGCGGGGATATCCCCGGCGGCATCTGCCTCCTCGGCGACCAGGACAAGCAGGTGCAGGGGCGGCATTTCCGACAGGCGGGCGATGCCGGCGGCGATGGTGCCGGCGGCGGCCGGAACCATGCGCTTGACCAGCCGGTCGGGCTCGTGCCGGACCTCGCGGATCAGCCGGGCGAGCGTGGCGCGGCTGACGCCGATGCGCGAAAGACCATGGGATTCGGCAAGAATTTCGCCCTCTCCGCCGACCAGCGCGGCATACTTCCCGCCATTGCCAATACCCTCGATCGCCCGGGTGGCCGCCTCATCGAGGCTGGCGGCAGGGTCGGGAACCACGATCAGCAGGGCCGGCTTGCCGTCCGGAAGACGAACCTGGCTGGCGCGGCAGGCGAGCGGCAGGCGGGAAAAGCCGCTTGCGGCACGCAGCTGGATCTGCCGGTCGCGACCGATCTCCGGATAGCCCGGAGCTGCCATGATGCGCCGTCGCATGACCGGATCGAGCCCGGCATCGGATCCCATTGCCGCTGCGACATCGGCATGACCGAGGAAACGCGCGCCCGGTCCATTGGCCCAGATCGTGCGCTCCAGGTCGGGCGTCAGCAGAAACATGGGATCGCCGGCAGCGAAATGACCGCGCACTTCCTCGAGGACGGACAGATCGATAAAGGAATACTCGCCGCTGGCCATACGCAATCTCCGTCCGTATCGGTCGGGCGCTGCGCCACAATCAAGGACGCTCGCCCTCCATCGGGACTTCTTTACGCTTTCTTAATAATTTGAACGGCCTTCGGCGTCCACCGCAACCGGCCCGGCGGGACGCAGGAATTGCCAGGGTGGTTAATGTCCGCAGGGTGCAGGCAACAGCCCTCGAATGGTGCGCTGCAAAAAAATGTTGCACTGCACAATGAAACGTCCTATATTGCAGGAGATCGCTTCGGAGACACCCCGGTCCGGAGCGCAAGGCAAAAGGACCCAAATCATGGCGAAATCCAGCCCGAATGAAAAGATCCAGTCCGGT
This sequence comes from uncultured Rhizobiaceae bacterium, assembly GCA_964383325.1. Classification (GTDB taxonomy): domain Bacteria; phylum Pseudomonadota; class Alphaproteobacteria; order Rhizobiales; family Rhizobiaceae; genus CAYLGY01. The sequence continues at coordinate 16,573 of CAYLGY010000017.1, forward strand.
TTCCAGGCATTCGACCCGGCTGCAGTCACCGAACAGGTGCGCGAGTTGACCGAGAAGAGCATCGAGCAGTCCTCGAAGGCCTATGAGACCTTGAAGGAAAATGTCGAGTCCGTGCAGAAGGCTGTCGAGCAGTCGCTCGAGTCGGCCCGAGCGAGCGGCAGCGAATTGTCGCGCAAGACGATTTCTGCCATCCGCGCCAATACCGAGGCCGGCTTCGATCATCTCGAGGCTCTGTCGCGCGTGACGACCTTCTCCCAGTTCGTCGAACTCCAGTCGGCCTATCTGCGCCGGCAGTCGGAAGCTTCCCTGGAGCAGTTCAAGGAAGTCCAGACGGCTGCGGCCCAGTTCGCAGAGAATGCGTTCAAGCCGCTAAAGGATTCCTATTCGCGCAACTTCACCGGCTCTTCCGCTGCCTGAGCCGATTGCGCACTGCAAGACAGGGCCCGGCCGGAGCTGATTCCGCCGGGCCTTTTTCATGCGTTGCAGGATGCAGGCGGCGTTGGCATCGGCCGAAACTGGCTGTAGAGATGTGGGCCACGCATTTGCCGGGAGTTCGCCATGCCGCTTGATGTCGCCGTCCAGATGGATCACATTTCCACCATCAGCATCGCCGGTGACACGACATTCGCGCTCCTGCTGGAAGCACAGCGGCGCGGCCATCACCTCTTCCATTACACGCCCCGGCAATTGTCGATGCGCGGAACGGCGGTGACGGCCGTGGCTGAACCCCTGCGCGTCCAGGACCGTGTCGGCGCCCATTTCGATCTTGGCGAAGCCCGGCGGCTGGACCTTGCCGGGATGGATGTGGTCCTGCTCCGCCAGGACCCGCCCTTCGACATGTCCTACATCACCACGACGCACCTGCTTGAGCGGATTCATCCGCAAACCCTGGTCGTCAACGACCCTGCCTGGGTGCGCAACAGTCCCGAAAAGCTGTTCGTGATGGATTTTCCGGACCTGATGCCCGAGACGCTCATCACGCGTGATCCCGACGAGATTGCCGCGTTCCGGCGCGAGTTCGGTGACATCATCATCAAGCCGCTCTATGGCAATGGCGGCGCCGGCGTGTTCCATCTGCAGGATGGCGACCGGAATCTGTCCTCCCTGCTCGAGATCTTCGACAGCATGTTCCGCGAACCCTATATCGTGCAGCGCTACCTGCGCGAGGTCCGCAAGGGCGACAAGCGCATCATCCTGATCGAGGGGGAGGCCGTCGGCGCCATCAATCGCGTGCCGTCGGAGTCCGATGCCCGTTCCAACATGCATGCCGGCGGCAAGGCCGAACCTGCGGAGCTTACGGATCGCGATCGCGAGATCTGTGCCCGGATCGGCCCGGCGCTGCGCGAGCGCGGCTTCACGCTGGTCGGCATCGATGTCATTGGCGACCGGCTGACCGAAATCAATGTGACTTCGCCAACCGGAATACGCGAAATCAGGCGTTTCGGCGGTCCGGATATCGCGACCCTGTTCTGGGATGCGGTCGAGGCGCGGCGCAATTGTTCTTGATTTGTGCCGGGCAATGTGGTTGATGCCAGCTGAATGATGGGGGCGCTGCCGGGGGTGGGGCGGCGGAAATGAGGGGGGCGGCCATGGTATCGCGGGTGCGTACCATTGCATTCCAGGGAATCGAAGCCGTGCCGGTCGACGTGCAGGTCATGCTGTCGCCGGGAAAGATTGCCATGCATATTGTCGGCCTGCCGGACAAGGCGGTGGCCGAGAGCCGCGAACGGGTGCAGGCCGCGCTGCATTCGTCCGGCCTTGCCCTGCCGGCGAAGAAGGTGACGATCAATCTGGCGCCGGCCGATCTGCCCAAGGAAGGCAGTCATTATGATCTGCCGATCGCCCTCGGATTGATGGCAGCGCTGGGCGCCATTCCCTCCGATGCGCTGGCCGGCTATGTCGTGCTCGGCGAATTGTCGCTGGACGGGACGATTGCCGCGGTTTCCGGCGCGCTGCCGGCAGCGATCAGCGCCAATGCAATGAATTACGGGTTGATCTGCCCTGCCGCAAGCGGTTCGGAAGCGGCATGGGCCGGTCCCGGGATCGAGATCCTCGCGCCGCGCAGCCTGATTGCCATGGCCAATCACTTTCGCGGCACCCAGGTCTTGTCCCGGCCGGTGCCTGCCGTGCAGGGGCCGGGTCCGAATCTTCCCGATCTCGCGGAAATCAAGGGGCAGGAGAGCGCAAGGCGGGCGCTGGAGGTGGCGGCGGCCGGCGGCCATCACCTCTTGATGATCGGTCCTCCCGGTTCCGGCAAGTCCATGCTGGCCCAGCGGCTGCCCTCGATCCTGCCGCCGCTGTCGCCACAGGAAATGCTGGAAGTGTCGATGATCGCGTCGGTTGCCGGTGAACTGGATGAAGGCAAGCTGTCCGACCGCCGGCCTTTCCGTGCGCCGCACCATTCGGCCTCGATGGCGGCGCTGGTCGGGGGAGGCCTGCGCGCACGGCCGGGCGAGGCATCGCTGGCCCATCACGGCGTGCTGTTTCTCGACGAATTGCCGGAGTTCACGCCTCAGGTGATCGATTCGCTTCGCCAACCGATTGAAACCGGCGAATGCGTCATCGCGCGCGCCAATCACCGCATTTCCTATCCAGCCCACATCCAGCTCGTCGCCGCAATGAATCCGTGCCGGTGCGGCATGGCGGGAGAGCCGGGACGCAGCTGCTCGCGCGGGCCGCGCTGTGCGACGGATTACCAGGCGCGCATCTCGGGGCCCTTGCTCGACCGGATCGACCTGCGAGTGGAGGTGCCGGCGGTCAGCGCCCAGGATCTCATCCGCCCGTCCGCGGCGGAGCCGAGCCGCGCCGTGGCCGCGCGCGTCGAACGGGCCCGGGCCCTGCAACGGCAGCGCTTTGCGGCATTGGGGGAGTCGGGCATCCTGACCAATGCGCGCTGCGGCACCGCGCTGATCGAGCGGATCGCGGCGCCCGACAGCTCCGGTCTTGCCCTGATGCGGGATGCGAGCGATCGCCTCGGCCTGTCTGCGCGCGCCTATCATCGCGTGCTGAAGGTGGCGCGGACGCTGGCCGATCTCGAAGGGCTGGAGTGCGTCGGCCGGATCCATGTCGCGGAGGCGATCAGCTACCGGATTGCCGGTCCCGGCCAATCCGGCGCGGCGGCCTGAGGGAGGGACAGAAGCCGGCTCGCGCGGGAGGAGGGGAACGGAAAGCGCGCTGACAGGGCGCAATGCGGATGCAAATTAACGGGATTTTTACTACGATTGATGAAACTGGCGAGATGAATCGGCGGCATGAATCAAGCGCCGGAACCGCCCGCCATTCAGGGCTCGCCGCAAGGACGGACGACGGATCGGATCATGGACCATACCGCCCCGCGACATCGACGGGATAGGAAAGCTCGCCAGCGTCCGTCTGGCGAATCCCTGGATCGCGTCGACCGGGTCCTGAGCGATCTGGAGCAGCAGCTATCTGTCTGCGATGAAGGAACAGGCGAGGCGGGAAGGAAGCCGCGGGAGGTCCACCCGGGCGATCGGGAAAGCGGTTCAGGCGCGGACGATCCCTTTTCGGATAATTTCGCGGCAGTGCAATGGCTCGAAGATGAACTGAAGGCCCTTCGCGATGGCCTGACTGCGGAGGCAGAGCCGGATCTGCAAACCGAATTCGCCGCTCTGAAGGCGGATTTCGAGGATGCGCTGGAAGTGGCGCGACGGGCCGGGGGAGCGGGACTGGGCAGGATTTTCGATCGGCTGGCGCGAAATGTCGAGCGTCTTGCCAGCCGTCCCGAGGTGACATCCACCGATGAGCTTCGCGAGGAAGTCGGCGCCATTCGTCATGAGCTGGACGTGCTGGCGCAGTCGGAAACGGAGGCAATGGCGCGCCGGGGCAAGGGCGCGCCGACGCCTGCCCCCGGGGGGGATGCAGCGCGCCCAGCGCGGGAACTGGCAATGCTGGCGGGGCAGCTCGGGCAGATCCGGGACGCGATTCGCCTTCTGCCGGATGCCGCTGCCATCCGTTCCCTGGAGGGCAAGTTTCGCGCGTTGGCGCAGGCGGTCGAGCAGTTCGTACAGGCCCGGGCGGATCTCACTCCCGGTTCGATGCAATGGGTCGGGAAGCGGCTGGACGAAATCGTCCGGGCCATTGCCGGGCATCGCGATGGCATCGAGCGTCAGGAGATCGCGCGGATCGAGGCGCGGCTTGCATCGCTGGCGGAACAGGTCGACGAACTTGCGGCGCAGGGATCCCTGTCGGGGCTCGACAAGCTTGCCGAGCGGATGGACCTTCTCGCGGATGCTGCCCGACTGCCGGCGGAGGCCGTCGAGTCACTGGCACGCCGGGTCGATGCGCTGTCCGGGAAGCTCGAACAGGCCGTCGCGAATCTGCAGCGTCTCGGGAGGCTGGAGGCGCGGCTCGATGCGATTGCCGGGATGGTTGCGGCTTCGGGCCCGGCCGCGGCCGCGGGCAACGAGCGGATCCTCGCGGCCGTCGAAAGCGGGTTTTCTGCCGTTGGCCGCCAGATCGATGGTCTTGCCGTAGAGGGGCTGGATCCGCAATTGCTCGGCAGCCTCGAGCGGCAGCTTGCTGAGATCGGTCGGCAATTGTCGGTTGCCAACCCTGCCGCGGACCAGCCCGGAACGGAAGCTGCCGGCCTCGACGAGGAGCAGATTCGCGAGGCAGCGCGCGAGGCGGCGGAAGCCGCGGTCCGCGCCTTGCCGTCTTCCCAGGCGGCACATCCGTCCTTCGATTTGCTGGCGCAGGAATTGCGGCAGCTCGAGGAAATCGCGCGCCAGTCGGAAGAGCGCAACTCGCGGACATTCGAATCGGTACATGACACCCTGCTGACCATCATTGACCGGCTTTCCGAGCTTGAGAGAGTGGGCCCGGATCGTGCAGGTCCGGAGCGCGATTGGCGGCTTGAGCCCATTGTCGATGATCTTACCGTGGTCGAACCCGGATCAGGGTCGCAAGATCCGCGGCAGGTGCGCTGGCGAGACGAGGCGCATGCTGCCGCCCGGCCCGATCCGGTGGAAGCTGCCCGGCGCGCGGCCCGCATGGCGAGGCAGGAACCTGATGCGGCCAGGGAGCACTACGCCGACGATCCGTCGGCGCCTCCGCCGCGCCGACGTTCCGGCCTGCTGGCTCGTGGCCAGATTGCGACCCTGTTCGGCATTGTTTTCTGCCTGTTCGTGTTTTCCGCCTATCAATTGGGCAAGCAATTGCTGGTAAATCCGGCGGATCTGGCGCTCGAACTGCCAGGCGCGGGGTCCGGGCAGCTTGAGGTGCCTGGCCCTGCGGTCACTCTGGCTGCGGCGCATCCTGACGTCGATGGAACCGGCGCGCCGGAGATCGGCCTTGCCGCCGGGAAGGATCAACCTGCCGCGGGCGCGGCTTTCCCCCGGTCGCCGATCGCTGCTGCGATCGGACCGCAATCGTTGCGGGAGGCCGCGGAGCGAAATGATCCCAAGGCGCTTTATGCAATCGGTGCGCGCTATGCCGACGGGCTGGGGATGGAGCGAGATCCCAGGGAGGCCGCGCGCTGGTTCGGGCGGGCCGCCGATCTCGGATCTGCGCCGGCGCGTTATCGCCTCGGCAAGCTGTACGAGAAGGGGCTTCTGGGGAAACGTGACCTCGCCCGGGCGATCGAGCTGTACCGCCAGGCTGCGGCGCAGGGAAGCGCCAGCGCGATGCACGATCTGGGCGTCCTCTTTGCAACCAGCACGGAGAAGGGCCCGGACAATGTGGCGGCGGCGCATTGGTTCCGGCGGGCGGCGGAACTCGGCGTGACGGATAGCCAGTACAATATCGGGATCTTGAGCGCGAGCGGGCTTGGAACCGATCTGGATCTGGTGGAATCCTGGAAATGGTTCGCGCTGGCTGCCAGCGCCGGTGACAAGGTTGCGCTCGGCAAGCGGGAAGAAATCGCTGCCCGAATGACGCCGGAGGAACTCGCCGAAGCGCAGGCCCGGTTCGAGGCCTGGCGTCCTTCTCCGGCCAGTCCCGAGGCCAATCGCGTGGAATTGCCGGACGAATGGAAAGGGGGCAGCCTGAACCTTGCCGGCGGCGGGACTTCCATCCAGCGCCTGCTCGATCCGAACGGAAAGGATCTCGGCATGGCGGAGGCGACGCTGACCGGGAGATGACCGGTGCGCAACATTGCGGAAGCTTCTGCGACCGCTTTGCCCACAAGGTTTGACAGGATGTCCGGTTCCGCGCAAGAGAGGGTTAAAGTCTTTCCTGTATGACAGGGTTGCGCTGCGGCATGCCGGGTACGGAATGCCATGACCTCAACGAATCCGGGTGAAGCCACGGGTAAGCCAAGAATCGAGTTCTCGGGTGGGTATCTATCTGCCGATCGCCGAATTGTCGGTAAACATGATGGTCCTCCTGGCCATGGGCGGGGCCGTCGGATTTCTTTCCGGCATGTTCGGCGTCGGCGGTGGCTTTCTGATCACGCCCCTTCTGATCTTCTACAATATTCCGCCGGCAATTGCCGTGGCGACCGGCGCGAATCAGGTGGTCGCATCCTCGATGTCCGGCGCCCTGTTCCATCTCAAGCGCGGTTCGCTGGATTTCAAGCTCGGCACGCTGTTGCTGGTTGGCGGGTTGTTCGGGTCCACGGCCGGCGCCTATGTCTTTGCGATCCTGCGCAGCGTCGGCCAGCTCGATCTCATCATTTCCCTGCTCTATGTCGTTCTGCTCGGCATGGTCGGCGCGTTGATGCTGGTAGAGAGCGCCCGCTCGCTGCGCCGAGCCCGGCAGGGCCAATCCGCAGCGCTGCGCAAGCCGGGTCAGCATAACTGGATCCACCGGCTGCCGCTGAAAATGCGGTTTCGCGCATCCAAGCTCTATGTCAGCGTGATTCCCGTGCTCGGCATCGGTTTTTTCATCGGTTTTCTGGCGTCGATCATGGGTGTGGGCGGCGGCTTCATCATGGTGCCGGCCCTGATCTACCTGCTGAGAGTGCCGACAAATGTCGTGATCGGGACGTCCCTGTTCCAGATCATCTTCGTTGCGGCCTACACAACCTTGATTCACGCCACCGCCAACCAGACCGTCGATATCGTGCTTGCAGTATTGCTGATGCTTGGCGGCGTGGTCGGGGCGCAATATGGCGCCAAGGTCGGGCAGAAGCTGCGCGGCGAGCAGCTTCGGGCCTTGCTCGCCCTGCTGGTCCTTGCCGTGGCGATCCGGCTTGCCTTTGGCCTGTTCGTCACGCCGGACAGCATCTTCAGCCTCGCGGCCGACGAGGGGGTGTGATGCGGGCGGCGCTTCCGAACCTGTCTGACTTGCTGGCCGGAGGCATCCAGGCGGCGCTTTTCGCCGCCTTGCTGCTGTCGGGTTCCGCTGCGCTGGCGCAAGAGGCGCGGGAGCGGATCGAGATTGGCCTTTCGACCGAGCGCATTGCCATCACTTCCGAGTTTTCGGGCGCCGATCTGACGATTTTCGGCGCGCTCGACAATGTCGACCCGCTCGTCATGTATCGCGGCCGATACGATGTGATCGTGACGCTGCAGGGACCGCCGCGCACCACGGTTGTCCGGCGCAAGGAGCGTGTGCTCGGCATGTGGATGAATGTCGAATCGAAGACGTTCCATGAGGTGCCGCAATCCTATGTGATGGCGATGACCCGCGAGCCGCAGGATATTGCCAGCGACGAGGTCTTCCGTTCCATGGGCCTTGGAGCCGCGGCCATTCGCTTCCAGGCAGCCGAGATGGACGACGATCCCGCGCGCATCGCGGAGTTCGCGGCGGCGCTGCGTCAGCAGAAGCAAGCGCTCGGCCTGTACACGGAGCGGCCGGGCGGCGTGCAATTCCTGTCGCAGACCCTGTTCCGGGCCACGGTCCCGCTGGCTCCCGACGTTCCGGTGGGGACGCATCGGGCCCGCGTCTATCTGTTCAAGAATGGCGAGTTCATCCATGAGACCTCGACCACGCTGGTCATCTACAAGGCCGGTCTGGAAGAACGCATTCATTATGTCGCCCATGCCTACAGCTTCCTGTACGGGCTTGGCGCCGTCTTTCTCGCAATATTGATCGGCTGGCTTGGCCGCATCCTGTTCCGCAAGGACTGATTGCGGGACGTGCGGGGCGAATTCCCGCCCCAGCCCGATCTCAGGGGTCCGACAGCAGCGCAATGAGCTGTTCGAGCCTTGCCTCGTCCAGCTCGCCGATCCGCCGGGAGAGAAGGTTGGCAAGCTCGGTGGCGCGGGGCGACAGATGGGTGGTATCGATGGTGACGCGGGGATGCGAGAGCAGCGCCAATCGCTGCAATTGATCCGCCTCGTCCCATATGATGTTGAAATAGCCGATGATCTTCTGCAGCATGACCCAGCTTGGCATGCCCCGGTGGCCATGCTCGAGCGCCGACAGATAGGCCGGGCTCACGCCAAGAGCCTCCGCCATCTCCTTCTGGGTCACGCCGCGCGAAGCACGCAGGCGCCGCATTTCAAGCCCGAACGGGGTCATTTCCGGTGCCGCCTCAGCCGGACATAGAATGCTCCTTCACCGCCGTGCACGCGGCCGGCGGTATCGTAGCCGCTGACCAGATCGGAAAATGGCGGCGTGGCAAGCCAGTGCGGGACAGCGGAACGCAGCACGCCGCCCGAGATCGTGCCCTTGCCGGTGATGACGAGGACATGCCGCAGCCCCGAACCGTGGGCATGGCGAAGGAAGCCGAGCAATGCGTCATAGGCGCGCGTCTGGGTCATGTCGTGCAGATCGAGGGTGCCGTGGAGGCCGAGCCGGCCCTTGCTCAGCTTCCTATGGGTCGCCCGGTCGATGACCGAGGGCCGGCGCGCCTCTGTCCTCTTTGCCCGCGGGGAAATGGCCGGCGCGTGGGCAGGCGGAGACGGCCATGCCGCAACCGGCGCTTCTTCTGGCGCAGCACTCTCTGCATCCAGAGGCTGCGCAGCCTGACGACCGGAGATCGGCCGCACGGTGCGCGCGACGGAAGACCACAGGCGCCGGTCCTCTTCGGACAGGAAGCGCCGCTTGCGCGCGCCGCTCATCGGGCCGACTCCGCTTGGCGCGGCAACAGGCAATAGAAATTGGCCTCGTGCCGGATGACGCCGGCGATCTGTCCCGCCGCGTCGCCCGAGCCGATGAAGAGATCGCCACGCGCCGGTCCGATAATGGCAGATCCGGTATCCTGGGCGATCATCAGCCGTCGGAACGGCTTGCCGCCGAGTGCCGTAAGTCGCGCGGCGTCGATGTAGAAGGGCGTCGAGAACGTATGCAGCAGACGGTCGACCGCCAGTGACCGGCCTGCCATCAGCGGCACCTTTGCGGCAGCGACCGGCCCGAGTTCCGGATTGTCGACGGGGGCCTCGCGGAAAAAGATGTAGGAGCGGTTGCGCCACAGGATCTCGTCCATCCGGTCCGGATGCGCCGCCAGCCAGTCGCGGATCGACTGCATGGAGACGCTTTCGGGATCGAGTTCTCCAAGCTCGATCAGCACGCGTCCGATGCCGGTAAAGGGATGGCCCGACTTGGCGGCGTAGGTGATGCGCAGGGTCCGCCCGTCCGTCATGTGCAGGCGGGCGGCGCCCTGGATATGGATGAAGAACAGGTCGACGCGGTCGCGCAGCCAGGCCATTTCGAGCCCGCGGCCTGCCAACGCGCCGGTCTCGATTGCGCGCCGGTCGGGATATTCGACGATCGCTCCGGAGGGGCTGCGGTAGCCGAAACGGAAATCGGGATCGAACCCCGCCGGCCGGTTGCCCTCATCGATGGCGACAAGGTCCTCCGGGCGCGCGTAGACCGGATAGCGGAACTCCGGGGTATGGACAGCGGAGGCGTCCGCGACCGGCTCGTAATATCCGGTCACGAAGCCGGAACCGCCAATGCGGAACGGCTGGAAGTAACGTTCGAAGAATGTCCTGGCGCCCGCCCGATCCGGCAAGCCGGCAGCCCTTGCCGCTGCATGCACCCTGCGGAGCGCTGAGGGATCGGGGCCGAGAGTGCCCTGGCGGTAGGCGTAATCGCGGCCATGGATCGCCGAGCGCCGGAAAGCCTCGAAGGCAGCCAGATGATCGTCGGCTTCCCAGCACGGCAGATCCTGGTAGCCGCAGGGTTCCATTCCCATGGTCGTCTGCGCCGCCGGCATGCGGCCTGCTCAGTCTTCGGCTTCGGTGGCGATCAGTTTCCAGTTCGGATCGCGCGAGCGCGTATCCCTGGCAAAGGTCCAGACATCCTTGACCTCGGCGACGGTCTCGGGATCGCCTTCGATCACCTGCCCGGCCTTGTCGATGGTCGCGGAGATCAACTCGCTGATGATGCGCACGGTGATCTGCGCCTCGCCATCCTTGACGACCGCATTGATGATATCGGCCTTCGCAATCCCCACGAAGGAAGACTGCACCTTTTCGGCACGCTGTTCCCGGGCCGAAATCGCTTCATCAAAGCCCTGAAAGACTTCGCGCGACAGCAGGTTCCTGAGGGTTTTCCGGTCGCCGTCAGCATAGGCCATCACGATCATTTCATAAGCGGGCCTTGCCCCCTGGAGAAACCCTTCGACCGTGAAGGTCGGATCTGCGTCCCGGATTGCCCGCAGCCCGTCATTCAGCGCTGTGCCGGAGGCGGCATACCGGTCAATGTCCGCATATCGCTCCGCATCCACCTCCGCCTTGGGACGGATCCGCTTGGGCAGCGAGACGATATTGTCCGGCGCGCCCTCCTTTTCCACGGGCGAGAGGCGTTCGCGTGCGGTGTAGGGATCGAACGGGCGCCGTTCATTGCCAGTTCGCCGGCCGAGCACGTTGCGAAGCTGATAAAAGATGATGACAGCGGCTACGATGAAGAAGATCGTGCCGAAATCCAGGAATTCCATAGGTGCAACCAATCTTGTAGCTTCGCCGGCGGGCAATGTCGCTGTCCGGATAATCAATGCGGCCGCAATGCGCAACCTCAAGGCACCCGCTTTTCCCGGCCGGAGCCGCGACAGCCGTCACCTCATGATATAGAGTGCTATCGTGCATCATTCAAATGCCATCAACAATCCCTATTTCAGGATCGGCCCCATGCCGGCGAGGACGGGATGCGAAGGCCTCAACTCCTGCAGAAGGGATGAAAATTGCGTATTCCATGGTTCGCCCTGCTCCTGCTCATCCTGCCAGTCGCCGAGATTGCCGGTTTCATCGTCGTTGGCAGCGAGATCGGCGTCCTGGCGACGCTGCTGCTGATCTTTGCGACCTCCCTGCTCGGCCTGTTGCTGCTGCGTATTCAGGGCATCGGCGTCCTGGCGCGCATCCGCCGCGAATCCGATGCGGGCCGCATTCCGGGCAGGGAGATGATCCATGCCGCCATGATCATGATTGCCGGGGTCCTGCTCCTCGTTCCGGGATTCCTGACCGATCTGGCGGGGCTGTTGCTGTTCATTCCGGCGATCCGCGAGATTGGCTGGCGCCTGGTTCGTGACAGGATCGTGCTGGTCGGGGAGTCCGGCCATGCCGCCCGGAGGCAGGCGCCGGTCATCGATCTCGACGAGAGCGAATATGACAGTCAGCCGCGGCCCGATTCACCCTGGCGGCGCGAATGAGTGTGCAAGTCTTGTCAAGTCGACGCCCCGCATGCTAGCAGCGCACGGGAGTTCAAGGGCCGTCCGGTCCTGCAGGAAGGAAAGTTCTCATGGCAAGTTCGACGAATGAAGGCAAGGACGGCAAGGCGGGGGCCGGCGCCGGCAAGGAACAGCAGCAGCCGCAGCTGCGCGTGCTGGCGCAGTATGTGAAGGATCTTTCCTTCGAGAATCCCGGTGCGCCCACTTCGCTGCAGGGACAGCAGAAGGCGCCGGCGATCAATATCAATGTGAACGTCAACGCCAATCCGCTGACGCAATCCAATTACGACGTTGTCCTGACCCTGAACGCGCGGGCGGAATCGGACGGCAAGGTGCTGTTCAATCTCGAATTGCTCTATGGCGGCGTCTTCCACGTGGAAGGCTTTCCGCAGGAGCACATGCTTCCCCTGCTGTTCATCGAATGCCCGCGCATTCTGTTCCCCTTCGCCCGCCAGATCGTTGCGGATGCGACCCGTCATGGCGGTTTCCCGCCCTTGATGATCGACCCGATCGACTTTGCCCAGATGTTCCAGCAGAGGCTTGCCGAGGAACAGGCGAAGAAGAAGGTACAGAACGCCTGACCTCGGCAGAGTGGCTGGCCTCGACCGGGAGCGGTCCGGGGCTATGCCCTGTCCCCCTCGTTACAATCTGACTCAATAAGTGATTTGCGCCCGGGTGCATGCGCCCGATGGCGCCGCATTTGCCCTCTAGAGGGGCGCTGTCCGGAAAGGGTCCGGGCAATTGGCACGGCACTTGGCAGTCCCGCCCGGAGAATGGCGGGAGCGCCAAATGCTCGTGACCATCGGTTGAGTCGAGTTCACGAGGTTTGCTTTTATGAGAATGAAGATTGCGGGGTCGCTGCTGATCGCAGCGACACTGACGGGCATGTCCATGCCTGCCCATGCGCAGCAATGCGGCCATGCCTCCTGGTATGCGCTTACATCGAAGACCGCATCCGGGGAGCGAATGAATCCCGAGGGCATGACGGCGGCACACCGCCATCTGCCGTTCGGTTCGAAACTGAAGGTCACCAATCCGCGCAATGGCAATACGGTGACGGTCCGCATCAATGATCGCGGCCCATTCATCAAGGGCCGGGTGCTCGATCTTTCCCGGGCGGCAGCTCGCGAGCTCGGCTTCCTCAAAGCCGGCGTGACGAAGGTCTGTTTCTCCGTCAGTTGAACCGGGCCACAATGCAAGGCGGCGGGAGGCTTTCCGCCCCCTTGCAACGATAAGCAGGTTTTCCTTGTTCCGAGCGCTGCAAAGCCCCTTGCATTTGCAGCGGCAAGCCCTTATCCCAAGCGCATCGAAGCGCGGTTGTAGCTCAGCTGGTTAGAGCGCAGGATTGTGGCTCCTGAGGTCGGTGGTTCGAATCCACCCAACCGTACCATTTTTTCCGGTTTTGCTGGATGGCGACACACGCCGCAGACCCTGCCCGGCAGAAGGTGACGGTCCCGTTCGGGATGGGGTAATCCACCGGCTCCAGAAGTCTCCCGGCATCTCCTGTCATTTCAGAACCGTTTCCGTGCGGGATCAAGGATCCTGATCCGGATTCCACGCAGGAACCGTTTGGCTTCTTCCCGGTTGTCTGCATGGCCCGGCTTGTTTCCGGCGCACCAGAAATATTGACGTTTACGGAAACGTCAATATGATGCGGAGACATTCTGGAGGAAGCTCATGCTGCTCTATCAGGCGCCGGTCGAGGATACGCGATTCATTCTGGAGGAGGTGCTGCGAATAGGCGACTACTCCCATCTGCCCGGCTTTCAGGACCTTGGCGGCGAACTTCTGCAGGCGATCCTCGAGGAGAGCGGCCGCCTGGCCTCAAATGTCCTGCTGCCTCTGAACCGGGTCGGAGATGTGCAGGGTTGCCGTCGCCATGAGGATGGCTCCGTTTCGACCCCGGACGGATTTCTCGATGCCTATCGCGAATATTGCGCCGGGGGCTGGCTCGGTCTTGCCGTGCCGGAGGAATTCGGCGGCCAGGGGCTGCCCTATGCGCTGCATGTTGCTGTCGCGGAATATATGAGCTCCGCCAATCTGTCCCTGATGATGTATCCCGGCCTTACGCAGGCGGCGATCTCGGCCATCATCGCCCATGGCAGCGCCACGCAGCAGGCACGCTGGCTACCCCGCCTCGTCAGCGGCGAGTGGTCGGGCACCATGAACCTGACCGAGCCGCAATGCGGCACCGATCTCGGGCTCATCCGGACCCAGGCGCGACCGGACGGCCAGGGCGCCTATCGCATCACCGGACAGAAGATCTTCATTTCAGCTGGCGAGCATGACCTGACCGGGAATATCGTGCATCTGGTTCTTGCGCGGATCGATGGCGCGCCGGCAGGGACGAAGGGGCTTTCGCTGTTCATCGTACCAAAAATCCAGGTGGATGCGAATGGGAGCCTTGCAGGGCCGAATGGCGTTACCTGCAGCTCGATCGAGCACAAGATGGGGATTCATGGCAGCGCGACCTGCGTCATGGAGTATGAGGAGGCGGAAGGCGAACTGCTCGGAGCGGAGAATGGCGGTCTGCGGGCAATGTTCACCATGATGAACGAGGCCCGGCTCGGCGTCGGGTTGCAGGGGCTTGCGATCTCGGAAGCGGCGTGCCAGCAGGCGGCTGCCTATGCGCGCGAAAGGTTGCAGGGGCGTGCGCTCACGGGCCCGGCCGAAAAGGACAAGCCGGCGGACCCGATCATGGTCCATCCCGACATCCGCCGGATCCTGATGACGCTGCGGGCGTTCAATGAGGGTGGCCGGGCGCTGATGCTCTCGACCGCGCTGCAGGCCGACCTTGCCCGGCGCGAAACCGATGAGCTTGCGTGCCAGGCAGCGCAGGACCGGGTCGACCTGCTGACGCCTGTGGTGAAGGGCGTGTTCACCGATCGCGGGTTCGATCATGCGGTCATGGCCCAGCAGGTTTTCGGCGGCCATGGCTATATCGAGGAGACCGGGATGAGTCAGCTCGTGCGCGATGCCCGCATTGCCATGATCTATGAGGGCACGAACGGCATCCAGGCGCTGGACCTGGTCGGGCGAAAGCTTCCTGCCCATGGTGGACGCGCCATGAAGGTATTCCTGCAGGAAGTTGAGGAGTTCTGCACTGCGGGCGGCGAGGAAATGGCGCCCTTCCTGGTGCCGCTGCGCAAGGGGCTGGATGATCTGCGCGGGGCGACTCTCTGGCTCATGCAGAACGCGGTCCGCCAACCCGACCATGCCGGGGCGGGTGCGACCGACTACATGCATCTGCTCGGGCTGGTGGCACTCGGCCATATGTGGGCGCGGATGGCCGGCATGGCGCTCGCCGCTCCGGAAGGAGAATTCCAGCGCAACAAGCTTGCAACCGCTCGGTTCTTCATGCAACGCATCCTGCCCGAGACCGCGTTGCGACGCGCCCGGATCGAGGCAGGGGCAGAATCGACGATGGCGCTGCCTGCAAGCGCATTCTGACCTGGGAGTCTGACCATGGCTGACGCATATATCTTCGATGCGGTCCGCACGCCGCGCGGCAGGGGCAAGGCGGATGGCGCCCTGCATGAAGTGCCGACGCCGCGACTTGCGGCCCGGGTGCTCGAAGCGGTGCGGGATCGCAGCGGGCTCGACACTGCATGGGTCGATGACATCATCTTCGGCTGCGTCGATCCGATCGGCGAGGCGGGCGGCGTCGTGCCACGCGCTGCTGCCTTCGAGGCAGGCTATGATTTTCGGGCTCCCGGCATGCAGATTTCCCGTTTCTGCGCCTCCGGCCTCGACGCGGTAAATCTGGCCGCAGCGCGGATCGGCCATGGCGGCGACGACATCGTCATTGCCGGTGGCGTCGAATCCATGTCCCGCATCGGCCTTGGCGCTTCGGGGAGCGCGTGGGCCATGGATCCGTCCGTGGCCCTGCCGGGCTGGTTCATGCCGCAGGGGGTTTCGGCCGATCTCATCGCCACCCGATATGGCTTCAGCCGCGAGGAGCTGGATGCCTATGCCGTGGAAAGCCAGCGCCGCGCTGCCCGCGCATGGGAGAATGGCTATTTCGACCGTTCGGTCATCCCCGTGAAGGACCAGAACGGCCTCGTCATTCTCGACCGCGACGAACACATGCGGCCGGATACGGACATGCAATCGCTGGCGGCGCTCAAGCCGTCCTTTGCCATGTTCGGCGAAATGGGCGGCTTCGACGCCGTGGCGATCCAGCGCTATCCGGAGCTGGAAGAAATTCACCATGTCCATCATGCCGGGAACTCGTCGGGAATCGTCGATGGCGCAGCGGCGGTCCTGCTCGGCTCGAAGCGTGGCGGAGAGCGCATGGGGCTTGCGCCGCGTGCCAGGGTACGCAGCTTCGCCAATATCGGCTCGGAGCCGGCGATCATGCTGACCGGCCCGGTCGATGTCACCGGCAAGCTTCTGGAACGGGCCGGCATGCAGCTTTCCGATATCGACCTGTTCGAGGTCAACGAGGCGTTTGCCTCGGTCGTGCTGCGCTATTGCCAGGCGTTCGACCTTGACCCGGACAAGGTCAATGTGAATGGCGGCGCCATCGCCATGGGGCATCCGCTTGGCGCCACCGGCGCCATGATCCTCGGTACCGTGCTCGACGAGCTGGAGCGCCGCGATCTGAATGTCGCCCTCGTGACCCTGTGCATCGGGGCCGGCATGGGGACGGCCACCATCATCGAAAGGGTCTGAGCCATGGGCCGGTACGTGCATTTTACCCTGGAGACGGATACGGACGGCGTTGCGCTCATTCGCTGGGATTCCCCCGGGCGATCGATGAATGTCTTCACCGAAGAGGTGCTGGCCGAGATCGACGCACTGATCGAGGCGGTCTGCGACGACGACGGCATTCGCGGAGCGGTGATCACTTCGGGCAAGCAGGGATCCTTTTCCGCCGGCGCCGATATCCGGCTGATCGAGCGCCTGCTGCTTCAGTTCGAGGCCGGAAGGCATGAGGATCCGCTATCTGCAATGCAGCGGTTGTTCGAGAATGCCGGCAGCATGTCCCGCCTCTGGCGCAAGCTCGAAACCTGCGGCAAGCCATTCGTGGCCGCAATCAACGGCACCTGCCTCGGCGGGGCGCTCGAGCTGGCGCTCGCCTGTCACGCGCGCGTCGTGGCCGATGACGATCAGATCCGGCTGGCTTTGCCCGAGGTCCGGCTCGGCATTCTTCCCGGTGCGGGCGGCACGCAGCGTGTGCCGCGCCTGGTGGATACGCAGGCGGCGCTGGAAATGCTGACCAGCGGGCGCAACCTTTCTCCGAAGAAGGCGAGGGCGATGGGGCTCGTGAGCGAAGTCGTTCCGATGGACGAACTGATCGGGCGGGCGCGGCAACTCATCTGCGAGGGACTGGAGCCCGTCCAGCCATGGGATCGCAAGGGCTACAGGCTCCCCGGCGGAAAGGTCTATTCCGCTGCCGGCGCCAATCTGTGGCCGGCGGCGACCGCAATCCTGCGCCGGGAAACCCATGGCAACTACCCGGCGCCGATCGCCATTCTGAAAAGCGTTCATGAAGGGCTGCAACTGTCGTTCGATCTCGGCTTGCGGGTCGAACAGCGCTATTTCGCCGCGATCCTGCAGACGCGCGAAGCCGCAAGCATGATGCGGACGCTGTTCCTGTCGCTGCAGGCGCTGAACAAGGGCGCGCGCCGCCCCGCGGCAATTCCCCCATCGAAGCCCGAACGGGTCGGCATTGTCGGCGCTGGCTTCATGGGCGCGGGCATTGCCTATGTCACTGCCAGGGCCGGCATGTCCGTGGTGCTGATCGACCGCGATTCCGAAGCCGCTGCGAAGGGCAAGGCACATTCGGCTGCGCTGATGGATGCCGCGATCCGCAAGGGCAAGGCGACGGAAGAGGAGAAGCAGCAATTGCTGGAGCGCATCATGCCCGCGAGCGACATTGGCGCGCTCTCGTCATGCGATCTCGTGATCGAAGCGGTTTTCGAGGATTCGGAAGTCAAGCGCCGGGTTATCGAGCAGGCGGAGGCCGTTCTTCCCGCGAACGCGGTGATGGCCTCCAATACTTCGACCATTCCGATCACTTCGCTGGCGCGGTTCTCGCCGCGACCGGAAAGCTTTGTCGGCATTCATTTCTTTTCGCCGGTGGACCGGATGATGCTGGTCGAGATCATTGTCGGCGAGGCGACCGGCCAAGCGGCGATCGCCGCCGCCTTCGATTATGCCCGCGCGATCGGCAAGACGCCGGTGATCGTCAACGATACGCGCGGCTTCTATGTCAATCGTTGCGTGCTCGGCTATATCGGTGAAGCCTATGAGATGCTGATCGAGGGCGTGCCGCCGCCCATGATCGAGAATGCGGCAAGAATGGCCGGCATGCCTGTCGGGCCGCTGGCGCTGAATGACGAAATCGCCATCGACCTCGCCCAGAAGATCATGAGGCAGACCGTGGCCGATCTCGGTGAGCGCGCCGTCGATCCGCGCCACATGAAGCTGATTGATACGATGGTCGATGCGCATGGCCGTCTCGGTCGCAAGAATGGCAAGGGCTTCTACGACTATCCGCCGAAGCCGGGCAAAAAGCGCCTCTGGCCGGGACTGTCGGAACTGTATCCGCAGCAGGCGCCCGATGAGGTCGATGTCGAGGAGCTGAAGCAGCGCTTCCTCGTCACCATTGCGCTCGAGGCCGCCCGCATCATGGAGGAAGGCATTGTCACCGACCCGCGGGAAGCCGACGTCGGTTCGATTCTGGCCTTTGGCTTCGCGCCCTATACGGGCGGCGTGCTTTCCTATGTCGATGGGATGGGGGTGCGGCAATTTCTCGCGCTCGCCCGCCGCCTCGAAGCGAAGAACGGCCCGCGCTTCCACCCTCCGCAATTGCTGGTGGAAATGGGCGAGGCCGGCGAGAGCTTCTATCAACGTTTCGCTCCGGCCTGAGGCGGTCAGCCGCATCATTGTGGCCCGTCCGGCCGGTCGCTGGAGGCTTCCGGAACTGGACTCGGCATTGCGCTAATCCTATGATCGTAGGCGGTTTCTGTTCAGCCTACATCAGAGTGGTAGTTCATGCAGGGTATGAGCCAGGCACAGATCTGGGCCGCAATCGATGCGCTTGCGGCATGGCGTGGATTGTCGACTTCCGGTCTGGCGAAACTGGCAGGGCTCGATCCGACGGCCTTCAACCGCTCCAAGCGGCAATCCGCCGACGGGCGGCCTCGCTGGCTGTCGACCGAGTCACTGGCGAA
This sequence comes from uncultured Rhizobiaceae bacterium, assembly GCA_964383325.1. Classification (GTDB taxonomy): domain Bacteria; phylum Pseudomonadota; class Alphaproteobacteria; order Rhizobiales; family Rhizobiaceae; genus CAYLGY01. Next base: position 35,266 of record CAYLGY010000017.1, read on the forward strand.
GGTGCTCGAAGCGACCGGGACCACGCTCGACGATTTCATCCGGCTGATGCGCGGAGAGACCTTGCCGCTGGAGCGCAAGGGGTTGGAGCATGAAGAGCAAGGCCGCGCACCTGCCTTGCTGAAGATCGCTGCTCCGGAAACTGCTGCCTTGCGACCGATTGCGGATTTCCGCCCGTTTGGCGCACTTGTCGAAGCACCCTGTGCGCTTGCGGTGCATGGCAATGCCCTCCTGCCGCTGTACCGCGATGGCGATATTCTGATCGTCGATCCCGCTACGCGCCTGCGGCCTGGGGATCGGGTCGTTGTCGGCACGCGCAATGGCGAATTGTCGGCGAGCACCCTGACGCGCAGCGATGCGAGCGGCGTTGCGCTGTCGCCCTTCGATCCAGCGCAAGCCGATCGTGTCCTGCCTGCGGGCGAAATCGAATGGATGGCAAGGATCCTGTGGGTCAGTCAATAGCACATGATCCCGGAAAGTGGCCCCCATCTTTCCGGACGAGATCATGTGCCAGCAGGGGAGCCATGATCCCGGAAAGTGGCCCCCATCTTTCCGGACGAGATCATGTGCCAGCAGGG
>CAYLGY010000018.1:0-35610 GCA_964383325.1 uncultured Rhizobiaceae bacterium
GGATCGGGACGCGAAGGCCGGGCGGGCAAGAAAGGCACGGCTCCGCACCCCGTCCCTGCCTCGCCCCGCCACTTCCCGCAGATCGTCCGGCATGTCGATATCAAAGGCGAGCTAGGGCAGGAAGAGTGCCCGCGCACCAGCCTGGTCCATATGCGCAGGAAAACTGTCCGCCCCAAAGCGGAAATCGGACAACCGACCCGCCCGCAACGCCAACCCGTTCCTCCCGCGTCGTCTCGTGACCATTCCCGCAATCCCGGCCCCGGGAATCATCGCTCCCCGGGTCCGGCGCCGGCTGGAGGGCCAGCCGACAGCCCGCCAGGACGCTTGTCGCGTCCTTCCGTTCAGATATGCGGTGCGACCTCGGTCGCGAAGATTTCCATCTGCTCATGGAATTCCGGCACCGTGTTTGCAGCGAAAAGCAGGCCAAGCAGATGCGTAACGCCGACCTCGCGCAAGGCTCTCGCCTTCTCGATTACCTCGTCCACGCTGCCAACCAGGTTGATCTCCTCATGGCTGACGCTGCCCTGCTCCTTCAGGGTCGATTTCGTCAGGGTAATGAGATGCTTGTACAACTGACTGTTCTGGAATTTCTCCATCGCCTCTTCATGCGTCCGTGCGACGCAAACGGCATATTGCGGCGTGATCTCGATATCCCTGGCTTGCCGACCATTCTGCTCTGCCAAGTCTCCGAGCCGCGCAATCTGGGTACGCAGATTGTCGATCGGCATGCAGGCAGGAAGCCAGGCATCGCCAAACCGTGCCGCGCGCTCGACCGTATTGCGGTTATTGCCGCCAATATATACCGGCAAGTGGGCTTGATACGCCTTGGGATACATTTCCACATTGCGGAACTTGTAGTATTTTCCCTCGAATGTGGCGCTACGCTCTTCGAACAATGCCTTGAGGGCGATCAGCCCTTCTTCGACCATATTGCCCCGATGCACTTCCCAATCGGGATGAAGCGCTTCGAACTCCTCCCGATACGCGCCCAGGCCAATGCCGAGATCGAACCGGCCCTTGCTCAGATGGTCCAGTGTCGCGATCTGCTTTGCCGTTACGACAATGTCCCGGCGCATCGGCAGCACGAGCATGCCGGTGCCCATGCGCAACGTGCTCGTTTCCGCGGCAATGTATGCATAGGTGATCAGGGGCTCCAGATAGTTTGGCGGCTGGGAAAAATCCTCCTGCACGTAGCTCTGGGTCGTCATGTGATCGTTACCCCAGACGCCGTGATAGTTCAGCTCCTCAGCCTTCTTGGCAATACCGACAATCTCGTGCGGGCTCGCGAAAGGAACCGGATATATCAGCCCTTCCATCCCGGTAGGCAAACCTACGCTGGTTTTCATTGCAATACTCCCTCGGTGTTCTCTGTCTCAACACGATCTATTCCAAGATATTGGCTCTAAACTACGATCAAATCCCTGGGGATCACCGTAATCGGTTTGTATCCATCCTCCGTAACCTCGATGGTATCTTCAACCATCATCCCGAATTCGCCCAGCTGGTAATAGGGTGTCTCTACCGACAGAACCATTCCGCTTGCGAGCCGGGTGTCGTCCCTCGGCGCAACGAACGGCATTTCATACATGTTCAGCCCGATTCCGTGGCCGCAATGCTGGCGTCTGTACCCGGCAATACCCGCCTCTTTCACTGCATCGACTGCGACACGGAACAAATGACTTGCACTGACCCCTGCCTTGACTTCGGCCAGTTCGACATCCAGGCCATGATGTAGCGCCTGATAGGCCTTGCGCTGCGCCTCCGGCGGCTCGCCGACAACCAGGGTACGCGCCATGTCGGACCAATAGCCGAGATAGGTGCAACCCGCATCGACGCGGACCATTTCCCCCTTCTGGATCGTCCGTAGCGTCGGATAGGCGTCTGCCAGCGCCGAACGTGGGCCGGAGGTCACCGACACGAAGCGCGGCACCCCGCCTCCCCGCGCCATGCAGTTCGACACGAGGGCCGCGAGTTCGATCTCGCTCATTCCCGGCCGGATCTGCCTGCTGATCTCCTCGATGCCTTCTTCCACCAGCTGGGTTGCCCGGCGGATCCGCGCAACTTCTTCCGGCAGCTTGGTCGCCCGGCAAGCCTTCAGCCGGGGCGATATGTCAACCAGCCGCTCGGAGCCGAAAATGCTCGAACACAATTCCCAGAGCATGCTGCCGTCCGGGCCATCGACCCCGATTTTCCCCCTGGGCGAAGGACAGTCCTGCACCGCAGCACGAAATGCTTCCTCGAAACTGGCAACGCTGGGCGGGCCGAGATCGAGCGCGTCCTCATCTCCACGGCTCTCGAAGTAAAACTCTCCATATCTGAACAATTTCAGTGACTCGATAGCTGTATCGGCTGCCGGGCCCGCATCGGCGGCGCCCAACACCAGCCGGACTGTCTCCAGCTGGGCAATCGCCGCGGAAAGATAGTGCGGCGCCAGATCGTGCGACATGCTGTGGTAACCCGAAAGGTACCCCTTGTTCGCCGGATCCACCGTGACCAGAAAATCCAGATCTTCGTTGATGGATGAAAACACTTTTTTTCTGATCTCAGCAGACAGATCACTCTGATTCATAAGTCAGCCCTTTTACTCTCTCACGCCTATGCGATGAGATTCACTGCCATACAACTGTATTCTGGAGTTTCTATTCCAGCAGAAAGCCGAATTTCAGACCGCATTCACCTTCATGCGGTTGCCTGCACGGACCCGTTCCTGTTCCGATAACGGAGCGTTGCGAGGCTTTTCGCCCCGCAACGCACGCAATTGTCAGTCTCTTCTGTAAAACTCGTCGGGCACGACTTCACCCGGCTCGAGTGCCAGTTCGATATCGTCCTTGTAGGCTTCGATGTCTTCATCGCTCGGAGCACGGATCACGAAGTTGTACCTTCCGGAAGCAATCGCCTTTGCAAGAATGCCGGGTTCCGCACCCGACAGCTTGACGAATTCTGCCTCGGCTGCCTCCGGATCCTTGTTGATCCGCTCGACAATCTCCGCATAACCTTCCAGCAGCTTCTGCTCGGCGGTTGCCGACAGGCCGCTATTGGCGCCGATCACCTGCAGGTGGAATGGATCGCCCTTGGGACGCAGGTCGGAGCTCGTCAGCACGACATTCAGTTCCGGATGCATCTCGCGAACCCGCGTTGCGTCGGGTTCCCAGCCGAAAGCGATGTCGGCCGTGTCGGCAAGAACCTGTGTCACGCCGCTCAGCAGACCCGGAATCGGGATCAGCTCGTAGTCTTCGCCGGCCTTCAGGCCGAATTTCTGCTCGATCTGGGCGGCGCTGATTCTCCAGGCGCCGGCAACGATGGCTGCAACGCGCTTGCCCTTGAGATCCTCGGCGGATTCGATCTTGTCGCCCTTGCCGAAGAACTGGGTGTCGGAGATGGTGTAGGTTCCGACCAGCCGGACAGGCTGACCCCTCGCCGCCATGGCCGCAAAGTTCGTGTAGCCGCCGATGAGCGCATCGACTTCCCCTGCCGCAAAGCCGGTCCAGTAGGCGGGAACGCTCGGATAGACGACGAGTTCGAGGTCCAGGCCCAGACGATCCTTGAGCTCCTGGTCCTCATTGAGGAACAGGGGCACGATGATCGATCCGTCGCGATCGATCAGACCGATACGCACCTTTTCCTTCTCCTGCGCACTTGCAGCGTTGATACTGAACAACGCGCTGGCCACCATCGTGACCAGAATTGCGAGTGTCCTTAGATTTCTCCTCATTGCATTCATCCTTCCCTGATGCTTGAAGATGATTGACACCATTATACGCTCGCACCTGTAAGATCTGCTTGCGGCTCTCCCGTGTTTGCAGTGATCATTCCGTGAATCTTGTTTCTGATCTCCAGAAACTCGATTGTCTTTGGAACTGGGCATTCACTGGTGTTGAATTCGGCGAGTATCTTTGCCGGCCTTCCTAGCAGGATCACCCTGTCTGCCAGGATAAATGCTTCCTCGATATTGTGCGTAACAATAATTGCCGTCATGTTTATCTGCTTGCACAGTATGAGGAACTCGGACCGCAACGTCGCTGCCGTAACCTCGTCCAGGGCCGAAAAGCTTTCGTCCAGCAGCATCAGTTCCGGCTCGATCGCGAAGGCGCGCGCAAGCGACACGCGCTGCCGCATGCCGCCGGATAGTTGCGAGGGATACAGATCGGCCGCATGCGCCAGATGGACATATTCCAGCCATTTGCGCGCCAGCTCTTCCTGCTCCTGCTTCGAACGGCCGAGGATCTCCAGGCCGAGCTTGACGTTCTTGAGCGCGGTCCGCCAGGGGAGCAGCCTGGGGGCCTGAAACGCCATCCCGATGACCCCCTGCAACTGCCGGTGCTGATGATAGGGATCGACGCCAGCTACCCGGACGCTGCCGCTTGTAGGCGCCAGATTGCCGATCAGCAGGTTCAGCAGCGTGGATTTTCCCGCTCCCGTCTGCCCCAATATGGCAACGCGCTCGCCCTTGCGGATCTGCAGGGACAAATCATGTACAGCGACAAAGTCTCCGAAGACGACATTGGCACGATCGATTGTGACGACGGCTTCCGGCTCGCTCATCTGACATTCCCTTCCTTGCGCCATACCAGAAGCCATTTCTCCATATACTCAATCACCCAAAGAATAACGAAGTTCGTGACGATCATGATAAGCGTCCACGCGAAGATCATCCCCATTTGAAAATCCGTCTGCGCGTGACCCATTTTGGCACCCACGCCAGTATTTGCGCCAATAAGCTCAGCAAATACCAGGATCCTCAAGACAAGAGAGGAAATGGATTTCATGGAAATCAGAAGATACACGATGGACTGGGGCAGAAGCAGGGTCTTGATGATCTGCCACTTGTTCGGCCTGAACTGATCGACGGCTTCCAGCAGGTCCGAATCGAGATCCCGGACGCCCTCATAGACCGAGATGGCATAGAGCGGCAGCCCGACGATGAAGCAGATGAACCAGATGCGGATTTCGATGCTCGAGATCCACAGGCTGGCGATCAGGACCCAGGAAAGCGCGGGAACGGCCTGCAGGATCGTCAGCGTCGGCAAGGCGACCAGGCTGAGGGTGCGGCGAAAGGCGCCCATCAGCAGGCCCAGGAACCAGCCGGCAACCGTGGCCGTCAGCAGCGCCAGGATCAGTCGCCAGAGCGTATCGATCAGATCTCCGAAATTATTGGAAAGCGCCTTCACAGTGCTGTTGTAGATCTGGATGGCCGACGGGAACAGGTAGGGCGGCAGGTTGCGATGCCCCAATTCGATAAGGAAAATGAACAGAACGATGGTAATCAGGTATCCATATAATACTCTTAGTTCTGGACTTTTCCCCGACAGAATATTCTTGAAGCTGACTTTCACCGAAGACGACCCTCTGTTGCCATGGATGCCATTGTGATGTTTATGCGGTTAGAGAAGATTGCCTTGCTGGAAACCTGCCCACAGACTGTGTACCATCCCTTCGTAATCCATCACCCTCTGTAGCTCGGTGCTGGGCCTGACCGCCGCGATCGTGGCGCCGGCATTCCGGAGTTCCGCCAGGCGGGCGATGCATTCGTCGACACTCCCGACAATGGCGTAGCGATCGATGAATTCATCAGGGACCAGGTCGCGCGTGACGAGAGAAGGTTGCTCACGAACAGCCTTGCGGATCTTTTCCACCGTCGGACGTTCGATCCGAAGCATTTCCGACGTCTGGCTGTGAGAGTTCGCGATCGTACGAGCAGTAACTCCGCGGATGACGTCGTACATCGCGCTCCTGTCCTCGCCGCACAAGATGAAATTCCAGGCCACGATGCCGAGATCGCTCGCGTTCCTGCCGGCAGACTGCGCGGCCTCGTGAATCGACTTCACAATGGCCGACATGGCATCCGCCTGACCGACATTTCCTACAATCACGCCATCGGCGACTTCTCCCGCCATCACGAACGCCTTCGGATGGGTCGATGCGACATAGATATCGACCGGAACGGAAGTCCTGAACTCCATATGTATGTCGTTGAAGCGGAAGACCTCGTTCTCGATCGAGAATCTCTGCCCGGCGAGCACAGCCTTGATGGCGAGGATCATGTCGCGCGTCGTGTTGACGAAATCGCCCGCCGGCACGCCCATTGCGGCGCGCGTGGACTTCAACCCCGCGCCGATTCCGAGCGTGACCGGACGGTTGCACAGTTCCGCGACGGTCGCGGCGGCTCGCGCAACCTGGATGGGATGGCGGGTATAGGGATTGGCGATGCCGATTCCCAGCCGGATCTTCTCCGTGCTGGCTGCAATCGCGCCGAGCAGCGCATAGGGATCGCGCATGAAGGTCTCGTCCGCCACCCAGACCATCGGAATGCCTGCGGCTTCGGCCCGCTGCGCAATCTTGACGATCTCCCGCGAAGTATAGTCAGGCAAGACGCAAAAGGAAAAATCCATTACTCTATCCAGATCTACCGAGTTTCCATATGTGAAGCGATCGTTCGCGCGATCGCCCGCACGATTCCGCGATAGCCGGTGCACCGGCAGATGCATCCCGCCAGTTCGCGGCGGATGACGTCCGTATCGGCGGTCTTGAGCCGCTGGACGAGGTCGCGCGCCATTGCCAGCATGCCGGGCGTGCAATAGCCGCATTGCAAGGCGTGCTCCTCACGGAATGCCTCGCGCAGCTCGGCCATCAGGGGATCGTCGTCATATCCCTCGATCGTGGTGACTGACGCGCCTTCGCACGAGACGGCCAGCGCAATGCAGGACCGGATCGGCTTGCCGTCGAGCAGCACGGTGCATGCGCCGCAGGCGCCATGTTCGCATCCGATATGGGTGCCGGTAAGCGAAAGCTTGTCCCGGAGGAAATCGGCGAGGCTCATGCGCGGCGACAGTTCCGCGGAAATTGCCTTGCCATTGACTGTAAGCGAAAGCTTCGTCATGCGACCACCTCTGAAAGGGCCCGTTGCAGGGAAACAAGGTGCAGGCGGTGATTGTAGGGATCGATACCGGGCGCCAGCGCATCGACCGCGGCGCCAATCGAGTCCGCATCCGCGCCCTGGGCTTCCGCCAGCAGCGCCTCGATGGAGGAGACGCGGCGCGGTCCGCCCGTATGGCTGCTGCTGATCACCACTCGGTTGACGCCGCGCTCGCGATCCGTCACGACCGCCGCAAGCGCTTCGCCGAATGCGCCCGCTTTCCTGCGGATCTTGACATAGGACCATCTAGCCGCATCCGAGAGGTCCGGAATGCGCACGCCAACGATCAGTTCTTCCGGTTCAAGCGCCGTCGTGAAGGTGTCGAGCACGAATTCGTCGGCTGGAATGAAGCGCTCGCCTCCCTTGCCCATGACGCAGATCGAAGCGCCGATTGCCGCGAACGCAACCGGCCAATCGGCGGCAGGATCGGCATGTCCGAGGCTGCCGCCCACCGTGCCCCGGTTCCGGACGGCCCGATAGGCGATATCCCGTGCAACGAAGGAGAGCATCGCGCCACTGCGGCCCGGGATCAGGCCATCCTCGATGTCGGCATGGGTGATCCGGCTGCCGATACGGATTTCATCACCCGCATGGTGGACGTCCCGCAATTGGCTGATCGCGCCAATGTCGATGAGCAGTTCCGGTGCCACGAGGCGCAGGTTCATCATCGGCATGAGCGACTGCCCGCCCGCCAGGATGCGACCGCCCCCGTCGCTGTCGGCCAGAGCGGCGACTGCGTCCCCGATCGTATCGGGACGCATGTACTCGAATGAAGATGCCTTCATTGTCCCGCCCCTCCCGCTTCCGCCGCGAGGATGGCTTCCATCACCCTTCGCGGCGACGCCGGAACTGCGTGAAGCTCCGCGCCCAGGGGACGCAGGGCGTCATTGATGGCATTGACGATCGTCGCGGGCGGCGCGATCGCTCCACCCTCTCCGACTCCCTTGACGCCGAAGCGGGTATAGGGAGAACGCGTTTCCATGTGCGCGAGGCGGATCAGGGGGATCTCGGCGGGGGTCGGCATGGCGTAGTCGGCGAAGGTCGTGGCGAGCGGCTGCCCCTCGCTGTCGAACGGAACCTCCTCGAAAAGGCCCGTCCCGATGCCCTGCACGATTCCGCCAAGTACCTGGCCGTCCACCACCATCGGATTGACGCGGGTACCGCAATCGTCGACCGAAACATAATCGAGGATTTCGACCAGCCCCGTTTCCGGGTCGACGGCGACTCGCGCAGCGTGCGCGGCATAGGCGAAGGGCCCCTTGTCGCCATCCGGTCGATAGCCTGCGGTGACCTCCATGCCGTCCCGGACAATGTCGTCGGGCAGGTCGTAGGGCCGGAAGTACCAGATATTCGCGGCCTCCTCGATCGAGAGGGAGCTGTTCGGACCGATGAGCTGACCGCCCTCCAGGCGGATATTCGCCGGATCGGTCTGCATGATGTGTCCCGCGATTCGCTTGAGCCGCTCGGCCAGCGTATCGCAGGCGGCCGCCACTGCCCCGCCGGTCATCACGATCCCGCGGGAAGCATAGGTTCCGGTCGAATAGGGCGACCGCCCGGTATCGCCGTGCCGGACGATGACCTGCGCGATGTCGATGCCCAGCACCTCATGGGCGATCTGGGCCATGGTCGTTTCCATTCCCTGGCCGTGGGACTGGACGCCGACACGCACCTCCAGGCTGCCATCGGGCAGGAAGGCGATTGTCGCCTGCTCATAGCCGGGCATGAGCGTGATGCCCGCCTTCGAGAGCATTTCCGTCGAAACCGCGGTATGCTCTGTATACATGCCATAGCCGACGCCAATCAGGCGGTTGCCGGCATCGAAAGGCTCGGGCGGGTTCTCGATCATCTCCCGCGCCATGCGCAGGCAGGCGGGATAGTCGCCGCTGTCGAATTCCTTTCCGGCAATCGACTGGTAGGGCATCATGTCGCTCGTCACCAGATTTGCGAGCCGCACGTCCACGGGCGATCTTCCGACTGCCCTCGCAACCGCATCCATCATGGTCTCGATCGCAAAGCAGGCGCTGGGCCGTGCGACGGCGCGATAGGGCGACAGGGACGGCTTGTTGGTAGCGACCGTCAGCGTCCGGACCCGGTAGCCGCCAATGTCATACGGTCCGGGAATGATGCCGCTCGCCTGGATGGCATCGAAACCGTTGGTATGCGGCCAGACGGAATAGGCGCCGGCATCGGTCGTCAGGACGGCGTCGATCGCCAGTATGCGGCCGGTCTCGTCCGCATAGGCCTTGATGTCATAATGATGTTCGCGCGCGCAGGCCCCGGCGGTGAGATGCTCGAACCGGTCCTCGAGCCAGCGGACCGGCCGCTTCAGGCGCATCGCCGCCCAGGCGACGATGATTTCTTCCGGATGGACAAGGCACTTGTATCCAAAGCCGCCGCCCACATCGGGCGCGATGACTCGCACCTGCCGCTGCTGAAGGCCCAGGCACTCGCAGATCGCGTTGCGAACGAGATGCGGCGACTGGGTGGAGGAATACACGACAAGCGCCTCCTCCCGATCGTCCCAATGGGCGACGGCGCCTCTGCCCTCCAGGGGGACCATGGCCTGCCGGGCCATGTACAGCTTGCGATGCACGCAGACCGGCGCCGTGCGGACAATCTCGTCGATCCCGCTATCGAAGAACGTCTCCATGGAGAGATTCGTGTTCCAGCTCTCGTGAAGCAGCGGGGCGTCGGGCGCCAGCGCCGCCTCGGGATCGACGACCACTGGCAGATGCTCGATGTCCACGTCGAGCTGCGATACGAGATCCTCAGCCTCGGCCCTCGTATCGCCAATACACAGGGCCATGATCTCGCCGACGAACCGCACCTTCTCCCTGGCCATGAAGGGCTGCGTGACGATCTTGTGCTTCGGCACGTTGGTCTTTCCCTTCAGGGGGGCGACTCCCTTCATGTCCCCGGCGGTGAACAGCCGGCCGTCGGAACCTTCCGGCCCCTGGATCGAACGGATCCGCCCATGGGCCACGGGGCTGCGCAGGAATGCGATATCCACCATTCCGGGCAGCGCCAGATCTGCAACGAATCGCGCCTTGCCATGAAGGAACCGTTCGTCTTCCTTGCGAAGCACGGAAGCGCCGACCCCCGTCGGTTTCTTGTCGCCTACTGCCATCTCAGACATCGCCATCCTGCATCTAATCTGGAAGGGAAAGGCCGTACCGGTCGCGAAGATGCTTCTTCGCTTCCTTCAGGCTCCCATCGATTTCCGGGATTTCCTCGTCATGGATATCGAGGCCGATATCCTTCAGGCCGGGTGAAGTGGAAATGCACACGACAGGCCCGTCGGGCGCCAGGGCGCTGCCGCAAAGCTGCTTCAGCCCGGCTACGCCTGCCGCTGCGGCAAGCTCGACCCACAGGCCGTTTGTCGCCAGCTGACGCTGCGCCGCCAGCATTTCGGCATCGCTGACCGCGAGGGCATCCCCATCGCTTTCGCGCAACGCCTTCAGGCAGCGCACGCCGCCCACGGTCGTGCCGATGGAGAGCGCACGCGTCGATTCATTGGGCCCCTGGATCGCGCGCAGCACTCCGCCGGCCTGGATGGCGCGGTAGTGCGGGCCGAGCGCCGAAGGCTCGCAGGAATAGAGCCTGGGTACGCTCGCAGTGAGGCCGAGCAGCTGCAACTCGAAAAAGCCCTTCCAGATTCCATAGATGAGCTCGCCATAGCCCGTCGGCACGAAGACGGCCGCAGGAACGGCGCCGAGATCCCTGAAGATTTCAAAGGAGATCGACTTGTACCCCTCCGAGGCGAATGCATGTCCGGTATGCGCTTCGGGCGTCAGATTGCTGACGGCATGAAAACCGGTCTCCTGGTAGAGTTGCCAGAGGAGGCTCCAGCGCCGGTCGCTCGGCACGAGAAGGGCGGACGCGCCATAGGCGCTGATCAGGCGCCGCATCGCCAGCGGCGCGGACGCGCTGCCGAGAATGATGCAGGGCAGACCCGCCGCGGCGGCATAGGCGCCCGCCGACGCGCCATGATTGCCGGAGGACGCGACCACGATTCCAGGCGCGCCCGAGATCTTCGCCGCGCTCACCAGGCAGCGATTGAGCCGGTCCTTGTGGGACCAGGTCGGATTCCGTCCTTCATCCTTGATATATACATCTGGCCCGAAACCCAGCCATTTGCGAAGGCTGTCAACGCGAATCAGCGGCGTGTTGCCTTCGCCGAGATTGGTTTCGGCTGCCAGGGGCGGCATCAGTTGCGACCAGGCATCGAGGCCACGCGAACCCATGCGGCCGGATTGCTGAAACAGGTCCAGATCCACGGAAGCATAGTCGAACCCGACTTCCAGCGGCAGCGGGGTCTGCGGATCGGACTCGCGCCGGAAGCCCTCCATCCTTGGCGGGAACAACGGAAACTCACTCGAAGCCTCGTCAATGACCACCTGTCCGGTTGCCAGCGACAATCCTGATAAGAACTGCATGCTCTTCCCGTTACCCCGAAACTGCATCCAAGGACTCAGTACTGAATCATTACTTTTGCGTTGTTCGATTGGATGCCGTTCAACCCTTGTCAAAACACAGTGGATCTCTCGTTTATGCTGAAAGATTCTCTGTCAGTACGGTCAATCTGCTCCATTGGCCATGATGTCTTTCACCTGGTAGTCCTCCCAATTTGTTCCAATTATCGGAACACTGTTCTATTTAGAGGATAAAGAGGTCCACTCCTCGTGTCAACATTCCTTGATGTTCTGAAATACGCCGCCCTTGGCCTGCGCTACCAGCTTCCACAGGCAGGAACATTGCCGCAGAATGCCCGTACCAGCCCCGATTCGAGGGACCAGCCCGTCAATGCGCGCCAGCTGCCCGCCGCATGCGCGTTGATTTCCGCCCGATTGGGCCGGGCGATGCGGGAACCGAAATGCCGGAACGGGAAGTGCGTGCGGGTCGGTCGGTGTTGCGCGCGCCCATGCAGGCAAGCATCCGCCGCTCGTTCGGGGTTTACGCCCGTTCGATCAGGAACCGCATGCCGCCCTCGGGAATGGCCGACGTCTCGACCAGCCGATGGCCGCTTTCATTGCAGAATGCCGGAATGTCGATGACCGCCATAGGGTCGGTCGTCTCCAGCCACAAATACTCGCCCGGATTCATGCCCTCGAGCTTGCGCCGCGCCTTCAATACGGGCAGCGGACATTTCAGCCCGCGCAGATCATAGACTGCCGCAGTGATCTCGCCGGTCACTTGAACGGATTCCACCAGAGCCCACGCTTCTTCTTGCCTGTACCGGCATCCGCCGTGCCTTCCTCTGGCGCGAAGGCGGTCGCAGCCGGCACCTTCTCGGGCTCGCCCTGCGTTTCCGGCGCTTGCGCCAGTGCCGGCGGTGATGCGGGTTCTGCAGCAGGCGTTGCGGGCGCGACTGCAATCGCCGTTGCCGGCGTTCCGAGGCTGGGCGGCCTGGCCGGAACTTTCTCGCCCCGCGCGCGTGCGGCGGACCATTGGGCCACCAGGATGGCTTCCTCGATGCCCTGGATGGACGGCGCCGGTGGCTTCAGCTTGCCGCGCGACATCGCTTCCGCAATGGCCGCCGACTGGCTGGTGGCATGCGAGGCATAGGCCGTCACGAGCTTTTCGGGCGGAGCGGGTACCGGGCAGGCGGCCCCCGGCGAGAAACGCGCCCCTTCGGCGATGCGGTTGAAAACATACCGGCCTTCGCAGACATCGACCTTGGGCGGCACGCGGGTGATCTCGAAATGATCATAGCCTTCCTTCAGCATCTGCCAGAACTCGAAATTGCGGTCGTCGCGATACCGCGCCATGTTCTGCGGCGTCATGCGGAACGGAAAGGCCTGGATCTGGAATTCGGTCTGCCCGCCCTGGAAGGCATCCCGCGCGAAGGCGTAGATTTCCTTGATCTGCTCATCCGTCATCGAATAGCAGCCGGCGGACGAACAGGCGCCATGCACCATCAGATGCGAGCCGGTGCGGCCATGGTGACGGTCATAGGCGTTCGGATAGCCGATATTGAAGGCGAGATAGTAGTTTGATTTCGGATTCATCTGCCACGGCTTGACCGTGTAGAACCCCTCCGGCGCCTGCCGGTCTCCCTCGCGGAATTTCGGACCCAGCTTGCCCGACCATTTGCAGATGTCGTAGGTCGTGACGAGATCGTAGCGGCCGTTATCCTTCTGCTTCCAGACTTCGAGCTGCCCTTCTTCCTTGAAGAGGCGGATCATGATCGGCGAGTGCCGGGTCATGCCCTTGGCCTTCATCTGCTGCACGAGCTTTGGCGGCAAGGGCGCATTTTCCCGTGGCGCCAGATCTTCCAGCGAGGCCTGGCAGCCCGCAAGCGCGATCGCCACTGCTGCAGCAAGTAAACCGGCTCTCATCGACGAAACTTCCTGTCGCTCGCTCTGACCCACCCGACTGCCAACAAAATATACTCTAGGCCGTGCATCTTGAGAATCCCTTAACGGATTGTACACGAACCGGCATGCACGAACATCCCTCGCGCGCGGCAAGGGCATGAATTCAACGGATCCTACAATGAACGTCCGATGGCAAGGAATTTCTCGCGCCGCTGTTCGCGCAGGTCGAATCCCCCGGAAGTGAGCAGCTTCAGCGCATCGGTGATGCGCTTGCCCGCGGCGGCATAGACCGCCTGCGGATTGCGATGCGCCCCGCCGAGGGGCTCCTCGATGATGCCGTCAATGATTCCGAGGTCGAGCAGGTCCTGCGCCACGATCCTCATGCTGGTCGCCGCATCCTTCGCCCGTGTCGGATCTCGCCACAGGATCGACGCGGCGCCCTCGGGAGAGATCACCGAATAGATCGCATGCTCCAGCATGTAGACGCGGTTGGCCGTCGCCAGCGCGATGGCCCCGCCCGAACCGCCTTCGCCAAGGATGATCGAAACGATCGGCACCCGCAGCCCGAGGCAGGCCGCGGTGGAGCGGGCAATGGCCTCGGCCTGGCCGCGCTCCTCGGCACCGATTCCCGGATAGGCGCCGGTCGTGTCCACCAGCGTGATCACCGGAAGGGCGAACCGGTCCGCAAGCTCCATGATGCGGACGGCCTTGCGATATCCTTCCGGGCGGGCCATGCCGAAATTGTGCTTCAGCCGGCTGGTCGTGTCATTGCCCTTCTCCTGGCCGATCACCGCGACGGACTGGCCACCAAATCGCGCAAAGCCGGCAATGACGGCATGGTCCTCGCCAAACTTGCGATCCCCGGCAAGCGGCGTGAAATCCGTGAACAGCTCGCGAATGTAGTCGAGGCAATGGGGCCGGTCCGGATGACGGGCGACCTGTGCCTTCTGCCAGGGGGTAAGCGCCTTGTAGACATCGCGCAACGCATCGCGCGACCGCTTTTCCAGCCGGGCGATCTCATCGGCGACATCCACTGCCTCGCCGGCCTCGCTCATCTTCTTCAACTCGAGAATCTGTCCCTCGAGGTCGGCGATGGGTTTCTCAAAATCGAGATAATGATGCATGAAACACTGAACCAGCCTGACTTGGTCCCGCCCGGCAAGAGCCGCCGCCGGCACCTGGATGGCCCTCACATAAACATCATGTCCTCAATCGGCAAGCGGATGGTGCTCGCGTACCAGCTCCATCAGCCGCTCTTCCTGCACATGGGTGTAGATCTGCGTCGTCGAAATATCCGCATGGCCCAGCAATTGCTGCACGGAGCGCAAGTCCGCCCCATTGGCGAGCAAGTGGCTGGCGAAGGCATGGCGAAGGACGTGCGGCGACAGGCTGGTCGCCGCGACCCCTGCCCGGGCGCCCAGCGCCTTCAGCTCGCGCGCGAATACCTGGCGCGGCAGGTGTCCGCCGACGGAAGCGGCTGGAAAGAGCCATGGAGAATCCTTCCAGCCCGGCACGGCGTCGCGCAATCGAAGCCATTCCTGCAAAGCCTCCCGGGCAGCCGGGGACAGCGGAACGATCCGCTCGCGCCCGCCCTTGCCCGAAATGGTAAAGTATCGCTCATCGCGCCGCGCGGCGGCCACCGGTAGGGAAACCAGTTCCGAAACCCGCATCCCCGATGCATAGAGCACCTCGATCAGCGCCCGCAGCCGCACCGCAGACTGCCCGCCGCCCGAGGAGGCATCCGCATCGGCCGCTTCTTTCGCAGCTCGATCGAGCAGGCGGCCGACTTCGTCCGTGTCGAGGATCCTCGGCAAGGAACGCCGGCTTTTCGGTGCGTCGATCAGCGCGGTCGGATCATCCTCGCGAAACCCTTCGGTAAGCAGGAACCGGTAGTACTGCCTCAGCGTGACAAGCTTTCTCGCCTGGGTCGCGGGCGCGAGATGCGCAAGGCTCGCAAGATATTCCCGCAATTCCTCGTTGCCGGCCTCTGCAAGCCGCCGTCCGAGAAATGCGCCCGCATCCTCCAGATCCCGGCGATAGGCGTCCAGCGTATTCAGGCTCGCGCCCCGTTCGGCGCTCATCATCTCCAGGAAGGATTCGATCGACAGGGAACCGCCCGCCGGACGCGAAAGTTTCATGAACCCTGCACAGCTCCGCTCAGGCCATGATCCCGGAAGGTGGAACCCGCTCTTTCGCCGGGATCATACGCAAACTAGAACGCAGGCGCTAGTCGCCTACCGGCGCAACGCCCTCGATGGGAACGCGCACCGTCATTTCTCCGGTGCGCGGCTCGACCAGCATGACCAGCACCACCATCGAACCATAGACAATTCCGCCAAGCAGGGCCAGAACGGTCAGCAATTTGATCAGGCTCGGCATCCCGTCATCATTCCATTGCGCGTTCAGGCTGACTTATGGAATGGCAATGCGGCCATTGCAAGCACCCACCGCCAACCCCCGGCCAAGGCTTGACGCAGGCCGCCAATTCATGTCGAACAACGCCAGGTCAGGAAACAGCAATGACGCAGACGCCCCACCCCCGCCGCTCGGATCCGCAGCAGCTCGTCGCGGCGCTGGGGACGCGCAATCTCGTATTTGTCGGCCTGATGGGGGCAGGCAAGACCGTGATCGGCCGGATGGTCGCGGAGGTGCTCGGCCTGCCCTTCGTCGACAGTGACCACGAAATCGAGCGAATTTCGACAATGACCATACCGGAACTGTTCCGCCAGTACGGCGAAGAGGAATTCCGGGCGCTGGAATGTCGCGTCATCGACCGGCTACTGAAGGAAGGTCCGCGCGTCATCTCGACCGGCGGCGGCGCCTATGTCAATGCGCAGACCCGGAGCGCGATCGCCCGCCGCGGCATTGCGATCTGGCTCAAGGCGGATCTGGACACGCTGATGGGCCGGGTGAGCCGGAAGCCGAACCGGCCCCTGCTGCAGAACGCCGATCCGCGCGGCACGATGCAGAAGCTGATCGACCTGCGCTATCCGGTCTATGCGCTGGCGGACATCACCGTGGAGTCCCGCAATGAGCGCAAGAACGTGACCGTGCAGGAAGTGCTCGATGCGCTGTGTCGCCACCTTGATGCGGGATCGCAAGGAAGGAAAGCCGAACATGGTTGAGGAACGACCAGAGAAGGTGAGCGTCGCGCTCGGGGAACGCAGCTACGACATTCTCATCGGGGCCGGGCTCATCGATCGGGCCGGCCAGGAAATTGCCGCGCTCCTGCCGGAATGCCGGGTGCTTGTCGTCACGGACGACAATGTCGCGCCGCATCATCTCGATCGGCTCGCGCAATCCCTTTCCAGTGCTGGGCTCGGCCGGCATTGCCTGATCCTGCCGGCCGGCGAGAGAAGCAAGAGTTTCGAGAAGCTGCAGCAGGTCGTGAACGTGATCCTCGATCATCGCCTCGAACGGCGCGATGTGGTGCTTGCCCTTGGCGGCGGGGTGATCGGTGATCTTGCCGGCTTTGCCGCCGGCATTGCGCGGCGCGGCATGAACTTCATCCAGGTGCCGACTTCGCTGCTCGCCCAGGTCGACAGTTCGGTCGGCGGCAAGACCGGCATCAATGCCAGCCATGGCAAGAACCTGGTCGGCGTATTCCACCAGCCGCGCCTCGTGCTGGCCGACACGGGCGCGCTCGATACCTTGCCGGCCCGGGAAATGCGGGCCGGCTATGCCGAAATCGTAAAGTACGGGCTGATCGACCGGCCGGATTTCTTCGCCTGGCTGGAGGCGAACTGGCAGGAAGTGTTTGGCGGCGAGGGTGCGGCGAGAAGGCGCGCCATTGCCGAATCCTGCCGCGCCAAGGCGGCCATCGTCGCGCGCGACGAGCGGGAATCCGGCGACCGGGCGCTGCTCAATCTGGGCCACACATTCGGTCATGCGCTCGAGGCGGCAACCTGCTATGATCCGGAGCGGCTGGTCCATGGCGAGGGCGTTGCCATCGGAATGGTCCTTGCGCACCGTTTCTCCGCGCATCTCGGGCTTGCGGATCCGTCCGATGCCACAAGGGTGGAGGCGCATCTCGGCGCCGTCGGACTGCCGGTCCATCCGCGGCAGATTCCCGGCCCGACCCCTGAGCCCGGTGAATTGATGCGCTTCATGGCACAGGACAAGAAGGTGTCGCGCGGCAGCCTGAACTTCGTCCTGACGCGCGGCATCGGCAAGTCCTTTCTTGCCCGCAACATTGCACCGGCCGATCTGCTCGCCTTTCTCGAGGAGTGCTTGAGAAAATGACATCCTCCCTGCTGGTCTCCTGTGGCGCAATCCTGTGTCTGATTGTCCTCTCGGCCCTGTTTTCGGGCTCGGAGACGGCCCTGACCGCGACTTCCAGGGCGCGCATGCATTCCTTGGAAGCAGGCGGCAATCCGCGCGCCCGGCTCGTTCGCCAGCTCATCGCCCATCGCGACCGGCTGATCGGGGCGCTGCTGATCGGCAATAATCTGGTCAACATCCTCGCTTCCGCGCTGGCAACTTCGGTCCTGCTGCGCCTGTTCGGGGATGCGGGCGTCTTCTACGCGACCGTCGCGATGACAGTGGTCCTGGTCATCTTCTCGGAAGTCCTGCCGAAATCATGGGCGATCGCCAATCCGGACCGGTCTGCCATGGCAATCGCTCCCCTGGTGCGGATCGTCCTGATGGTTCTCGGCCCGGCCTCGACCGCGGTGAATTTCCTTGTCCGGGGCATCCTGTCCCTCTTCGGCCAGGACCTGCGCCAGGGGCAGCCCATGCTGAGCGCCCATGAGGAGCTGCGCGGCACGGTGGAGGTGCTCCACCGGGAGGGGGCATTCGTCAAGTCGGAGCGCGATCGCTTCGGCGGCATGCTCGACCTCAATGAGCTCGAATTGTCGGATGTCATGATCCACCGCACCAGCATGCGCATGATCAATGCCGACGACCCGCTGGAATCGATCCTGCGCCAGGTTGCCGAAAGCCCGGTGACCCGACTGCCGCTATGGCGTGGGACCACCGACAATATTGTCGGCATCCTGCATGGCAAGGATCTGCTGCGGGCGTTGCTCGAGGCCGGCGGCGACCTGTCCGGCATCGATGTGATGAAGATTGCCTCCCAGCCCTGGTTCGTGCCGGATACCACTTCCCTGCAGATGCAGCTCAATGCCTTTCTGCGCCGGAAGGCGCACATCGCCATCGTCGTCGATGAATATGGCGAGGTCGAAGGGCTGGTAACCCTGGAAGACATCCTTGAGGAGATCGTGGGCGAGATTGCCGACGAGCACGATCTGGACGTGCAGGGCGTGCGCCAGGAGGCGGACGGGTCCGTCGTGGTGGACGGCTCGGTGCCGATTCGCGATCTCAATCGCGCCCTCGACTGGTCGCTGCCCGATGATGAAGTCACAACGATTGCTGGCCTGGTCATTCATGAGGCGCAGACCATCCCGGAGGAGAAGCAGGCCTTCACCTTTCACGGCATGCGCTTCACGGTGCTCCGGCGCGACCGGAACCGGATCGTCAAGCTGCGGATCCGGCCTGCCGAGCCTGCGTGACTACCAGCGAACTTTCTCGCCGGGCGCGGCAATTTCCAGCGCCAGCGCATGAACCCCGGCCTCCAGCTCCTCGCGCAAGGCCTCGTTGACGGCGCGGTGGCGTGCTACGCGGCCCATATCGGCAAAGGCGGCGGCGACGATCCGCACGCGCATATGCGTCCCGCCCTGGCCGTCGAATGTCGCATCTGCGCTCCCATGGCCGGCATGCCTGTGGCTCTCGTCAAGGACTTCCAGCCGGTCCGGATGAAAGGCCTGCCTGAGCTTCGATTCTATGCGTTTCGCCATGGACATTTGCGAGCTTTGATCCCATATGCGGTGCACCGTAGCCGAGCGCGGAGATTGATCCGCTTTCTGCGGCAATGTCAATTCTTGTCTCGACCGGCAAATCAGCCATAATTGCAGGCATGAACCCGAACTCGAAATTCTTCGACAGCATCCGGATCTGTCGCACCGGGCACGAGGCGGAGTCTCCGGACGAGCCGCGCTGCCAATGGGACGATTGCGGGCGGGCGGGCACGCATCGCGCCCCGATGGGCCGGCATCGCGAGGGTGAGTACTATCGCTTCTGCGTGGACCATGTTCGCCAGTACAACCGCTCGTACAATTATTTCTCGGGCCTTGCCGAGCCGGACATTCATCGCTTCCAGAAGGACGCGCTGACCGGCCACCGGCCGACCTGGGTAATGGGCAATCATGGCGAGGGCATCGCGGCTTCGCCCTTCATGGCCAGGCTGCGGTCGGGTTCGTCCGGCTATTTCCGGCGCATCGGGGATCCCTTCGGGCTGTTCGAGGAAATGCCGGCTTCTGCCCGCAGCCTGCGCAAGCCCCGGCCGCTCGAGGCAAAGGCGCTCGATACGCTCGGCCTGAAGCCGAATGCGTCTGGCGCCGAGATCAAGACTCGTTATAAGGAACTCGTGAAACGCCACCATCCGGACACGAACAGCGGCGACAGAGGTTCGGAGGAACGCTTTCGCGAGGTCATCCAGGCTTATCGGCTGTTGCGGAAGGCCGGTTTCTGTTAATCGCGGCGTCGGCCGGCAACGCCCCTGCATCTGCGGCATGGGGCCAGTCACGACGTTTCGCTCGGAGGCATTATGAACAAGGTCGATCGCGACATCTCGAATCTGCCCGACATCACGGTCTCAGCCCGTGAACTTTTCGGAATCGATACGGACATGGTCATCCCCGCCTATTCGGCGCCGGACGCTCATGTTCCCGACGTCGATCCGGATTATCTCTTCGACGAGACCACGACGCGGGCGATCCTCGCCGGCTTTGCCTATAATCGGCGCGTGATGATCTCGGGCTATCACGGAACCGGCAAGTCGACCCATATCGAACAGGTCGCGGCCCGGCTCAACTGGCCCTGCGTGCGCGTCAATCTCGACAGCCATGTCAGCCGGATCGACCTCGTGGGGAAGGATGCCATCGTCCTGTCCGAAGGCAAGCAGGTCACCGAGTTCCGCGACGGGATCCTGCCCTGGGCCTATCAACACAATGTGGCGCTGGTGTTCGACGAGTATGATGCGGGCCGGCCCGATGTCATGTTCGTGATCCAGCGCGTGCTCGAATCGTCGGGACGCCTCACCCTGCTCGATCAGAACCGGGTGATTCGCCCGCACCCGGCCTTCCGCCTGTTTGCCACTGCCAACACGATCGGCCTTGGCGACACGACCGGCCTGTACCATGGCACGCAGCAGATCAACCAGGCCCAGATGGACCGCTGGTCGATCGTGACCACGCTCAACTATCTGCCGCACGACAAGGAAGTGGCCATCGTCCAGGCCAAGGCCCGCCATTACCAGAACGAGAAGGGCAGGGAGATCGTCAGCCGCATGGTTCGCGTGGCCGACATGACGCGTTCGGCCTTCATCAATGGCGACCTGTCCACGGTGATGAGTCCGCGCACCGTGATCATGTGGGCGGAGAATGCCGAAATCTTCCAGGATATCGGCCTCGCCTTCCGCCTGACCTTCCTCAACAAGTGCGACGAGCTCGAACGTGCGGTCGTTGCGGAATTCTATCAGCGCGCTTTCGGGCAGGAGCTGCCCGAATCGCCTGCCGCAATGGCCGTGGCGTGACGGGAAATCATGGCCGGACCAGGCGATAACCGCAAGATCGCCAGCGGGAATCGGAACGAGACCGATACGCTGAAGCGTGCCATTTCGACCTGCGTGCGGGCAATCGCCGGCGATCGGGAAATCGAAGTGGCCTTCAGCCGCGACAAGCCGGCCATGAGCGGCAATCTCGTGCGGCTGCCGGAACTGCCGCGCAAGGCGACGCGGCGCGATATCGCCGTGACGCGGGGGATCGGCGATGCCATGGCGCTGCGCCGCGCCAGGCATGATGCCGGCCTCCATGCAAGGCTTGCCCCGGAGGGCGCCCAGGCTCGCGCAGTCTTCGATGCGGTAGAGCAGGCCCGGATCGAGGCGATCGGCGCCCGCGCGTTGCCGGGCGTCGCGGAAAATCTCGAAGAGATGCATGAAGACCGTTTCGCGCGGGCCAATCTTGCCGGCGTGAGCGAGCGTGCCGACGCGCCGCTCGACCAGGCCATTGCCATGATGGTGCGCGAGGTGCTGACCGGCGCCGAACCGCCGCCAAGCGCTGCATCCACCGTGCGGTTGTGGCGGGATTGGGTGCAGGAGAAGGCGGGCGGCGACCTGCAGGAACTGGAAGAAAAGCTCGAGGACCAGGGCGCGTTTGCCCGGATCATCCGCCACATGCTCGTGGCGATGGAGATGGCCGAGGAACTCGGCGATGACGAGCAGAATCCCGAGGACAGCGAGGATGAATCCGGCCAGAGCAGCGAGCCGTCCGAGGCCGGAGACGAAACCGATGCGGGCGACGAGAAGAGCCAGACCGAGGATTCGGACGAAGGTGGCGAGGACCCGCAGCAGGGTGAAATGGAGGCGAGCGACAGCGACGCCGCCGATGAGGGTGACGGCGATGTCAGCGAGGAACTGGAGACTCCGGGCGAGGCCCGGCGTCCTGACCATGCGCTGACCGAGCTCGGGCATGATTTCGACTACAAGGTGTTCACGACCGAATTCGACGAGACGGTAGGCGCCGAGGAGCTGTGCGATCCGGAAGAGCTCGAGCGGCTTCGCGCCTTTCTCGACAAGCAGCTCGCCAATCTTCAGGGCGTTGTCGGCCGGCTCGCCAACCGGCTGCAGCGCCGGCTGATGGCGCAGCAGAGCCGTTCGTGGAATTTCGATCTGGAAGAGGGCGTGCTCGATCCGGCCCGCCTGACCCGGGTCATCATCGACCCGATGCAGGCGCTTTCCTTCAAGCAGGAAACTGACATGGAATTCCGCAATACGGTGGTCACGCTGCTGATCGACAATTCCGGCTCGATGCGCGGCCGGCCGATCACCGTGGCGGCCACCTGCGCCGATATCCTGGCAAGAACGCTGGAGCGCTGCGGAGTCGCTGTGGAAATCCTCGGCTTCACCACCCGTGCCTGGAAGGGTGGGCAATCGCGGGAGGCATGGCTGAAGGCGGGCAAGCCGGCCAATCCCGGACGCCTGAACGATCTTCGCCATATCATCTACAAATCGGCCGACATTCCGTGGCGCCGGGCGCGCCGCAATCTCGGCCTGATGATGCGCGAAGGGCTGCTGAAGGAGAATATCGATGGCGAGGCCCTGCTCTGGGCCCATCGCCGCCTGATCGCGCGACCCGAGCAGCGCCGCATCCTGATGATGATTTCCGATGGTGCGCCCGTCGACGATTCGACCCTGTCGGTCAATCCCGGCAATTATCTCGAACGCCATCTGCGTGCGGTGATCGAGCTGATCGAACGGCGCTCGCCGGTCGAGCTGATTGCCATCGGCATCGGGCATGACGTCACCCGCTATTACCGCCGGGCCGTCACGATCGTCGATGCGGAGGAACTTGCCGGCGCCATGACGGAACAGCTTGCCGCGCTGTTCGCCGAGGAGCATGGCCAGCAACCCTCGCGGCGGCGTGCGTGATGGGCAGAATTCGCCGCGCGCGCCTCCTCGCTCAGCTCTTGCCGCTTCAACTCGCCGTGAGCGCCTCGCTGGCCGGGGCGAACGGATCGATTCCCGTCGAGGTGGACGCCATTCCGGTTGCACAGTTCCGGATCGGCGCAGACCAGCACCGGTTCGGTCCGGTGGAGTTCATCGGCGGGCTGCAATTGCGGTCGCGCTCGCCGGAGTTCGGCTCCATTTCAGGCTTTCGCTTTTCCGGGAGGCAGGGCGAGTTTGTTGCGGTCACGGATACCGGCTACTGGATGTTCGGCCGGATCGACCGGCATGCGGATGGACGGCCGGCCGGATTTGCCGATGTCCGCATGCACCCGATCGCCGGCCCATCCGGGAAGCCGGCCCAGGCAAAGGAAGAGGTCGATGCCGAAAGCCTGCACCTCGATGGTGACACCGCCTTTGTCGGCTTCGAGCACGACCATCGCATTGTCCGCTACCGGCTTGCAGAGGGCCGCGCTCCTGCCGAGCAAGGTCGCATCGACCCGTTGATTCCCCGCCACGAGCTGCGCCGCAATGCCGGGTTCGAGGCGCTTGCCCGGGCGCCAGCCGATTCGCCCCTGCAAGGCGCGCTCATCGTCCTTACCGAGCGCAGCCTCGATCCGGACGGCAATCTCTTTGCGGCGATCCTGGAAAGTCCCGGCAAGGGGATCTTCAAGGTGCGGCGCGAAGGAAATTTTGCCCTTACCGACGCCGTGTTCCTGCCGGATGGCGATCTGCTGGTCGTCGAACGCAGCTTCAACATGTCAGAAGGCGTGCGAATGCGCCTGCGCCGGATCCCGCTCGACGAGATTCACGCCGGCGCGACGGTCGACGGCGAGGAATTGCTCCTCGCCGACATGCGCTACCAGATCGACAATATGGAAGCCGTCGATGCGTGGCTGGATGATGACGGCCATGTGCGGTTCGCCGTCCTCTCCGACGACAACCAGTCCTTCCTGCAGCGCAATCTCTATCTCGAATTCAGGTTCGCCGAACCGGCGCCGTCGGTTCGCAACAAGGAGAACAGCACCCCGTAGGGCACCAGCATGGCGAGGGCGATCACCAGCTTGACCGCAAGATCGCCCAGGGCCAGCGACACCCAGAGGGGTACTTCCAGCGACATCAGGGAAACCGTCCAGCCGAGCGAACCATCCGGCAGACCCGTCAGCCTGTCGATGAAGGCAAGGCGAGCCGAGAAGGCGAGGCCGAAGAACACGATCGTATCGATTAGCGAGCCCAGCATGGAGGAGATCAGCGGCGCCTGCCACCAGGGCTTGCGGCGCAAGCGATCGAAAATTGCCGCGTCCAGCAATTGCGCGATCAGGAAGGCCGAGCCGGAAGCAAGCGCGATTCGCGGCGTGGCCAGCCAGACTGACAGGGCGACCGCCAGAACGAAGCCAGTCAGCACGACCCGCCGCGCGGCGGCCACGCCGAAGCGCCGATTGGTCAGGTCATTGACGAGAAAGGCGATGGGATAGGTGAACGCGCCCCAGGTCAGCACCTCCCCCAGGCCCCAATGCTCGAAGGGAAACTGGACAAGGTAATTGGACGCGCCGATCACGATGATCATCATCGCGATGAATGGCAGCAAATGACTCGTGCGGGATGCAGACATTTTTTTATCCTGGGTGATGGAACCAGCTGAAGAGGCTTGCGGTCAGCGCGTTCAGGCCGCGCTGGCCTCGGCCGCCTTCTGCGCCACCTGCTTCTTCAGCAGCCGGGCACGTTGCGACAGCTCGCCGCTATCGGCCTTGAGCAGGAATGCATCGAGCCCGCCGCGATGCTCGACCGAGCGAAGCGCGTGCGCCGAGATCCGGAACCGGTAGCTGCGCCCGAGTGAATCGGACATCAGCGTCACATGAACAAGGTTCGGGTTGAATTTGCGGCGGGTCTTGTTGTTCGCGTGACTTACATTATTGCCGCTCATCACGGTCTTGCCGGTCAGTTCACAAGCGCGGGACATCTCGGTCAGCCTTCCAATGGTTCGTGTTACCCGCGACAGTGACGACCCCGCGCCAGCCGCATCTGGACGGCGGCAGCAGATTCTGGTCGACCTCACGGAAAAGTCGCGTTTCCATAGTAAGAAATCGGGCTTGCGTCAAGCGATGCTGCCATCAGCCATTCAGCCCATATTCAGCGCGGCAGGGCCAGACTGGCGGCGAAGCTGGCGAAAGGAACAAGGAGACAAGTGAAGATGCGCCTCGCAATGCGGTCCCTGATCGTTGCAATCCTGCTCGCGCCCCTTGGCGCCCACGCTCTCGAGGCGCCACGGACGTTTCGCGCCGAGTATCGCATTTCCTATCTTGGCTTCAAGGTTGCCGATTCGAGCTTCGTCTCCACATTTACCGGCGACCAGTACCAGATCGAGGGCCGCATCCGCAGCGCGGGTCTTGCGCGGCTGTTCGACCGCACCGATGCGCGAACGCGCGTCACCGGACGTCTGTCAGGGGATTCGATGCAGCCGGACCAATATCTGCTGAACTATTTCCATCGCGGACAGGAAAAGGCAACCGTGATCCGCTATGGCAATGGCAGGGTGACCTCGGCCGAGAACCGGCCGCCGCTCGGCAAGCGCGGCAGCGACTGGGTGCCGCTCGATGCCGCGGATCTGGCGGCGGCCCTCGACCCGATCTCCGGAACCCTGATCCGCGCAGCCTCGGCGCGCGAGGTGTGCAACCGGACGATTCGGGCGTTTGATGGCGAGATCCGGGTTGATCTTCCCCTGTCCTTTGCCGGCATCCGGCCTTTCTCGACGAAGGGATTCAAGGGCGATGTCGTGCGGTGCAAGGCGGGCTTCGAACCTGTATCCGGATACCGGAAAGGCCGCCGGGCGCTGGAATTCATGCGGCAGAAGCAGCGCATCGAGATCGAATTCGCGCCGGTCGGGGATACGGGCGTGCATGCGCCCGTCCGGGCCACGGTGGAAACCGAGATCGGCCCGGTGCGGCTCTACGCGACAAGATTTTCCCTGGATGATTGACGCCGGCGCCGCGCCTGTGCATCTTCGCCGCCTCCGGGTCACGTAGCTTCCAGGTGCTCGGCAGGACGATCCGCTTTCCGCATCGAACACGATCGGCGTTTCCGGGGGGAATCTGCATGGCAAAAGCAACGCTGATCGGCTTCGCGGCCATCGTGATGTGGTCGATGCTTGCGCTCTTTACCGATGCGTCCGGCTCCGTGCCGCCCTTTCTCCTGTCCGCCATGACCTTCGCAATCGGCGCCGCCGCGGGCTTCCTTTTCCTCCTGCTCTCTCCGGCGCGCCCCGAAAGGCCGGCGGTCCCGGTCGTGGCGTGGCTGGTCGGAATTGGCGGCCTGTTCGGCTATCACTTCTTCTACTTCACCGCCCTTCGCGCCGCCCCGGCCGCGCAGGCCAGCCTCATCGCCTATCTCTGGCCGCTGCTGATTGTCCTCGGTTCCGCGCTCATGCCCGGAGAGCGGCTGGCCTGGAACCATATTGGCGGTGCGTTGCTCGGCCTTGCGGGCACGGCCCTGATCGTCAGCGGCGGCAGCGGTTTCGGCTTCGACGCAAGCTACGCCTATGGCTATGCGATGGCGGCGGCATGCGCGTTGATCTGGTCGTCCTATTCGCTGCTGTCGCGTCGATTCGCCGCCGTCCCGACAACCATCGTGGCCTGGTTCTGCCTGGCGACGGCGGCGCTGTCGCTGGTCTGCCACCTGCTGCTGGAAGAGACCATCTGGCCGCAATCCACGGCGGAGTGGCTTGCCGTCGCGGCGCTGGGCCTGATGCCGGTCGGCGCCGCCTTCTATGCGTGGGATCATGGCGTCAAGCATGGCAATATCCAGTTGCTCGGCGCGGCAAGCTATTCGGCGCCGCTATTGTCGACCTTCCTGCTGATCGCGGCCGGCCGTGCCGCGCCGACCCTGTCGCTGCTCGCTGCCTGCGCCCTGATCACTGGCGGGGCAATGCTGGCGGCAAGACGCGCACCGCAGCAAGCGACGAGCCCGCAGGATTCGCTCTCCTGAACCGGGAAATGTCAGGTCGCCCGGGCCTCCGGCCACATCTCGAACTGGTCGAATTCGAAGCCCGGCGCGACCGTGCAGCCGACCAGCGTCCAGGGCCCGAGGCTCCGGGCCCGTTGCCACCAGCCCGCGGGAACCACTTGCTGCGGTCGCTCCCCCGCCATCAGGTCCTTGCCGAGAACAAGCGGCATCGAGGTTTCCATGTCCGCGGAAATCTCCAGTTCAAGGGCTGCCCCGCAATAGTGATGCCAGACTTCGGCAGCATTGCGCACCCG
Source organism: uncultured Rhizobiaceae bacterium (assembly GCA_964383325.1). GTDB lineage: Bacteria > Pseudomonadota > Alphaproteobacteria > Rhizobiales > Rhizobiaceae > CAYLGY01. The sequence continues at coordinate 26,983 of CAYLGY010000018.1, forward strand.
GTGCCATGCCGATTGCTCTCCGGCTCGCAGCAGGAAATAGATCGCCGTCGAATGGGTGGCGCCACCGGCCGTGGCATCGCGGAAGGTTTCTGCAAACCAGCCGCCTTCGGGATGGGGTTGCAGGCCAAGCGCGGCAATGATCCGGTCGGCCTCCGCCGCGTCAACCCCTGAATGCATCCTTGCGCCTTCTGAGTTCGGCGAAGATTTCGCCATCGCTGGCATCCTCCATTTGCAGCCGCGCCCGGATGGCAGGGTCATGCGCGCGCAGGAAGGGATTGGCGGCAAGCTCGGCCGCAAGCGTGGTCGGAAGGGTCGGCCGGCCTGCGGCCCGTGCGGCCTCCACCTCCGCCGCCCGCTGCCGCAGCGCGGGATTGTCGGGATCGACCGACAGGGCGAAGGCCGCATTGGCACTTGTATATTCATGGCCGCAATGGATCACGGTCTCCGGCGGCAGGGCCTTCAGCCGTTCCAGGGAGGCATGCATCTGCGCCATGGTCCCCTCGATGACGCGGCCACAGCCAAGCGAGAACAGCGTATCGGCGGCAAAGAGCACGCCGCTGCCCGTGAAATGATAGACGACATGGCCCAGCGTATGTCCCGGCGTCGCGATGACCACGACCTCTTCGCCGCAAAGGCGCAGCCGCTCGCCATCGCTGACGCCGCGGTCCAGGCCGGGAATTCGGTCGCGTTCCGCTTCCGGGCCGAGAATGGCAAGGCCGAATCTCGCCTTGAGCGCCTCATTCGCGGCGACATGGTCGCCATGGTGATGCGTGATGAGGAGCCGGTCCGGTTTCCAGCCTGTCCGTTCGATCGCAGCGAGAATCGGCGCTTCTTCAGGCGCATCGATCACTACGGTCTCGCCGCTTTCGGGATCGTGCGCCAGCACGCCGAAATTGTCGCTGCGGCACATGAATTGTTCGATCTGCAGGGTCATGTCGGCAGTAGTGACGCCTGCAGCGGGATTCGTCAATGCCCGGAATCGCGGCGCTGGGTCGGGAATGACTGCCCGACCGGCCCGGCATCGCCAGCTGTCAGACGCCCTGCGGCGTTGCCAGCGGCACGAGGACCCGGCGCGAGCGGCTGGCGGGTGCCGTCAATCCCTGGTAGAGGCGCTTTTCCGCCTCGACGATGATGGCGCCGGAGAAGATCGGCCAGAACCGGCGCCCGGCCCGCTCGAGCACGGGATGAAACTTCAGGAGCGAGGGGCGGCGGAAGGGGGGGAAATGCATGGCGTCCGCCCACCGCACAGGCGTGAAGCCGGTTTCCTGGAGCAGGGAAGTAAGCTGTCTGCGCGACCAAGGCCGGCCGGTGCCGAAAGGCGTGTGCTCGAATCGCGCCCACAGCCCGCGGCGATGCGGCACGACAAGGACCAGGCGGCCGCCCGGAGCCAGTACGCGCCAGACCTCGAGCAACGCCTCGCGCGGGTTTTCGCTGTGCTCCAGGGCATGGACCACGAGCATGCGGTCGATTGCCGCATCCGCCAAGGGCAGCTCCTCGTCACAGACAAGCGCCGTCGCGGCGGGGCGGCGCACGGGCCAGGCCATTGCCCCCTGCCCTGCCGGCATGAAGGCCATGACCCGCTCGCAGCCACCGGAAAAGCGATCGAGCCAGGGCAGCGCGTAGCCGAGGCCGACCAGTCGTTCATTCGGTATGGCCGTCCAGACCGCGGACAGGGCCATCGCAATGGACTGTTCGGCCTGCCGGCCGAGTGTCGTCGCGTAGAAGTCCCGCAATTCGGCAATGTCGCAGCGCATCCCCGCAAGGTGCGGGCTGTGACGTGGAGAAGTCAATGTCGAAACCCGGAATGCCGGCACTGACGGTCAGAACGTGCACCGCATCCGTAGCGCCGCATGGCGAGCCGGGATCGAATGGCCGGGATCGGCCGGTGCAGTTCCCGCATCTCAATCCTTCCGCGATTGCGCCGGCGGGTCCTGGCGCAGCATGAAGACAGCCTGCTGGCCGAAGAGGTTCCAGAACCACCATGGCATCGACCAGCGAATCTTCTTGCCGTTCACGTCGAGGGCCGTCGCCATTTCGACCTTCGCGCCGATTTCGTCGCACAGGGCGATGAAATCGCGAATCGTGCAGAAATGAATGTTCGGCGTATCGTACCAACGATGCGGCAATTGCTTCGTTACCGGCATCCTGCCCTTGAAGAGCAGCGAGAGCCGCACGCGCCAATGGCCGAAATTGGGAAAGGAGACGATCGCGCGTTCGCCGATCCGCAGCAGTTCCAGCAGGACTTCCTTCGGATTGCGCGTTGCCTGCAGGGTCTGCGACAGGATGGCGTAATCGAAGCTCTTGCTCGGATAATGGACGAGATCCCGGTCCGCATCGCCCTGGATCACCGACAGGCCCCGCGCCACGCTGGCATTGACGCCGCGTTGCGAAAGCTCCATGCCGCGTCCGTCGATCTCGCGCTCCTTCTCCAGCCGCTCCAGGAGAGCACCGTCCTCGCATCCCACATCGAGCACCCTCGCCCGCATCGGGATCATGGAAACGATGACGTCGAAATCGACGCGCGGGGATGCCATGCCGTCATTCATGGCTTCAGACCCCCCGCGCCCGTGCCGCGGACCGGACGAAACCCTCGATTGCCGAGGAAAGCTCCGGTTCGTCGAGAAGAAATGCATCATGGCCGCGATCGGTCTCGATCTCCACGAAGGACACGGATGCGCCCGCCGCATTGAGCGCGCGGACGACGGTGAGGCTTTCCGAGGTCGGAAACAGCCAGTCGCTGGTAAAGGATACGACGCAGAAGCGCGTTTTCGTCCCCATGAACGCCGCCGCAAGCATGCCGTCATGATCGGCGGCAATATCGAAATAGTCCATCGCCCGGGTCATGTAGAGATAGGAATTCGCATCGAACCGATCGACAAAGGTCATGCCCTGGTGGCGCAGATAGCTCTCGATCTGGAAATCGGCATCGAAGCCGAAGGTCAGGCGTTCCCGGTCCTGCAGGCTCCGGCCGAACTTGCGGTGCAGCGCCGCCTCCGACAGATAGGTCACATGCGCCGCCATGCGCGCCACGGCCAGGCCCTTTTCCGGGCGCCTTCCCTCGAGCAGGTAGCGCCCGCCGCACCAGTCCGGGTCCGCCATGACCGCCTGGCGGCCGACCTCGTGAAAAGCGATGTTCTGCGACGAGTGCCGCGCCGCCGCGGCGATCGGCATGGCGGTGAAGACCCGCTCGGGATAGCTTGCCGCCCATTCGAGCACCTGCATGCCGCCCATGGAACCGCCGATCACGGCGAAAAGCTGGTCGATGCCGAAATGGTCGACCAGCATGGCCTGCGCCCGCACCATGTCGGCAATGGTGATGACGGGCAGCGAAAGCCCGTAGGGCACGCCGGTCGCCTCATTCACCGATGCCGGCCCGGTGGAGCCGAGGCAGCCGCCAATGACATTCGAGCAGATGACGAAGAACCGGTCAGTATCGATGGGTTTGCCCGGACCTACCAGCGTGCTCCACCAGCCCGGCTTGCCGGTGACCGGATGGATGCTGGCCACATGCTGGTCGCCGGTAAGCGCGTGGCAGACCAGAATTGCGTTCGACTTGTCGGCATTGAGCGCGCCATAGGTCTGATAGGCGATCTGAAAGCCCGCAAGCTCGACTCCGGCGTCGAGGCGCAAGGGCTGGTCGGCGCCGAAGCGAAGGACCGGGCTGTGGGGGGCATTGGCCTCGCTGGTCATGTAATCCGGCGCCTTGCGGGTCATCAGGCTCTCCTGCGCGACAAAAAACCGGCTCGCAGTTGCAAAGCCGGTTCTGCCGCGGCCCTTTTAGCAACTTGTTTAACGTGGCTGCAAGCCGACCGGCCCAAATCACCACGGATCTACCGGCCAATTCATAGGATCGAATGCGCGCCGCGTCAACGCAATGCAGAGATGCATGACCGCATGGCTCCAGCCCCTGCCGGCGCGAATGGCGCGCCCGAATGGGGGGCCGGCGCCATCAAAGCGCTTCCATTTCAACAAGAAAGGCTCTAATCGAGGCCTGCATGCCAATCCCTTGTCCGTGCATATGGAAGACGCTCCGATGACGAAATCCCTGCCCGCTCCACGCCCCGGCATCCTCGAAATCGCTGCCTATGTCCCGGGTCGGGACCGCGTGGCGGGCATGACCCGGCTGCACAAGCTTTCTTCCAACGAGAACCCGTTCGGCCCGCCGGAAGCTGCCATCGAGGCCTGCCGCAATGTCGGGTCGAAACTTTCGCTCTATCCGGACGGCGCGGCCACGGAACTGCGCGAGGCGATCGGCGCGGCTCATGGGCTCAATCCGGCCAATATCGTCTGCGGGAATGGTTCCGACGAACTGCTCGGATTGCTGGCGCATGTCTATCTCGGCCCCGGCGACGAGGCGATCCATACCGAACATGGCTTCCTGGTCTATCCGATCCAGATCCGGGCGGCAGGCGCCACGCCGGTGGTCGCGCCCGAAGTCGACGAGACCGCGAATGTCGATGCGATCCTTGAGCGGGTGACGGCGCGCACAAGGATGGTCTTCCTTGCCAATCCGAACAATCCGACCGGCACCTACCTGCCGCTCAGCGAGGTCCGGCGCCTGCATGCCGGCCTGCCCGGCAATGTCGTGCTGGTTCTCGACGGAGCCTATGCCGAATATGTCCGTCGCAATGATTACGAGGCCGGCATCGAGCTGGTGTCCTCGGCAAGCAATGTCGTCATGACGCGGACCTTTTCGAAGATTCACGGGCTTGCAGGCCTCCGCATCGGCTGGCTCTATGCGCCCACGGGGATCGTCGATGCGCTCAACCGGGTTCGCGGGCCGTTCAACGTCAACGCCATGGCCATTGCCGCAGGCATCGCCGCGATGGCGGACAAATCCCATGTCGAACATTCGATCGAGCATAATCTGCACTGGCTCGACCGGCTGAGCCGCGAGATCCGCGGGCTTGGCCTGCGGGTGACGCCCAGCGTCGGCAATTTCATCCTGATCCACTTCCCGCAAGGGGACACGCGCCGCTCCGCCGCCGCCGCCGACGCATTTCTGGGAGAACGCGGCTTCATCCTGCGGTCGGTCGCTTCCTATGGATTTCCGGATGCGTTGCGGATGACCGTCGGTTCGGAGGAGGCAAATCTGGGCGTGATCGCGGCCCTGGGCGAGTTTCTGAATGGCTGACCCCGCTCCCATGTTCGACCGCATCGCCCTGATCGGCATCGGACTGATCGGCTCTTCACTCGCGCATGTCATCCGGCGCGAGGGTCTCGCCGGGCATGTCGCCATTTCCACGCGCAGCGCCACGACGCTGGAGCGTGCCCGGGAACTGGGGCTTGGCGACAGCTATCATTCCGATCCGGCCGAATGCGTGCGCAATGCCGATCTTGTCATCGTTTCCGTGCCGGTCGGCGCGTGCGGTTCTGTTGCCGCCGCCATCCGGCATGCGCTGAAGCCCGGCGCGATCCTGACCGATGTGGGTTCGACCAAGGAATCCGTCATTGCCGACATGCAGCCGCATGTTCCCGAGAATGTGCATTTCATCCCCGGCCATCCGATTGCAGGTACGGAGGAATCCGGACCGGACGCGGGTTTTGCGTCCCTGTTCGAGGGCCGCTGGTGCATCCTCACGCCGGCGGCGGAGGCCGATCCCGCGGCAGTCGAGCGATTGGCGGGATTCTGGCAGGCCTGCGGCTCGAAAGTGGACCGCATGGATGCCACCCATCACGATCGGGTGCTCGCCATCGTCTCGCACCTGCCGCATATCATCGCCTATAACATTGTCGGCACCGCCGACGATCTCGAAACCGTCACCAAGTCGGAAGTCATCAAATATTCCGCCTCCGGCTTCCGTGATTTCACGCGTCTTGCAGCTTCGGACCCGACAATGTGGCGCGATGTCTGCCTGGCGAACCGCGAAGCGATCCTCGAAATGCTGGCGCGATTCTCCGAAGATCTCGCTGCCTTGCAACGCGCCATTCGCTGGGGAGATGGCGAGGCGCTGTTCCAGCTCTTCACGCGAACGCGCGAAATCCGGCGGTCGATCATCGAAGCCGGTCAGGACACGGCGGCTCCGGATTTCGGGCGCCACGCTGCCGATCTGCCGGGCGAGTAGGCCGCGCTCAGGGTAGCGGCAGGAGCGCGCCCACTTCAAATGGCCCGACGAAGATCCGGCCCGCCTCGATCCGGACCGGGATCTCGGCACCGTCGCCGAGAAAGGCGAGATTGTCCGCGGCCATGCGGATGGACGGCGCGGCGCCCGGCAGCAATTCGGCAAGGACAGCGCCCACATTGCGGGCATTCACGATCTGCAAGGTGAGGTCGGCATCGACGAGACCGTCGCCGCGCACTGCAATGGTGCCGCTTGCCTCTGCCCTGCCTTCATCGCCGAGATCCAGCCGCACCTGCCGGAAGACGGCATTGCGGCCGCGCAGGCTGCCATCCGGCGCGCCCAGCCATCGCACGCCCTCCGCCACCGTCGCGTCGATGAGGAGGCCGAACGCGCTGCCCATTTCCCCATCCCCCTTGACGACCTGCAAGGCGTCGAGGCTCGCGGCGAGGTCCAGATCGCTGCCGTTGGGGCGCAGATGCAGCTGTGCCGCATCCGCCTCGAACAGCGCCGACGTGGCGGCGGTTGTTCCAGTCACGTCCCGCATCACCACCGAAACCCGTTCGGGCAACGGCCTTGCGAGCCGGACGCTGGCACGCCCCTGTTGCCAGTCAAGGAGGACCTCCCCGAGCCCGGGCAAGGTCAGGCGTCCGCCTCCGGCCAGTTCCGCGTTGACGAGCTTCGGGCGGTAGACCTGTGCAGCCGTGCGCAGCTCGCCGGCGGTGAAAGCGATTCCCCGACGGGAATCTTCGAAGTCGATCGAAGTGCAATGCAGGCCGAGGCGGAACGGATAGCCTTCGACCTGCTGACCGGCGCAGACGGCGCGAAAACCCTCGCGGGACAGGTCGGCCAGGACCGCTGCGGCCTGCCGGTCGATCCGGTCCGCAAGATAGTACCACAGGCCGGTATAGGCGAGGATGGCCAGAAGGATGCTGCCGGCCAGAATTGCGAATTTGCGGGTGTTTCCACCCTTCGATCCCTGTTGCGTTGAAATGCCGGTCATCTTGGCCTATCGCTTTGTCCCGAATTCCGAGGGACTGCAGCTATGGGCGATTTTTGGGTGTTTGGCTATGGCTCGTTGATGTGGCGGCCCGGTTTCGCGCATGTCGAGACCGCAAGGGCGCAGCTTTTCGGCTATCGTCGCGCGCTTTGCATCCGTTCCCACGTCCATCGGGGAACGATGGCGCGGCCCGGGCTCGTGCTTGGGCTCGATCGCGGCGGCTCCTGCGCCGGCCTCGCATTTCGTGTCCCGGGAGATCTGCGCGACGAGGTGATCGCCTATCTGCGCGAGCGCGAACAGGTCACCCAGGTCTACAAGGAACGCTGGCTGAAGGTGCAGATCGGCAGGAACATGCGCGTTCCGGCGCTGACCTATGTCGCCGACCGGACGCATCGGCAATATGCCGGTGCATTGGCGATCGATGAGGCGGTCGCGGCCATTCGCGACTCGGCCGGCGTTTCCGGACCCAATCCCGAATATGTTCTTGCCACGGTCGACCATCTGCGCGCGCTCGGGATTCGCGATCTGTGGCTGGAAACCGTGGCGGAACGCCTTCGCTCAGCTCCCGCCTGAGCCGCGCAACTCGGCCAGCCTGCGCATTGCGGTTGGCGGAAGCGGTGGCGGGTTCGGTGAATCTGCCGCCTCCAGCAGCAATTGGTCGCAGGCCGATTCCGTCTCCGCGATCAGCCTCTCCAGAAATGTTGCCTTGTCGAGGCCGGGTGGGATCGGCTTCAGGTAGCGCGCCCGGATGGTGCCGGGGTAGCGCATGAATTTGCGGCGCGGCCAGTAGAGGCCGGCTACATGGGCGACGGGCACGACCGGCACCTGCAGACGCTGGTAAAGCTCGACGATCCCGTATTTGTAGGCCGGCTCGGCCCCCGGAGGCCGGCGGGTACCTTCCGGATAGATAATGAGCTGGCGGCCTTCGGCCATGCGCTCGCGCGCCTGCTCCACTGCCTGCTTGAGTGCCTTTGACCGGCTGCCCCGGTCGATGGCGATCATGCGCATCTTCATCACATACCAGCCAAACAGCGGGATCCAGGTCAGCTCGCGCTTCAGGATATAGAGCGCGTCCGGAATGTCCGGCAGGAAGGCATAGGTATCGAAGGATGATTGATGCTTCGGGGCGAGGATGTAGGAGCCCTCTGGCAGGTTCTCCTGCCCGGAAATGTCGATCTCCACACCGACCAGCTTTTCGTGCAGCCAGAGATTGGATCGCGCCCAGAATTTCGGCACGAACCAGGCCCTGCGGCGCGGCAAGAGAAAATAGACCGGCGTGAACAGGATCATCTGCACCAGCGTCGAGGCATAGAAGGCGAAATTGAAAAGCAGCGAACGGATAGCGATCATCTCATGGCTGTGTGCGCGTGAAGGGAGCAAGGTCTACTCGGTCTAGAGCATGACCCCGGAAAGTGGAACCCACTTTGCGGGCAAGGATCATGCTCCAACAGGAAACCATGACCCCGGAAAGTGGAACCCACTTTGCGGGCAAGGATCATGCTCCAACAGGAAACCATGACCCCGGAAAGTGGAACCCACTTTGCGGGCAAGGATCATGCTCGGGGGAGA